>BBZO01000004.1 GCA_001304875.1 Clostridia bacterium UC5.1-2E3
GGCCGGGGACGCTCTGGGGTTTCGTTTGGCGCACAACGCCAAACGAAAAGGGGACTACGGAGAGCAAAATTTCATCAGAAATTTTGATCGAATGTCCCCCGGTCCCCAGAAGCGCCCCCGGCCGGCCGTCTAAGTCATACCCATTGAGGCTCCCGGAACGGTCATCTCCCCCGCTCCTTCCACTGCCCCCGCCGCCTGCGAATCCTATTTCCCTCAAGTGTAAATCCCATCCACCCCTCGCGTCCCCTCAAAACACCCAACATTCCCATTCGTCACCACCTGCGGCAGCACCAGCTCCTCGCTGCGAAACGATTCCTTCCTGGTCAGCAGATAGTCAACCAGAATCTGCGCCGCCCGCTGGGCCTGCTCGAAGGAACGCTTGTGAATAATGGCGGATATGCGCCGGTTTTTCAGAAGTTCAATATTCTCCGGAAATACATCGCTCCCCACGGTGAGAAGCCTGTGGTCTAAATCCTGGGTGGCCTGGGAGATCGCCAGCGTATTTCTCGCGCTGGTGGAATAGAGCCCCACCACATCGGCGTCGGAGGCCAGAAGCCGGGAGATCTCAAGCCGGTGGCCTGGATGCCGTCATAGTTGATCAGCTTGATCATTCTGTAATTTTTCCCGTAACGTCCGATCTGTTCCTCGAAGCCCAGCGCATTCTGCCGCTGGTCCTCGATGCTGAAATCGCCGGTGAGGATGATTTTCCCGCCCTGGCCGCTCTGCAGGTTGAGAAACAGGTCGGCGGCGATTTTTCCGGCAATCTCGTTGCAGCCGGTGACGCAGCAGAGCCGCCCGGCCGCCCGGCAGTCTGTTCCCACAAACACGTAGGGAATCCGGCGGCTGTCCAGCTGGCGGCAGGCGTCCAGGAAGGCCTCGTCCTCCACGCCCATGGTGATGACGCCGTTTAACTGGCCGCCCATCTCCTCGCACACCCGCTGCATGGTCTCGCCCAGAGTTTTCGGCGAGCGCTCATAGGAGAAGCGGTGTCCCTTCACCATGTATCCGTAGGAGCCGTCCAGCACGGCCTGCACCCCGTCCCACAGGCTGGCCGCGTAATACTGATTTTCATCCTCCGCGTCCGGGAGGACAATGGCGATATTGACCTCGCCTTTCTTTAAGGTGGAGGCAAGAACGTTGGGGCGGTAGTTCATTTCCTTCGCCACGCGCAGGATATTCTGCCGCTGTTCGTCCCCGACGCCCTCCAGTCCCTTTAATGCGCGCTGAACCGTGGCCGGCGTGACGCCCGCCACCTTCGCGATATCTGCAAGTGTGACCCGTTTTCCCATGGGCTTTTTCCTTTCCATAAAAAATTACTTTGCGATTACTTAATAGCAAACCATTTTTTTAATGGATGTCAAGTGGACCAACTTGAAATGCTAAAAATTTAGTACATAAAAATAAAATAACTAAAAATATTTTTATAAAAGTAGTAACTTGACTAAAAATATATTTAGATATAATGCACAGATGACGAAAATATATTTGTAAATTGCAAACAAAATAACTAAAAATATATTGACATCCATAAAAAACAGGGATATAATGACCATACAACCGTAAAAAATGGTTTAAATGGTTTTGCGCAAAAACTAAATTTTTTTATCAAAATACGTAAACGATTGAGTAAAATGGAGGAGGAACAAAAATTATGATGATGTGGAAAAAAGTTTTAGCGGCGGTATCTATTACCACTATGACGGCTGTGAGCCTGGCAGGCTGTGTGGGCTCTTCCGGGGCTACTGTAACCACTGAGGCAGCCGCAGCGGCGGCAGACAGCGAGGCTTCGGCCGACAGCGCTGCCGGACAGAACATAACATCTGAGACCAAAGTGTGGAAAGTGGCGTTTAACCAGACGACAGACCATCCGCAGTACAAGGTGATGGAGGAGTTTGGAAGAAAATTCAACGAAGCGACCGATGGCCGCTATGCCTTTGAGATTTATCCCAACGAGACGCTGGGGGCCCAGAGAGAGACGCTGGAGCAGATCCAGTCCGGAACGATTGAGCTTTCCATCGTGAACAACACCCATCCGGGAAGCGTTTCCGATTATTTCAAGGCGTTTGATATGCCTTTTGTATTCGACAGCGTTGAGGAAGCCATGACGTTCATGAAGGAGTCTCCGGTGATGGACAAGGTGAAGGCTGACTGCGAGCAGTACGGTTTCCGCATTGCCACCTATCTTCCGGCAGGAACCAGAAGCATGTATACTGCAAATAAGCCCATCTACAGCGTAGATGATATGAAGGGCCTCAAGGTCCGCACCATGGAATCTGATGTGTATGTGCAGATGATGGATGCATTTGGCGGAAGTGCGGCTCCGATGGCCATGGGTGAGCTTTATACCGCAATCCAGTCCGGCGTTGTGGACGGTGCGGAGAACAATGAAATCACCTATGTAAACTCCAAACACTATGAGGTGGCTCCCTACTGGTCCCAGACTAATCATCTGATCGTTCCGGACTGGCTGATCATGAGCAACGACGCATACGAGAGCCTTTCCGACGAGGATCGGGCAATCTTTGACGAGCTGGTGGCGGGAATCATGGACGAGGTATATGCACAGTGGAACGACAACGTGGATGAGCTGATGGCTTCCTTAGATACTTCTAAGGTGACGATCGTTCCGGAAGAGGAAATTGATTCCGAGTCCTTCCGTGAGGCTATTGCTCCCGTCAACGAGGCGCTTGTAAATTCCAACGAAAAGATTAAAGAAGTTTATGATGCAATTATGGAAATGAAAGCTGAGTAAAAGGGGCGCGACGGCATGAAAGCTTTAAGACAGATACTTAATAAAATCGCCGAATCCATAAGCTGGGTTGTCCTGGGAATTATGGTGGTGCTGGTGACGTGGCAGGTGGTTTCCAGATATTTCTTCCACAGCCCGGTTCCGTGGACGGAGACCATGACCAGATACCTGTTCGTATGGCTGGTACTGATCAACGGCGCATATATTTTCGGCAGGCGCGAGCATATGAATATTTCCTATGTGCGTGGGAAATGTCTCCCGGTGGCCAGAGGATACTCTGTGTGATTACTGAGGCGGTATCGTGTCTCTTCGCCGTGGTGGTTCTGGTAGGAGGCGGTCTGCTGGCCGTGAATGTGGGACTTCCCCAGAAAGATGCGGCACTGGAAATCAGCATGGGCATCGTCTACGCGGCACTGCCAATCAGCGGAGTTTTGACCGCATTCTATACCGTCTGCAACATCCATGATATCCTTACCGGCCGTCTGGATGTTGTGGAGACACTGGCAAAGGAGGAATAAAAGATGTCGTCAGCAGTTGTATGCGGACTTATCATGCTGACGCTGGTGGTGGTCCTGTTAGTGATCGGGACGCCCATCAGCGTGGCCATAGGAACGGCTTCGGCAGCGGCCATGCTCACCATTCTGGCGCCGGAAAAGGCCATACTGGTGTCTGCCCAGAAAATGTTTTCCGGTACGAACAGCTTCTCGCTGCTTGCACTTCCGTTCTTTATACTCGCCGGTATTCTGATGAACAACGGCGGTATTGCGAGAAAACTTGTAAATTGCGCGAAGATACTGGCGGGGGGACTTCCCGGCTCCCTGGCTCAGACCAATATTGTGGCCAACATGCTGTTTGGAGCTGTTTCCGGCTCCGGTTCGGCGGCCGCGGCGGCCATCGGCGGAATCATGGGACCGCTGGAGGAGGAAGAGGGCTACGACAAGAGTTACTACGCTGCTGTCAACATCGCCTCCGCTCCCACGGGAATGATGATCCCGCCCAGCAATACTCTGATTGTATACGCCACCGTGGCGGGAACGGTTTCCATCAGCGCTCTGTTTATGGCCGGTTATCTCCCGGGTATTTTCTGGGGCATCGGAAATATGATTGTCGCTGGATTCATGGCGAAGAAGCTGGGCTATAAGAGAAGCGAGAAACTTCCAATGAAACAGAATCTTCTGCTGGTGCTGGACGCCATTCCTTCTTTAATGATGATCGTCGTTGTCATCGGCGGTATACTGATCGGCGCGTTCACCGCTACCGAGGGTTCGGCCATCGCGGTGGTTTACGCTCTGGTTCTTGGATTTATTTATAAAAATCTGAAGCTGAAGGAGCTTCCCGGCATTCTTCTGGAGGCGGCCTGTATGACCTCCATTATCCTGCTGATGATCGGTATTTCCAGCATCATGTCTTACGTGATGGCGTTTACCGGTATTCCCAAAATGATAGCTTCCGCGCTTTTGGGCTTGACAACCAACAAATATCTGATATTACTTATAATGAACATATTTCTTCTGTTCCTGGGAACTTTCATGGATCCGACGCCGGCGATTCTTATTTTTACGCCGATTTTCCTGCCGATCTGTGAGAGCTTTGGAATGAGCCCGATTCATTTTGGACTGATGATCACCTTCAATCTGTGTATCGGCGCCATCACTCCTCCTGTGGGAACGGTCATGTTCACTGGTTGCCGTGTGGCTAATACCAATATAGAGACTATCATTAAGAGGCTGCTCCCGTTTTTCGGCGTGACGATCATTGTACTGATGCTGGTGACATATTTTGAGCCCATCACAATGTTTATCCCGAGGCTGCTGGGACTGGCCTAAAAGAAAGGGAATGAGAGAGATGGAGATTTTTGAGAATGTAGGAAGATTTGTCTGGGAGAAGGACTGCGAGGTTGAGGTTCTGGATTCGGGTGTCAGACGGTGCATCAAGGATACATCGACGATCTGATGGTCGCCGAGCTCAAGTGGGACAAGGGCCAGGTGGGCGAGGTTCACTCCCATCCCCACCGCCAGTGCGACTACATCATCAGCGGGACCTTCGAGGCGGAATTAAACGGAGAGAAGCGCATCTTAAAGGCGGGCGACTGCTTCTATATCGAGGCAAATGTTCCCCATGGACTGGTTTCCCTGGAGGACGGAGGCGTGATCCTTGACATCTTTACGCCCATGAGAAAAGATTTTCTCAAGTAGACAGACAAGATAATTACCCCCTGAAAATACGACCGGAAGCACTCTGGAGCGGAGACGCCCCCGGGTGCTTTTGGGAGGTTATGGAAAAATAAAGGAAAAGGAGACAACACACTATGAAAATCGCACTGATCAACGAAAACAGCCAGGCGGCGAAAAATTCCATGATTGAGAACGCGCTGCGCAAGGTGGTGGAGCCCATGGGACACCAGGTGTTTAACTACGGCATGTATACCGCTGAGGATGAGGAGCAGCTCACCTACGTGCAGGTGGGGATTCTGGCCGCGGTTCTTCTGAACTCCGGCGCGGCGGACTACGTGATCACAGGCTGCGGCACGGGCGAGGGGGCCATGCTGGCCTGCAATTCCTTCCCGGGCGTTATCTGCGGCCATGTGGAGGACGCGCTGGACGCCTACACCTTTGCCCAGATCAACGACGGAAACGCCATCGCCATCCCTTTCGCCAAGGGCTTCGGCTGGGGCGGCGACTTAAATCTGGAGTACATTTTCGAGAAGCTTTACGTGGAGGAGAGCGGCCAGGGCTATCCCAGGGAGCGCGCGGTTCCGGAGAAGCGCAACAAAAAGATTCTCGACGAGGTGAAGACGGTCACCTACCGCGATTTAAACAGCATCTTAAAGGAGATGGACCGTGAGCTCACGAAGGGCGCGCTGTCCACCGAGGGCTTCGGAAAATATTTCTGGGATAACTGCAGGGACGAGGCGCTGGCTGAGACTGTGAGAGAAATCCTTAAATAAATTCTTGAAAATCAGTGGGAGGAAAACAATATGGGAGCAAATTTTTCGCTTGAGGGAAAAGTCGCGCTGGTGACAGGCGCTGCCTATGGAATCGGCTTTGCCATGGCAAAGGGCCTGGCGGAGGCCGGAGCGTCCATCGCGTTCAACTGCAGAAGCAAGGAGCACATGGACCAGGCGCTGGCCGACTATGAGAAGGCAGGCATCAAGGCCAAGGGATACATCTGCGATGTGACCGTGGAGGAGGATGTGCAGAAGATGGTGGCTGACATCGAGGCGACCATGGGAACCATCGACATTCTGGTGAACAACGCCGGAATCATCAAGAGAATCCCCATGCACGAGATGAAGGCCGAGGAGTTCCGCCAGGTGGTGGACATCGATCTGAACGCCCCGTTCATCGTCTCCAAGGCGGTGATTCCGGGCATGATGAAGAAGGGGCACGGCAAGATCATCAACGTCTGCTCCATGATGAGCGAGCTGGGACGCGAGACGGTTTCCGCCTACGCGGCGGCCAAGGGCGGCTTAAAGATGCTGACGAAAAACATCGCTTCCGAGTACGGCGAGTACAACATCCAGTGCAACGGCATCGGACCGGGCTACATCGCCACCCCGCAGACCGCGCCGCTGCGCGAGATGCAGCCGGACGGCTCCAGACATCCCTTCGACCAGTTTATCGTGGCCAAGACTCCGCAGGCACGCTGGGGCACGCCGGAGGACCTGGTGGGGCCGACGGTATTTCTGGCGTCGGACGCCTCCAATTTCGTGAACGGCCATATCCTCTATGTGGACGGAGGCATCCTGGCCTATATCGGAAAACAGCCGAAGTAGCGAAGGATTCCTTACGCCTTTGTTGCAGTTGAATCCAGAGGAATCATGTCGCTTTTTGTAGAAAAACGCAGATAATACGGGCATCACGAATGAGGATGCTGTATTCTGTGCATGTAAGCGGGCGGGCGCCTGCAGACTGCGATCCCGGGTAAGGAATACTGCCTCCTGTGAAAATAAGGAGGAAGTTAAAATGGCTGAAATAAGTCTGAATATGTATCATGCGGTCGCCCTGGCTGCCGTGCTTTTCTGGCTGGGCTCTGTTTTGTGCAAAAAGGTTCCGGTGTTTAACCGGTACTGTATTCCGGCCCCCCTGGTGGGCGGTGTCTGCTTCGCTGCTGTCAACACGATTCTGTACGCGTCGAATGTGGCGTTTATCTCCTTCGACGACACGCTGCAGACCGTGTTCATGAACATTTTCTTTACAACGGTAGGATTTACGGTGAGTCTCCCGCAGCTGAAAAAGGGCGGAAAATCCGTGGCTCTGTGTCTGGTTCTTGCGATTGCCA
The DNA here is from genome assembly GCA_001304875.1 of Clostridia bacterium UC5.1-2E3. Classification (GTDB taxonomy): domain Bacteria; phylum Bacillota; class Clostridia; order Lachnospirales; family Lachnospiraceae; genus Ventrisoma; species Ventrisoma faecale. Next base: position 7,031 of record BBZO01000004.1, read on the forward strand.
TTACCTTTGCCCAGAATATCGTGGGTGTGGGCATCGTGGGAGCGCTCGGCGCGGATCCCCGTCTGGGCCTGTGCGCCGGCTCCATCGCGCTGATCGGAGGTCCCGGTACGGCTGCCGCCTACGGACAGGTGATGGATGAGATGGGAATTACCGGCGCGTCCGTGGCCGGCCTTGCCTGCGCCACCTTCGGTCTGGTGTCTGGTTCCATCATGGGCGGACCGACCGCGGCCAGAAGAATCAGAAAGCACAATCTGATCTGCCCCAACAAGGCGGCCAATGTCTCCGCCGAGGAGCTGGAGAATGAGAGCTTCACCACCACCAGCGGCCGCTTCGTGAAGGGCTTCATGCTCCTCATGCTGGCTCTCGGTATCGGAAGCTTTGTCGGCGCGGTGCTGACTGACATTACGGGAATCACCTTCCCCAGCTACATCGGCGCAATGATTACCGCCGCTGTTGTCCGCAATGTGGTCGATGCGATTCACAGTGAATTTCCGGCGGAAGAGATCGATACGGTGGGCAACATGTCCCTGAGCCTGTTTCTGGCGATGGCGCTGGCAGGACTGCAGCTGTGGCTCCTGGTAGACCTGGCTGTTCCGCTGATCACAGCCCTGGCCGCACAGGTCATTCTGATGCTCATTTTCGTATACTTTGTGGTTTTCCACGTGATGGGCAGAGATTACGATGCCGCAGTTATGAGCGCCGGCTTCATTGGCTTTGCCATGGGCGCCACTTCCAACGCGATGGCTAACATGCAGGCCGTAACCAGACAGCATGGCCCGTCCCCCGTCGCCTACTTCGCGATTCCCATGGTGGGAAGTCTCTTTATAGATTTTATCAATGCCCTGGTTATCACCGGCATGCTGGACTACCTGTCATAGACATATTAAAAAAATTATTTAAACAAATCTCCAGCGGAGATACCGGTTCGAGGTTCCGTCTTCTGTCGAAAGCGGAAGGGGAACCTCCCGGTATCTCCGCTTTTATTCCCGCTTGGAATTTCCTTCAAAAGGTGCTAAAATATTGTTAAAAAATTACCCCAAAGGAAAGTGCAGTCCAAGCTATGCCAAAATCCACCATTCTCCCCGTTCCGGAGCTTGTCTGGAGCGGAAAGCATGCTCCCGGTTTTAATAACGGCGTGTCTGCTGAAGACATCAGCTGTCTGGAAGTCCACGGAAATCCCCCCGAAGGGGGAAACCGCCTGTATCTGGGCGACAATCTTCCGATTCTCCTTCATCTGCGGGGAGAATACGGGGGCAGCGTGGATCTCATCTATATCGATCCGCCCTTTGACAGCAGCGCCGAGTACCGGAAAAAGGTGTTCTTAAAGACAGGAACCCAGCCCATACGGATCACCGAATCCCCGCAGTACAGCGACATCTGGAGCGGCTGCGGCTACCTGCAGTTTATCTACGAGCGCCTGCTGGCCGCAAAGCTGCTCTTAAAGCCCGGCGGAAACATGGTGCTCCACTGCGACTGGCACCGGAGTCATCATCTGAGGTGTCTGATGGATGAGGTATTCGGGCCGGAAAATTTCAGAAACGAGATTGTCTACTGCTACTCCGGCGGCGGAATCCCGCGGTCGGAGATGCCGAAGAAGCACGACGTGCTGCTGTGGTACTCCAACGGGGCCGGCTGGACCTACAACGCCCAGTACCGCAGCTATTCTGAGGGGACGCTTAAGCGGGGGCGCACCGCAGTCAAGGGCGAACATGCCAGGCTCAGGGAGCAGGGCACACCGGTCAACGACTGGTGGACGGATATTAAGAAGATCACCAGCCCGACAGATCCGGAGAAGCTCTACTATCCGACGCAGAAATCGGAGGCGCTTCTGGAACGCATCATAAGCATGCTGTCGGATCCCGGCGGCCTGGTTCTGGACTTTTTTATGGGCTCCGGCACAGCCCCGGCCGCCGCGGCGAAGCTGGGAAGGAGATTTCTGGGAATCGACCAGAACCCCGCCGCCGTGCAGACGGCGGTGAACCGGCTGGCGCGGATGCTGGGGGAGGCGGAACGCTGCAGAGAGACATTTCCCGGCTTTGAGGTGTTTTGCGCCGGAGGCGGAGAGGGGAGAGCGCAGATGGGCGGATGCCAGCCGGCGGACGGACATCTGGACGCGCAGATCGATGCCGGTGAGCTGCGGATCACAGCCTTCTGCTCCCCGCGTCTGAAAGCGATTATGGATGCCCAGCAGCTCCGGGCGGAGGACTGGCGGCAGACGGCGGAGGCTGTTTTCATTGACTGGGACTGCGACGGCGAGGTCTTCCGCCCGTCCGCCGCGGACATTCCGGCCCGCCGCGGGCTGGTGTCCGGCGTCTATCCCGTCCCGCAGGGGGTGGGGCGGATACGCATAAAAGCCGTGGATCTGCTGATGGGGGCGCAGACCTGCGAGCTCTGCGTGCACGGCTCAGAACAGCGGGGGCCGTCATTTCCGGATCCCATGAAGATACAAGCGAAGAAAGAAGGAATTGAGAATGAAGGAACAGACGACTGAGGGCAGGAATCCGCTGGGGTATGAGCGGCTTCCGAGACTGCTTAAATCGTACGCGGTCCCCAGCATCATCGCCATGCTGGTCAGCTCTCTTTACAACATTGTAGATCAGATATTCATCGGGCAGGGCGTGGGGTATCTGGGAAATGCGGCCACCAACGTGTCCTTCCCGCTGACCACCATCTGTATGGCCATCGCCCTTTTAATCGGAATCGGAAGCGCCGCCGGCTTTTCCCTGGAGCTGGGAGCGGACAATCCGGACAAGGCGGCCCGGTATGTGGGAAATGCCGTGAGCATGCAGGTCATCCTCGGCGTGATCTACGTGATCATCATTCAGACATTTCTGCCCCTGCTTTTAAATGCCTTCGGCGCCACGCCGGACGTGATGCCCTACGCGGTTTCCTACACGAGGATCACGGCGTTTGGAATGCCGCTTCTCATCGTGACCAACGGCCTAAGCAATCTGGCCCGCGCCGACGGAAGCCCCAAATACTCCATGTCGTGCATGCTTCTGGGGGCCATTATCAACACCATACTGGATCCTGTTTTTATCTTTGTCTTTGAAATGGGAGTGGCGGGAGCCGCGCTGGCGACCGTGATCGGGCAGTTTTTCTCTTTCCTGATGGCGGCGGCTTATTTGAGAAGGTTCAGCCATGTGACAGTCAGACGGGAGTATTTCGTGCCGGAGCTGGCCGTGTGGCGGGAGATCGCCACTCTGGGCATGAGCAATTCCTTAAACCAGGTGGCGCTGACGCTGGTGCAGATCGTGATCAACAATTCCCTGACCTACTACGGGGCCAGGTCCGTATACGGAAGCGAGGTCGCCCTGGCGGCCTGCGGCATTGTGATGAAGACAAATGCCATCCTTCTGTCCATTATTATCGGCCTGTCCCAGGGAAGCCAGCCTATCATCGGCTTTAACTACGGGGCCAGGAATTTCGACCGCGTGCGGGGAATCTACCGGCTGGCGGTGACCTGCGCGCTGTGCATCTCGGCGGTGGGCTTTATCCTGTTCCAGTTTTTCCCACGGCAGATTATCTCCGTGTTTGGCTCCGGAGATCCACTCTACTTTGAATTTGCCGTGAATTTCATGAGGACATTTCTTTTCATGGTGCTCATAAACGGTGTGCAGCTTCTGTCGGCCAACTTTTTCTCGGCCATCGGAAAGCCCATGAAGGGCGTGTTTCTGTCGCTGACGAGGCAGGTGATTTTCCTGGTGCCGCTGATTCTGATTCTGCCTCTTTTTCTGGGAGTGACGGGCATTATGTACGCGGCGCCGGTGGCGGATACGCTGGCCTTCGCGGTGTCTGTCCTTATGATACGCAGAGAGTTTGCCATGCTTCGCTGGATGGAGGCGGAGCAGGAGCACGCGGAGCGGGAAACCGTCTGATTTTGCGAAACCATATAAAACTGGCCGCGGGAGGCATGGGTAAGACCTCCTGCGGCCAGTGCTGTTTTTCAGATTCCGTTCAATCGGGCGTATCCTACGCTTCCCATTTCCAGAGTCCGTGAATATTGCAGTATTCATAGACGGCAACAAATTTGTCGCCTGCGGGCACGGTGAACTCGGCCTTGGGGGCCTCGCCGGGGTTCAGATGCACGATCTGGCCGCCCTTCTCGGTCTCCATGTAGATGAAAGCGATGTAGTGGGCCTCCAGCATCGGGTGCTCCACGGAGCCCACGGTCACCTGCACGGTATTGCCGTCCACCTTCACGTCGGGGATGTGCTTCTCAGCCGCGCCGTCGGTGGTGCCGGGAATGAGCTCTCTCAGTTTGCTCTCGCCGGAGGAAGCGCCGCCGCAGAATGTCTTTAAAAATACGCTGTTGCAGTCGTCACATTTGAAAAACTGACTCATAATAGTACCTCCTGATATGGGAAATTAATCTTCTGGCTTGAACTCTTCCTTGCCTACGCCGCAGATGGGACATACCCAGTCCGCCGGAAGATCCTCAAATGCGGTGCCGGGAGCGATGCCGTTATCCGGATCGCCGGCTGCGGGATCATACACATAACCACAGGGGTCGCAAACATATTTCTTCATAGGTCATTACCTGCCTTTCGTTGAATTTAATATTTCCATTTCCAGACTATTATATACCATGATGGGATAAAAAGGAAATATTTGTAAAGAAATTTATAATATTTTTATAATTGCGCTGTGCAGAGCTTCTGGATGTATATTCTTCGGGCGGGCGCTCCGCGCGATAAAGTGTAGTCAAATGTCTGCAAAAATGTTATACTCTGTGATAAAAGGAGGAGCCTGTGATGGAGAAAAAATCCAGCCTGACTACGCTGTGTTATATAGAGAAGGACGGGAAGTATCTGATGCTTCACCGTGTCAAGAAGGAAAACGATGTAAATAAGGATAAATGGATCGGCATCGGGGGACATTTTGAGGAGGGTGAGAGCCGGAGGAGTGCCTGCTGCGGGAGGTAAAGGAGGAGACGGGCCTTGCGCTCACCTCGTACAGATTCCGGGGTCTCATCACCTTCAGCTCCGACGGGTGGCCCACAGAGTACATGTGCCTCTACACGGCGGACGGTTTTTCCGGGGAGATGACTGCCTGCAGCGAGGGGGACCTTCAGTGGGTCGAGAAGGAGCGCGTGCTCGGCTTAAACCTTTGGGAGGGGGACCGGATCTTTTTCATGCTCTTAAATGAGTGGGAGAGCTTCTTTTCCTTAAAGTTAAGCTACCGGAATGATGTGCTGACGGAGGCCGTGCTGGACGGAACGCCCATGGAGCTTTTTGACGTGCGGGACAGGGACGGGAACCCCACCGGCGTGGTGAAGGAGCGCAGCCTGGTGCACCGGTACGGCGATATCCACGGAACCTCCCACGTCTGGATCGTGCGGCCCCACGAGAACGGGGACGGCGGATTTGACGTGCTTTTGCAGAAGCGAAGCGCCGGAAAGGACTCGTTTCCGGGCTGCTTCGACATTTCGTCGGCGGGACATGTGGACGCGGGGAAGGATTATCTGGAGACGGCCTGCGGGAGCTCTGGGAGGAGCTGGGCATCCGGGCGGAGGCGTCGGAGCTTACGTTTTTTGGGATGCATTTTGAGGAAGATCTGACGGAGTTTTACGGAAAGCCGTTTCTGAACCGGGAGATCAGCGCCAAGTACCTTTACACGAAACCGGTGGATATCAGCGCGCTTCATCTCCAGGCGGAGGAGGTGGAGTCCGTGCACTGGATGGACTATGACGAATGCCTGGCGCTTCTGGAGAGCGGCGGGATCAAAAACTGTATTAACCTGGAAGAGTACCGGTGTATCCGGGAGGCCGCACAGCGGGTGCTGGGGCTGACGGATGGCGGGACCGGAGGCAAAGCCGGGGACAGATAACGGCGAGACGATAGAAAGACGAGGACGAACAGACATGATAGGGACGATTACGAATGCGGCCACGATTCTGACGGGAAGCGTGATCGGCAGCGTGGTGAAAAAAGGAATTAAGGAGGAGTACCAGGGGGCGCTGTTTGACGCCATGGGCCTGGCGGCCGCGGCGGTGGGAATCAATTCCCTGGTTTCCAACATGCCGGACAGCCAGTATCCGGTGCTGTTTATCGTGAGCCTGGCCATAGGGAGCCTGGTCGGGACGGTGCTGGATATCGACGGGCGGTTCAAGCGGCTGACCGGGAAATTTTCAAAGAGCAATCTGGGCGAGGGGCTGGCGACGGCGATTCTTCTGTTCTGCATCGGAACGCTGTCCATTCTCGGCCCATAGAGAGCGCGCTCAACAACAACCATACGCTGCTCTTCACCAACGCCACGCTGGATTTTGTCTCCTCCATGGTGCTGGCCTCCACCTACGGCATCGGGATTGCCTTCGCGGCGGTGGTGCTGTTCGTGTGGCAGGGGGCCATCTATATGGGAGCGGGGCTGCTCTCGCCGTTTCTGTCGGACGGGCTTCTGACGGAAATCTCCATCATCGGCGGGATTCTGATCGCCACCTCGGGACTCTCGATTCTTAAAATCAAAGATTGCAAGACGCTCAACATGCTCCCGTCCCTTCTGGTGCCGGCGGTGTGGTTTGTGATTGTGGAGGTATTCAGATGAAGAAGAAAATAAAAGCAGTGATTTTCGACATGGACGGCCTGATGTTTGACACGGAGGTCGTGGCCGCGGAAATGTGGAAGCAGGCGGGAAAAGAGGCCGGGCTTACGATCACCGACGAATTTCTAAGCCATATTAAGGGCTGCAACTGGACGAGATCGCGGGTCTGGTTTTATAAATACTACGACGAATCCTACGACTTTTTCGCCATCCGCACCCGGCGGATGGAGCTGGTGAACCGCTATCTGACGGAGAACGGCGTGCCGGTGAAAAAGGGGCTGCGGGAGCTTCTTTCTTACTTAAAGGAGCGTGATTACCGGATCGTGCTGGCCACCTCCACCTACGAGGAGTACGCTTTGAGATACTTAGAGCAGACGGATGTGCGGAAATATTTCGACGGCTATGTCTGCGGCGACATGGTGACGAAAAGCAAGCCGGATCCGGAGATTTTCCACAAGGCGGCGGCGATTGCCGGGGCTGCGCCGGACGAGTGCGTGGTTCTGGAAGACAGCTTCAACGGGATTGAGGCGGCCTGCGCCGGGGGATTTGTGCCGGTGATGGTGCCCGACCTGGATGAGCCCACCGACGAGATCCGGGCAAAGCTGGCGGCGCGCTGTGACAGCCTTCTGGATGTGATGGATTTTCTGGAAGAGAGGCAGCAGGAAAAGTAGCGGAGAGGCGGACGGACATGCGCTTTGTATACAGAGTGAAGAACGAGGGAGTTGAAATATTGAGATGCTTCGGGGCGGGATGCGAGGTGCATATCCCGGAGACCATCGACGGGAGGCCGGTGGTTGCCCTGGGCCCTTACGCGTTTTCCGCGCACATGCGGGAGATGCCGGAGGGGCTTATTTTGACGATGGGATGGGGGAGAACATGTCCGGCGAAGAACGGCAGCCGCTGCAGACAGGCGGTGATGCCCTCTGTGGCGACCGCCTGGAGGCTTTGTATCTCCCGGCCGCGATGGAGTCCATCGGCCGCTACGCGTTCTACAACTGCTTTTCCTTCCGGCATTTTTCTTTTTACACCTCCCTGCGCGATATCGGCACCGGGGCGTACACCGGCGTGCGGAGGATGAAGACGCTCTCCGTCACCGAGGTTCCCGGCGCGCGCTCCTGTCTGAAAGAAATGCTGGCGGAGCTTTCCATGGAGCTGGAGGTGGAGCTTATCTGTGCCGATGGCAGCCGGGCGCGGCTCGTTTTCCCGGAGTTTTACGAGGAGGCGGTGGAGAACACCCCGGCGCGGATCCTGGAGACCCACACCCACGGCTCGGGGCACCGCTACCGCTACTGTTTTAAAAATACGGAGTTTCAGTTCAAGGAGTACGACAGCCTGTTCGCCTACGCGAAGGCGCACGAGAGCACGGAGACGGCGGCGAAGCTGGCGCTTTTAAGGCTCATGTATCCGGTGAAGCTGGAGGAAAAATACGCAAAAGAATACCGGCAGTACGTGGGGACGCATGCCGGTTTCGTGGGAGAAAGCCTTCTCAAAAAAAATCTTATGAGGGAATTTAAGTTTTTCGTTCAGGTGTGTGTGGATGAGAAGGCAATCGGGCGCGGAACTGGAACTGTTTGCACAGCTGAGGGTAGGGAAGACCGCGCCCTTGAGGGTTCATTCAATCTATGGCAATCAGCGGATGGGGCCGCCGATATTGACGGATTTTTAAATATGGCCCTTCGCTATCAGAGAAGCGAGGCGGTGAGCTTTCTGATGGAACTTTCCAGAAAGAACGCCGGGAGCCGTAAAAAATCATTCAATTTACTTTAATTTAACTTGATTATATACGCTAAATTGAATATAATCAAATAGATATAATAATATAAATGTTATTATCTTTTGTTTATAGAGGTATGTATGGACATGTTTGATGGAAAAGAGTATATCTACGCGGTATACGAGGAGAAGAGTTTTCTAAGGCGGCCCAGAAGCTCTACATCACGCAGCCGGCCCTGAGCACGGCGGTGAAGAAGGTGGAGACCCGGCTGGGGCGGCCTATTTTTGACAGGAGCACCTCGCCCATCGGGCTGACCCCCAGCGGAGAGATCTATATAGACGCCATTGAGAAGCTCTATGATCTGGAGGAGAACACGGTCAACCAGTTAAATAATCTGAACGGGCTTCTGACCGGGCGGCTCAACATCGGAGGGAGTATCTTCTTCTCGTCCTACGTGCTGCCCTCGCTTCTGGCGGAGTTTTCCAGGCGCTACCCGCAGATCCAGATCGGGCTGGTGGAGGGCTCCACGGCCCAGCTGGTGGACAAGCTCTTTTCGGAGGAGATCGATTTCCTCGTCAACAACTCGGAGCTGGACGATAAAATCTACGAGGGCTACTACTACAGCACGGAGCGCATCATCCTGGCGATCCCGGAGAAGTACGAGATCAATCAGAGCCTCGGCGAGTACCGCATCGACGAGGAGGCCATCGCCACCAACAAATACCAGGATCCGGACTACCCGGTGCTGCCGCTGTCGCTTCTCAAGGATATCCCGTTTGTGTTCTTAAAGCAGAGCAACGACATCTACAAGCGCGCCGTGAAGATGTGCGGCAAGTACAATTTCACGCCCAGGGTCATCTTAAAGCCCGACCAGCTGATGACTGCGTTCAGCATGGCCTGCAAGGGCATCGGCGCCACGTTCGTCACCGACACCCTGCTTCACGGAAACACCTACGGCGTGCCGCTGTGCTTCTACAAGATGGAGGATGAGCTGTCCATCCGGAACGTGTACCTGTATAGAAAACGGAATAAATATCTGACGAAGGCCATGGAGGAGTTCATCCACCTGGTGACGGGGGAGAGCCATGGATAGAAAATCGCCGGTTACCAGAGAGCAGGCGGAGGCGGAGGAGCTTGCCGCCATCGGCCAGGAAATCTTAATAAATGCCAGAAACGAGCTGTATCTGAACATGCGCTACATGGACGTGGCGCTGAGCGCGCTGTTTCCGGTTCCCGACTATGCCGTCCGAGGTCTGCAAACGGACGGCATTTCGCTCTTTTTCCATCCGCGGGATCTGGCGGCGCTCTACCGCCGGGGGCGGGCGGAGGTGAACCGGGCGTACCTGCATATGATATTTCACTGTCTGTTCGGGCACTTCTCCGGGGCCCGGGATCCGCGCTGGGGAAATGAGCTCATCTGGGACGTGGCCTGCGACGTGGCCGCCGAGCTTCTGACCGACGGCCTGCCTTACCGCTGTGTCCACCGCCATCCGTCGCCTTTAAAGCGGGAGTTTACGGCGCGGCTTGCCGAGGAGGTTTCCGTGGTGACGGCCCAGAGCGTATACAGATATCTGGAAAAGCGGCAGTTTGCGGTGCAGTACCTTCTGCGCCTCCGCCAGGAATTTTTCGTGGACGACCACAGCCTCTGGCGGGACAGTCCGAACAGCGATAAAAACCAGAGACAGGGAAAAAATAATGACTGGGATGACATCCGCGAGCACATGGAGACGGAGATGGAGACGCTCTCGAAGGAGGCGGGCGGCGGCTCCGAGGGGCTATTGGAGCAGGTGAAGATCGGAAACCGGGAGCGGTACGACTACCGGGATTTCCTGCAGAAATTCACAAGGCTTAAGGAGACCCTTAAAGTGGACACGGATTCCTTTGACTATATCTACTATGATTACGGCATGAGAACCTACGGAAATATGCCGCTCATCGAGCCGCTGGAGACGAAGGAGCTGCGGCGCATCGAGGAGTTCGTCATCGTCATCGACACTTCCATGTCCTGTTCCGGCGAGCTGGTGAAGCGATTCCTGGAGGAGACCTGCTCGGTGCTCAACCAGCGGGAGAGCTTTTTTGAGCGGGCCAATATCCACATCATCCAGTGCGACGACCGGGTGCAGAGGGATACGCCCATCCGCAGCCGGGAGGAGATGGTCTGGTACATGGAGCATCTGGAGATCGCGGGGAAGGGCGGCACCGATTTCCGTCCCGCGTTCCAGTACGTGGACGGGCTCATCGCCTCGGGCGAGCTCACGGCTTCGGGGGCTTCTATATTTCACCGACGGCTACGGGCTGTTTCCGGTGAAAATGCCGTCCTACGACACCGCGTTCATCTTTATGAAGGACGATTACCGGGATGTGGACGTGCCCGCGTGGGCAATCAAGATTATATTGGACCCCGACGACCTGGGGCCTGTGGAGGAAATAAAATGAACATCAAGCGAGCGAAAGAGGAGATAAAAAATTCCATCGAGGCGTACCTGGCGAAGGACGCGCGGGGCGAATATCTGATCCCGGCGGTGAGGCAGAGGCCCCTTCTTCTGATGGGGCCGCCCGGAATCGGAAAGACGCAGATCATGGAGCAGGTGGCCAGGGAGTGCCGCGTGGGTCTCGTGTCCTACACCATCACCCACCACACCCGTCAGAGCGCCATCGGCCTGCCGTTCATCACCGAGAAGGAGTTCGGCGGGAAAATGTACTCGGTGACGGAGTACACCATGAGCGAGATCGTGGCCTCGGTCTACGAGAAGATCGAGAAGACCGGGCTTTCCGAGGGGATTTTGTTCATCGATGAGATCAACTGCGCGTCGGAGACGCTGGCGCCCACGATGCTGCAGTTTCTGCAGGCAAAGACCTTTGGCAGCCACAAAATCCCCGGCGGCTGGATCATCGTGGCCGCAGGCAATCCGCCGGAGTACAATAAATCCGTGCGTGAGTTTGACATGGCCACGCTGGACCGCGTGAAGTGGATTCCCGTGGAGGCGGATTTCGGCGTGTGGAAGGAGTACGCCTACCAGACCGGCATTCATCCGGCGGTCATTTCCTATCTGTCGGTGCGGCGGGAGTATTTCTATTCCCTGGAGACCACGGTGGAGGGGAAATGGTTCGCCACGCCCCGCGGCTGGGAGGATTTATCGCGCCTGATGGACGTCTACGAGGCCCAGGGAAAGACCGTGGACCGGGACGTGGTGGCCCAGTACATCCGGCAGCCAAAGATCGCCAAGGATTTTGCCAACTATCTGGACCTTTACCACAAATACCGCAGCGACGACCGCATCGGCAAGGTGCTGGAGGGCGGCCGGGACGAGGCGCTGATGGCCCAGGCCGGGAAGGGGGCCTTTGACGAGAAGCTGAGCGTCATCGGTCTGATCCTGTCGCGGCTGGGAAATGAGTACAAGAGCCTTTACCTGCGGGAACAGTATATGGAGCTTCTGATGAATGCGCTGAAATCCTTCCGCACGTCCAGCGAGGCGGATGCGGTGCGCAGGATGGAGGAAATCTATGCGCGGGAGCAGGCGGAGCTTGACCGGCTTAAGAGCGCGGAGCTTCTGACCCGCGAGGAGGAGTATGTGCGGCGCGACGTTCTGGAGAGCGTGGAGCGGTATTTAAAGCTTGTGCGGGATGAGAGTCTGGACGAACCGGAGCAGGCCTTCGCCAGGATGCAGGCGGAGTTCGCGAGGGAGAACGAGGCGTTCGGGCAGATGTACGAGCGCGCCGGAGCCATGACGGAGCGGGCCTTCGACTTCATGGAGGGGGCCTTCGGCACCGGGCAGGAGCTGGTACTGTTTGTGACGGAGCTGAACCTGAATTTCTACAGCCTCAAATTCCTGCAGGAGTATGAGTGTGAAAGGTACTATCAGTACAATCAGAGTCTCCTGTTCGAGGACCGGGAGGAGCAGATCCGCAGGAGGCTGGAGGAGATATAGGAGCGGGAGGAAAGCCGCCGGGAGACAGAGAAGATATGGCAAAGATATAGAGGACAGGCGGGGCGTCATATACTGTATGGAATATGGGAGCGGACGGGGATGGCGCGGATATGGGCTTTCGGGCGAGAGTGGCGGGACTGGCGGCGGTGATTGCGGCGGACATATGTCTGGCCGGGGTGCTCGCTGCAGTGGCGGCGGGAGGATCTTCGGGAGGACACGCGGAGAATATGATCCCGGAGGGCCCGTCGGCGCATTTGATAGTCCCGGTCTCGTCCGCGGATGACGATTCAGCCGCCTCCGCTCCGCGTTTTCTGGCGCTCACCTTCGACGACGGCCCCCACGGGGAGTACACTGAATTTCTCCTGGACGGGTTAAGGGAGCGGGGCGTCAAGGCCACGTTCTTCCTCGTCGGTGAGAACATCGGGGGAAACGAGGAGCTGGTCCGGCGCATGGCCGACGAGGGGCATCTCATCGGCGTCCACTGCTACAGCCACCAGGATCTGACACGGATGACTGTGGAGGAGGCCTGCGGGCAGATTGAAAAAACGGCAGACTTGATCGAGGAGATCACAGGAAAACGGCCGGAATACTACCGCCCGCCCTTTGGAAAGGGCGACGGGGAGATGGAGGACCGGCTGGGAATGACGCCCGTGCTCTGGGACATCGACCCGCGGGATTGGAATGTGCAGAACAAAAACGCCGTGGCCGCCCACATTGTGAAAAACGCCCCGCGCCACCGGGTGGCGCTTCTCCATGACGTGTTTAAGCCCTCGGTGGAGGCGGCCCTCATAGTTGTTGACACCCTGGAGGCGCAGGGCTATACTTTTGTTACAGCAGACGAATTGGAGATCGATTAGGAGAAGCCATGGATTTATTTGATTACATGAGAGAGAGCACGATGGAGAAGGAATCTCCGCTGGCCTCCCGCCTGCGCCCGGCGACGCTGGACGAGGTGGTGGGGCAGAAGCACATTATCGGCAAAGACAAGCTTCTGTACCGGGCCATCAAGGCGGATAAATTAAGCTCCATCATTTTTTACGGCCCGCCGGGAACCGGAAAGACGACGCTGGCCAGGGTCATCGCCAACACCACCAGCGCCCGCTTCAAGCAGTTAAACGCCACGGTGGCCGGGAAGAAGGACATGGAAGAGGTGGTGAACGAGGCGAAGAGCGCGCTGGGAATGTACGGGCAGAAGACCATTCTGTTCATCGACGAGATTCACCGCTTCAACAAGGGCCAGCAGGACTATCTGCTGCCGTTTGTGGAGGACGGTACCGTCATTCTCATCGGGGCCACCACGGAGAATCCCTATTTCGAGGTGAACGGGGCGCTGATCTCCCGGTCGCGGATTTTTGAGCTGAAAGCGCTGACAAGGGAGGATATAAAGGAGCTTCTGCACCGCGCCGTGACCGACCGGGAGCGGGGCATGGGAAGCTATAATGTCAAAGCCGACGAGGACGCCCTGGATTTCCTGGCCGACATGGCCAACGGTGACGCCCGCGCCGCCTTAAACGCCATCGAGCTGGGGGTGCTGACCACGGAGCGGGCGGCGGACGGAAACATTCACATCGACCTGGCCACCGCCCAGGAGTGTATCCAGAAGCGGGCCCTGGGCTACGACAAGGACGGGGACAACCACTACGATACCATTTCCGCATTTATCAAGAGTATGCGCGGCTCCGACCCGGACGCCGCGGTCTACTACCTGGCGCGGATGATCTATGCGGGGGAGGACGTGAAATTCATCGCCCGCCGGATCATGATCTGCGCCGCCGAGGACGTGGGAAACGCGGACCCGCAGGCGCTTGGCGTCGCCGTGAACGCGGCGCTGGCAGCGGAGCGTCTGGGCCTTCCGGAGGCCAGGATCGTCCTTTCGCAGGCGGCCACCTACGTGGCCTGTGCGCCAAAGAGCAATGCGGCCTACGAAGCCATTGACAAGCGCTTGACACCGTGCGAAGCACGAAGACCCCGCCCGTGCCGAACCATCTGAGGGACAGCCACTACAAGGCGCGGGAAAACTGGGCCACGGCCAGGGGTATCTCTACGCCCACAGCTACCCGCATCACTACGTGAAGCAGCAGTACCTCCCCGACGGCATGGAGGACGCCGTGTTCTACACGCCCACGGACAACGGCTACGAGAAGCAGATGGGAGATTACCTGGAATTTTTAAAGGGACTTCCCGGCGAAGAATAAGAACGGCAGATTCCCGCATACACTGTATAAACAACGTATGCGGGAGTTTTTTATGAAAAGGCTGAAATTTTGGGGCGCGTGCCTCCTTCTGATGCTTGCGGCGGCGGTCCTCGGCGGCTGCGGGAGCGGGCAGGACGAAAATAAGGTGCGGGATTTAAGCTTTACAGTCGTCGGCGAGAACCAGCTTCCCCAGGAGCTTAAGACCATGGTGGAGGAGAAGAAGGCCGATCCCTTCAAGCTTACATACATGAACGACCAGAACCTGTTCATCGTGGTAGGCTACGGCAGCCAGCCCACCGGCGGCTACAGCATCACGGTGCCAGAGCTCTATCTGACCGACAACGCCATCGTCATACGGACCGATCTTTGGGTCCGGAGAAGGGCGAGAAGGCCGGCCAGGATACGTCGTACCCTTACGTGGTTGTGATGACGGAGCTTCTGGACCAGCCCGTGGTGTTCAAGTGAGAAAACATGCGCCCCTTCCAGGCGGTCAGACAGCCGGAGGGGGCGCGGGTGTGCGGCGCATCAGTTTTTTATGTAGATGAAAATGAACGCGGCGCTCACGATCATCAGAAATACGCCGGACCAGCCCACGGACTGCGACGGAACATAGAGAAAACCGGTGTCCGGGAAAAAGAGGCCGATCACCCGGCTGGCGTAATAAACCGGAACGCTGCCCGACACAGGCGGCAGGCCGTACATGTATAAAAGTCTGTAAATTCTTAAAAGCAGGGCAATCGCCCAGTATCCCCCGAACAACAGACAGAACCATTTCCCCCTGGCCAGTGCGCACAGGGCGATGTGGCACAGCAGGAAAATAACAGTCAGAGCCAGATGAAGCGGCCCGTGGTCAAGAACGTAAAAATAGCCGGCGGCCACTGCGAGGACGATGATCTCCGCCGCCGCAAACAGCAGCCAGCAAAACAGCTTCCGTTTCGTTCCCATTTCATTTCCATCCTTTCTCTATGCGTTCCCTTGTCCACTGATGGTATTGAGATAGATTATAGCACAGCTGTGCCGGGATTAGAACCCGGTCCGATGACGTTTCTGTGTCGCGCTGCATACTATGGTACAAAAAGGACAAGGAGAATCGGGCATGAGAGACATCACATTGTGCCATCCCGATCTGCAGGCGAGGGCTGCGAAGCTTCTCGCCGCCTGCGAGGCGGCCGGCATCGGCATAAAGATCGGAGAGACGCTGCGCACCGCGGCGGAGCAGGACGAGCTCTACGCCCAGGGGCGCACAAAGCCGGGGAACATCGTGACCAACGCGAAGGGCTCCAGCTACAGCTCCATGCACCAGTGGGGTGTGGCTTTCGACTTTTATCTGGCCATGGACGTGGACGGCGACGGCAAAACCTCCGACGACGCCTACAATGATTCCACCGGCCTCTTTGCGAAGGTGGGACAGATGGGAAAGAGCCTGGGCCTGGAGTGGGGCGGAGACTGGAAAAGCATCGTGGACCGGCCCCATTTTCAGCTCCCCGACTGGGGCAGCACCCCGTCGAAGCTGAAAAGTGAGTACGGAACGCCGGAGGCGTTTAAAAAGACCTGGAAAAAGGCTGCCGGCTGGGTGAAGGACAGCGAAGGCTGGTGGTACCGCCATGCGGACGGCAGCTACAGCAAGAACGCCTGGGAGCAGATTGGCGGCGAATGGTACTGGTTCGACGGCGCGGGCTATATGGTGGAAGCCGCCTGGAAGGAAACCGAAGGGAAATGGTACTATCTGAAAGAAAACGGCGCCATGGCCCACGGCGAGCTCTGCGCGGTGGGAGATGAAATCTACTGCTTCGCGGAGGACGGCAGGATGCTGGAGGGAGAGGTGACGCTCCATACCAACGAGCGGGGGGCGCTGGTGGTTTGAAAAATATCTTGCACAACCCCAAAATCTTCTGTATATTGTAAAATAGTCTGTTTTACTTAAGGAGGAAACCTCGTGAAGATAGAGAATGATCTGGGAAACGACCGGATTTCCGGCCTGGTCTGGAAGATTGCCATTCCCAGTATGCTGGCCCAGTTCGTCAGCGTCTGCTACAGCATTGTGGATCGGATTTACGTCGGAAATATCCCGGAGGTGGGGGACGTGTCCCTGGCCGGCGTGGGAATCTGCGGGCCCGTGGTGACCATGATCGGCTCCGTGGCATTTCTGGTGGGCGTCGGCGGCGCGCCGATGATGAGTATTCAGATGGGAGCCGGGAGAGACTGGAAAGCCAGGCGGATTCTGGCCAACGCGTTTCTCATGCTGGCCGTGCTCTCCGTGCTTCTGGTGGCGGCGGTCCTTCCTATCCGCGAGCCCATGCTGAGACTCTTCGGGGCCAGCGGCGTGACCTACGCCTACGCGGAAACCTATTTCACCATCTACCTGTGCGGAACCCTGTTTGCGCTGATGGCCACGGGAATGAACCAGTATATCATCTGCCAGGGCTTTGCCGTGGAGGGCATGAAGTCGGTGATCCTGGGCGCAGTCTGCAATATCGTGCTGGATCCGGTCTTTATCTTCGTGTTTGACATGGGTGTGGCGGGCGCAGCGCTGGCCACCGTCATAAGCCAGGCGGCCAGCGCCGCTACGTGCTTTCCTTCCTGTTCGGAAAGCGGACGAAGGTGCGCATCACCTTCGGGGGTTACGACCCGCAGATCATGGGAAAGATCCTGGTCATGGGAATGACGCCGTTTCTCATCGTCGCCATCGACAACGTGATGATCATTGCCATGAACGCCGTGCTCCAGAAGTACGGCGGCCGGAGCGGGGCGACGCCTCATCACCTGCAACGCCATCGTGCAGAGCTTCATGCTGGCGCTGACCATGCCCTTAGGCGGCATCAGTGCGGGCACCCAGAGCATACTAAGCTACAATTTCGGCGCAAAGCAGATCGACCGCGTGATTAAGGCCCAGAAATACATTATGGCCATGTGCGCCGGCTTCACTGCTATCATGTTCGTGCTGGCGCGGGTGGGCGGAAATATTTTCGTATCCATGTTCACGAAGGACCCGGAGCTGGCGGCCCAGGCCGTCGAAGCCATCCGCATCTGTACGCTGGCCGTGGTTCCGCTGGGGATTCAGTACGCCATCGTGGACGGCTTCACCGGCCTGGGACAGGTCCAGCTCGCCCTGCCGCTATCGGCCTGGAGAAAAGCCGTCTATTTCACCGCCGTCTTCATCCTGCCTGCGGTTCTGGGCGCTGATTACGTCTTCTACGCCCAGCCCATCTCCGACGTGCTGGGCCCGCTGACCAGCATTACCGTGTTCGTCCTGTTCAACAGAAAGGTCCTGACCGCAGGAATGAATGCCTGAACACATAAAGCCAGATCATATAAAAAATGAAAGGCAGATACATATGGGATATTTCATACAGGGACTGACCATGGGGCTCGCCTATGTGGCCCCCATCGGTCTGCAGAATCTCTTCGTCATCAACTCGGCGCTGACACACCCGCGCCGCCGCGCCCTTTTAACGGCCCTCATTGTAATCTTTTTCGACGTAACCCTGGCGCTGGCCTGCTTTTTCGGTGCCGGCGCGTCATGCAGCGTTCCCGCTGGCTTCAGATGGGCATCCTCCTCTTCGGAAGCATGATCGTCATATGCATAGGCGTCAGCCTTCTGCGGGCGGCCCCGGAGAAATCGGCGGGCAGGCGACGGCTCTGTCCGTGCGCAAAACCATCTCCTCCGCCTGCGTCGTAACCTGGTTCAACCCCCAGGCCATAATCGACGGAACCATGATGCTGGGAGCCTTCCGGGCCGCCCTGCCCCCCGCAGAATCCGCCCCCTTCATCACCGGCGTGACCGCTGCATCCTTCCTCTGGTTCACCGCCGTCACCCTGATTATCTCTACCTTCAGCACCCGCTTCACCCCCGCCGTCCTAAAAACCATCAACCGCATCTGCGGCCTGGTCATCATCTTCTACGGCGGTAAGCTGCTGCTGAATTTTATGCAGCCTATCATATAATTACGTAGTCATATAGCTGTATAGTTGTCTAAAAACCTGGCAGCTTTTACCTTTTCATTTTAGAAAAATTAGAATCGTTAGAGAAAGGTACATTCAGCCCGCGAAGCATGGGAAGGCATGGGGAGGCGCGCAGCGGCTAGAGGTCTCGATACGGAGCGGCTTAGATGGGCGGTGCGGTCTGTGCCGGGGTGGAGTCTGGCGCACAACGCCAGACTCCAAGGGGCTATGAAAGAGCAAAATTTCTTCAAAATTTTGCTCGATTGCCCGATCCCGAGTACAGACCGTGCCGCCCATCTAAGCCGCTCCGTATCGAGACCTCTAGCCCGCTGCGCGCTCCCCATGCCTTCCCATGCCCCCGCCCCGCGCGAATCCTCCATCCCCTCTCCCCCAAAAAAATTTTCTCCAACATGAAACCCACCACCCCCACTTCGCGTCAATATAAACATCAGCACAAAGAAATCGAGGTGATCCCAATGAATGACGATGCAATCATAACCCTATACTTAAACCGCTCCGAGCAGGCCATCCAGGAGACCGCCGACAAATATGAGGCATTCTGTCTCTCCATTGCCTCCCGTATCCTGGGAAACCAGGAGGACGCCAGGGAGTGCGTCAACGAGACCTGGCTGAAGGTGTGGAACTCCATTCCGCCGCAGATTCCGCGGGCGCTTCCCGCATTCTTAGGAAGCATTGCCCGGAATCTGGCGATCAGCCGTTACCGCAGGGAGAGCGCCTTAAAGCGGGGAAGCCTGGGACTTACAGTTCCCCTGGAGGAGCTGGCCCAGTGCGTGGACGGAAAAACCTCCGTGGAGGACACCGTACTTCACACGCTTCTTAAGGAGGCTTTAAACCGTTTCCTGGGAGGGCTTAAGCAGGAAGAGAGGAAAATTTTCGTGCGCAGATACTATTACATGGAATCCTTAAAAGAGATTTCCGAGGGCATGGGGAGAAAAGAAAGCTATGTGAAAACCTCCCTGCACCGAACACGGGGAAAGCTTCGGGACTATTTAAAGAAGGAGGGACTTTCAGAATGAGAAAAGAAGACGTATTAGAGGCGATGAGCTATATCGACGAGGACTACATCATGGAAGCCAGAGAAAGCGGGAGACAAAAGCGCCGCCATGTTTTCGGAACCGTGGCGGCGGCGCTGGCGCTCTCCATCATCCTTCCGAACGTAAGCCCCGGAACCGCCATGGCCATGGCCAATATTCCTTGATCGGGAAATATTTCCAGGTGGTGACCGTCAGAGATTTCCAGTACGACGAAAATAATAAGCTTGCCGACGTGAAAATCCCCCAGGTGGACACTGCGCAGGCACAGGGCATCAACCGGGAGATCGAGGCGTACACCAACCGGCTTCTCGAGGAATTTAAGGAGGACGTGGAGGCCGGGGGAGACAACTTCCGGGAGCTCTCCGTCAGCTACGAGGTGACCATGGACACGGATATCTGGTTTACGCTGCGGATCAGCGCCTTCGAGGCCCAGGGCGGCGGCGCCAACCAGGTGAAATACTACCACATCGACAAGACCACCGGAAAAGAGATGAAGCTCGTCGACCTGTTTGCCGCCAACCCCAACTACATTTCTGCCATCAGCGACGAAATCAAACTCCAGATGCGGGAGCGGATGGCGAAGGGCGGGGGAGAGGTCTACTTCATTGCCGGCGAGGGCGGGACGGAGGACGGCTTCGACACCATCAGCCCCGACGAGGATTTCTATCTGACGCCGGAGGGGAACCTGGTGATCGTGTTCGACGAATACCAGGTGGCCCCCGGATCCATGGGCTGCCCGGAATTTACGATTCCGAAGCAGATGACCGACGCCCTGCGCTCCCTGTGACGGGGTGGGGACGCCTGTGTATGTACCTTCTATCCAGAAGGAAAACTCTCATAAATACGTAAAACAGCGCCGGAGGCTGTGGGTATTCATAGTAATACGCCGCGGCCTCCGGCGGCGCGTTTGCAGGCCTGCTTTCCCCGCCCCCGTTCACCTTCCCGTACAGGTCATGGCCGAGCCGATGGAGAGGAGCAGCAGAAACATCCAGAACAGGGCGTTCTCGGGCAGGAAGGGGAAAATGGGATGGTCGCGCACGTATTTTCCCAGCGCTTCCAGCCGTGGCCTGAGGGAGAAACGTTTCATGGCGCCTCCGGATTCTTCTATCGTTCTATTGCTATGACATATTTTCTGCAATTATGTGTCGGATACGCAAATATTTCCGCAAATTGATTGACTCACCGAGGAAATGGAAATATAATCAGAATAATACAGCAAATGGGAGGAAAGAATGAGAATATTAATTAAGAATGGAACGGTGATCGACCCGGCCAATCATGTGTACTCCCGGCAGAATTTGTGGATAGAGGACGGGAAAATCGCCGGATATGGGGATGATCTTACAATGGAGGCCTCCTTCGACCGCGTCATCGACGCCTCCGGCCTCGTGGCGGTCCCCGGCTTCATCGACATCCATATGCATGAGGATCCCATAGACGCCGGAACGGGCCGGCCGGACACCTGCATTTCCCGGTGTATGCTCCGCATGGGCGTCACCACGGTGCTGGGAGGCAACTGCGGGATCAACGTGTACGACCCGGCAGAGTACCTCGATAGGACGGACCGGTATGGAATGCCCGTGAATATCGCGCTGATGGCCGGGCAGACCTGGGCCAGGGAGAAGGCCGGCGCGGCGGACAAATACGGCCCGGTGAGCGCAGCCCAGCTGGAGGAGGAAAAACGCATTCTCCGCGGGGCCCTGGATGCCGGGTGCTTCGGCGTTTCCTTCGGCATCCGCTATGTGCCGGGCCTTGACCGGAACGAGCTGTTGGAGACCGCCGGCGTCTGCGGCCGGGAAAAGCATCTGATCAGCGCCCACGTCCGGGACGACGCGGCGCAGATCTTCGGTGCGGTGGAGGAGTTTCTGGATATTGGCCGCACACTCGGGCTGCGGACCAGGTCTCCCACGTGGGGAGCATGGGCGGCTACGGCCAGATGAAGGAGCTTCTCGCGATTCTCGACCGGGAGCGGGCGATGGGACTGGATGTGCTCTGCGACTGCTATCCCTACTACGCGTTCAGCACCCGCATCGGGGAGACCACCTACGACGACGGATTTCTTGAGCGGTACCGCGCGGACTATTCCTGTATCGAGCTCTGTGAGGGGCCCTATAAAGGGATGCGGTGCACGGAGGCCATTTTCAACGAGCTTCGGGAAAATGCCCCCGAAACCATCACCGTGGGCCATGTGATGAAGCCGGAGGACGTGGATCTGGCGCTCCTCCACCCCGGCGTGATGCTGGCCAGCGACGGCCTTATGGACGCGGGGCAGGGGCATCCCAGAGCTGCGGGGACATTTCCGCGGTTCATCGACCGGTATGTAAAGACCGGAAAGCTCACGCTCTTCCGGGCCGTCGAAAAGATGACCGCGATGCCTGCCGGGCGTCTGGGCCTTACGTCCAAGGGGCATCTGGGCGTGGGAGCGGACGCGGACATCGTCCTGTTTGACCCGGAAACCATAAAAGACAACGCGACATTTCACAGCCCGACCTGCCGCCGGACGGCATCGAGTACGTGCTGATCGGCGGAAAAATAGCCGCCCGGCACGGAACCATCGTGGACGCGGGGCTGGGGAAAGCCGTCCGGAAACTGTAAAAAAGGGGAGGAAAAAGGTATGGAATATGGCTTCTTATCGGTACTGCCGCCGGTGCTCACCATCGTGCTGGCCGTCGTATCAAAAAATGTATTTGTTTCTCTGTTCATCGGAGTGTTTTTAGGCCAGATGATCATCAGCGGGTGGCATCTGGCGGCGGCTCTGGACAACACGCTTTATGGGTTTATCAACACATTCCAGAGCAGCAGCAACACCATCACCATCGCGTCCATCCTGCTGATCGGCGCGATCATCTACATCATCGAGTGCTCCGGAGGCATCGAGGGATTCGTGGAGATCATCGTGAAAAAGCGCGGCATCATCGGCAGCAAGCGGGCCGCTAATATTTTCACCTGGCTTCTGGGCGTGGTGGTATTCACCTCCGGCTCCTTAAGCTGCATGGTGGTGGGCTCCGTGTCGCGCCCGGTCAACGACGCGCTCAAGGTGCCTCACGAGAAGGCGGCGTTTCTGGTGCACACTACCTCGACGCCGGTCTGTGTGCTTCTGCCCTTAAGCGGCTGGGGCGCGTCCCTCATCGGCTATCTGACCTCCGGCGGCGTTCCGGAGGAGACGGCCACGGCGGTGATGGTACAGACCATCGGGCTCAATTTCTACTGCATCATCGCGGTGGCGGCGGCTTTGATTCTTGCCATCTGCCAGAAGGATTTCGGCCCCATGAAGAAGGCCGAGGAGCGGGCGGCCTCCACCGGGCTTTTAGACGAGCCGGGGAGCGGCATCGGCTTAGAAATGCAGGAGAGTGCGGAGAGCGGCGCGAAGCCGAGAGTCATCAACCTGCTTCTCCCCCATCGGCGTGCTGATCGCCACCATCGTGATCGTGCTGTTCGTGTCGGGCGGCGGAAACCTGCTGGAGGGCGAGGGAATGAGAGCTCTTCTCTGGGGCGTTTTCACCTCCCTTATCACCATCTGGATTCTCTGTCTCTGCGAGGGGCTTTACACCCTCAATCAGCTGG
Source organism: Clostridia bacterium UC5.1-2E3 (assembly GCA_001304875.1). Lineage (GTDB taxonomy): Bacteria > Bacillota > Clostridia > Lachnospirales > Lachnospiraceae > Ventrisoma > Ventrisoma faecale. The sequence continues at coordinate 29,970 of BBZO01000004.1, forward strand.
TGGATGTGACGTTCAAGGGGGCCGGCGGAATGCTCTCCATCGCCATGATCCTGGTCTTCGGCTTCACCATGGGAACCGTGGTGGGCGAGCTGGGGACGGGTCTCTATCTGTCGTCCATCTTTGAGTCCATGCTGACGCCGGCGCTGCTGCCGGCCCTGGTGTTTGTCATGGCCTGTATGATCTCACTGGCGACGGGAACCTCCATGGGAACCATGGCCATCACCTCGGTCATCGCCCTGCCCATGGCCATGACGCTGGGCGTCAACGTGCCGCTGACGGCGGCTGCGGTGTTCGGCGGAAGCATTTTCGGCGACCACGCTTCCCCGGTGTCCGACACGACGATCATGTCCTGCTCCACCACCGGCTGCAATATCATCGACCATGTGAAGACCCAGGCGCCCTACTGTGCCGCCTTCGCGCTGGCCAGCCTGGTGCTCTACGTTATTTTTGGATTTATCATGCATTAGAGGAAGAACTATTATGAAGGGACGAACCATTCATCTTCTGGTCACGTTTGACAAAAACTATATCCGCCCGTTCCAGGTGATGCTGCGATCATTGGAGATCAACAATCCGGGGGAGAGCTTTCACGTGTGGCTGCTGCACAGCGCCGTCTCCCAGCCGGATCTGCGCATGTTAAATGAATACTGCAGCTCCCTGCGGGCGGCGTTCACCGCAATCCAGGTGGACCGGACGTTCTTTGAAAACGCCCCCATATCGAAGCAGTACCCGCAGGAGATGTACTACCGCCTGCTGGCCCCGCTTCTTCTGCCGGATTCGCTGGAACGGATTCTCTACCTGGATCCGGACATCCTGGTCATCAACGGTGCGCCCGCTGTGGGAGCTGGAGCTGGGGGACAATATCTTCGCTGCCGCGTCCCACACGGGGCTCTTCGATGTGATGAACGACGTGAACCGGGTGCGGCTCAAACAGGATCACGACTATTTTAATTCCGGCGTGATGCTCATGGATCTTGAGCGGGCGCGCGGGATCGTAAACCGCAGGAGATCTTCGACTGCGTGCGGGAGCACCAGGCGGAGCTGGTTCTGCCGGACCAGGACGTGTTCAACTTTCTGTACGGGGACCGCACGCTCCAGGTGGACGACGCGGTCTGGAACTACGACGCCAGATATTTTTCCGTGTATCTGCTGCGAAGCGGCGGAGTCTGCGGCCTGGACTGGGTGATGGAACACACCGTGTTCCTGCATTTCTGCGGCAGGCAGAAGCTGGCGGGTGGCAGAGGGGCGGGAGGTTTGCGGTGCTCTATAAGCATTATATGAATCTGGCGGGGAGGATTTATTAAAGAATAAAAAACGGATGGGAAACTCTGCATCAGACAGAAGCTCCCATCCGTTTTATTCATCCTGCGTCTACTCCGCAAAGTTAATTCCGGCCACGCCCAGGTTTCCATCCTCGTTTTCCCTGAAGATGATGTTGTTTCCTGCGTCATCGCCCAGCACCACGCCGGCCTCAACCTCCTCGAGGCTTAAAAGGTCCACGGTGGTGACTGCCTCCACCAGGCGTCGGTGAACAGGGCGTCTGCGCCCAGCGCCTTGAACTCGTCGGCGGTCTCCACGGTCATGCCTCCGTCCAGATCCACGTATACGGGATAGTTGGTTAAGGAGGCCAGAAGCTCGATGCTTCCGGAGTTCACGGCGGTTATGATGTCAGCCGCCATCTGGAGGCGGTCGGTGGCCAGCGCGGGAACCGCATCGCTGTCGGCCAGCCGGGTTACCTGTGCGGCGTCGATGTCGCCCTCGTATGTCACGGTTATCACGTTGCCGATCAGAAGTCCGTCGGCCAGATCCTTGTCAGCCACCTCGGAGATGTCGAAGGACACAATGCCTGCATCTGCGCTCTGGATGGTCATGGAGTTCATGGAGCGTCGATGATCACACCGTCGATGCTGGTGCCGTCGGCGCTCTCCGCCTCGCTGCTGTCTGCAGAAGTGTCCACGGGGGTCTCTGTGGCCGCCTCGCTCTGCAGGGACTCGGATGCGGGAGTTTCCGTGGCCTGCGGCTGGCTGGAGCAGCCGTACAGCGAGAGGGCTGCGGTACAGGCGAAAGCTGCAATTAACTGTTTTTCATAATAATCTCTCCTCTTAAATGATCCGTGGGTGCTGCAAAAAGCGGGGGCATGGGGAAGGACAGCAAAACTAGCTGCGACAAGAGCTGCAAGGATGTATGGACTAAGATGCGAGTCGCCCGGGCCGCTGCCAGATTCACAGCCCTTTCCCATGCCCCCGCCTTTTTTGCGGCAGCATATCCATTTGGTACTGCGCCTCCCATCATAGTTTATTTTCTCTTAGGAAGCAATAAAAAAAATATTAATTTTCCTTAAAAAATTTAAGTTTCTTGAATCTGGCGGCCAACGCGTGTATGATAGGTCTGAAAGGAGCATGATAAGGATATGCGGGAAATTGTTTTTAAAATGGAGCGCCCGGGACTGGTGTCCGTGGGCCAGGAGGTGGAGGTCAGCGAGTCAGTGACCCCGTTTAATGTCAACTACATGATCGAGCCGGCGGTGGCCATGTCCGGGCTTTTCAAGCTGAACGACCGGCTGAAGGCCGATCACGGCATCGTGAAGCATATAGAGGAAAATGAGCGCGGCTACTATGTGACCGTGGAGTTTGAGGAGGAAGAAAAATGATGAATCTTCCCAAAGACCCCGTCATGCTGGTCAGCGTCCTGAATATGAAGCTCAGGGATTTCTACCCCAGCCTGGAGGCGCTGGCCGAGGACCTGGAGATGGATGCCGGCGAGCTGATGGAGAAGGCCGGGGCTGCCGGTTTTGAGTACGACAGGCAGGCGAACCGGTTCTGCTGACGCGTGACGCCGCCATGAGAGAGGAGGGACACAGGCAGGAATGATAAGAGCCTTTATAGAGGCGTCCGTGGAGCTATGGATGCTTTTATTTACCAATATTTTCTTCGTCAATCTCATTTTGTCTGTGTTCATCGTGTTTTCCAGCGCAGGGATCCGAAGGCCGTCTGGACCTGGCTGCTGGCGCTCTACTTCTTTCCGGTGTTCGGCATTTTCCTGTATCTGCTGTTCGGGCAGGATATGAGGAAGAGCCGGATGTTCCGTATCAAGGAGGTGGAGGACAGCCTGGAGTACCCGGCGAAGCGGCAGGAGATCTTTATGGAAGGCCGGGACGACGCCGTATTAAGCGGGCTGTCCGGGAAGTACAGGGAGCTGGCACGCTACAATCTGGAGCTCTCCGGCGCGGTACTCACTGCCAATAACCGGGTGGACGTGTTCACCGACGGGCGGGATAAGTTCGCCGATCTGGCCCGGGAGATCGGGGCAGCCAGGCAGTATATCCACATCCAGTATTATATTATAAAGAATGACCAGGTGTTTGACGGGCTGATGCCATTGCTGATCAAAAAGAGGCGGGAGGGCGTCGAGGTGCGCATCCTCTGCGACGGCATGGGAGGCCGCTTCATGCCGGCCAGACGCTGGAGGGAGCTTACGGAGGCGGGAATCGCGGTGGCCATGTTCTTTCCGCCGTTTCTGGGGCGCTTAAATTTCCGCGTCAACTACAGGAATCACCGGAAAATCGTCGTCATCGACGGCGCGGTGGGCTACGTGGGCGGGTTCAATGTCGGGCGGGAATACATTTCCGCCATCCCAGGTTCGGGCACTGGCGGGACACCCACTTGAAGATCACCGGCGAGGCCGCCGTGGCGCTGGAGATCCGCTTTGCGCTGGACTGGAACTACGCCGCCGGGGAGAATCTGTTTAAGAGGCCGGAGTATTTCGGCGGCGGGCGGATTCCCATGGAAAAGAGGAAGGAAACCTATGGAAATGTGGGCATTCAGATCGTCTCCAGCGGCCCGGACACGTCGGAGCGGCAGATCCGGGACAATTATCTGGGGTTGATTTACAGGGCGAAGGAGCACATTTATATCCAGACGCCCTACTTCGTGCCCGACGACGCGGTGCTGTCGGCGTTAAAGATCGCGGCCCGGTCCGGCGTGGATGTGCGGCTGATGATTCCCTGCAAACCGGATCACCCCTTTGTGTACTGGGCCACCTACTCCTATATGGGGGATCTTCTGGACGCAGGGGCGAAATGCTACGTCTATGAGAACGGGTTTCTCCACTCCAAATATCTGACCGTGGACGGGGAGGCCGCCTGCTGCGGCACGGCCAATATGGACATCCGCAGCTTTGAGCTGAATTTCGAGGTGAATGCGGTGATCTATGACGCGGACACCACGGGGAAGCTGGAGCAGGCGTTTCTTAACGATATCCCGGTGAGCCGGGAGATCACGCCGGAGGTTTACCGGGCGAGAAGCCTCTGGGTGCGCGTGAAGGAGCAGGGAAGCCGGCTGCTGTCGCCTCTGCTCTAGGGCGGCCATGCATCAAATCCGCCCGCCCTGCGCATACTGTCTCCCATGAGACAGATGATTAAAAACTTTTGCAAATGCGGCATCACAGGCTGGTGCCTGGAAGTCATGTTCACATCCTTAGAATCCTTCGGGAGCCGGGACTGGAGGTTCATGGGACGCACTTCCATCCTCATGTTCCCCATTTACGGGATGGCGGTCCTGCTGGCGCCCATTGCCGGGGCGTTTGACAGGGTCGGGGGAGCCTGCGGGACGGTGGCCGGGAAACTTGCGGGAAGAAAAGAGCCCGGAAAACAGAAAAAGTCCCGGACTTCTGCGGCGAAAACGGTGCGCCACGGTGTCCTCTATATGTGCCTGATCTTCATGGCCGAGTATGCCTCCGGGGCGTGGTTAAAAGAAAAAAATATGTGTCCCTGGGACTATTCCCAGTGCCGCGCCAACATCCACGGGCTGATCCGTCTGGACTTCGCCCCGCTGTGGTTTGCCGTGGGACTTCTCTTTGAACAGCTCACGAAAACGAAGAAATACTGAAAATCAATGCCAGATCGCACTTGTATTTACCCCGTTCATTTTATATAATAGGGAAGGACAAGGAGGAGACTGGATTTGATTCGATTTATACTGGTAGTGCTGTGGGTGGGAGGATTCCTCGTCTTTTTCTCATGGCTTTTATATATGCAGAGGCGTCTTGGAAGGAAGGATCATCACCGGATGGAGGTGGAGAGCCTCGCGATTGTTCAGAAGGTGTTCCGCGGGTGCCTGCGCATCGCGAGGACGACGGTGACGGTCCGCGGACTGGAGAATATACCGAAGGACCAGGCGGTTCTGTACGTGGGAAATCACAGAAGCTATTTTGACATACTGGTGGGCTACACCACGGTTCCCACGCTTCTGGGCTTTGTGGCGAAGAAGGAGATGAGACGCTACCCTCTGCTGGCCCAGTGGATGGAGAATGTAAACTGCCTGTTCCTGGACCGCGAGAACCCGAAGGAGGGCCTCAAGACCATTCTGCAGGGCATCGAGTATGTGAAGCGCGGCGTCTCCGTCTGGATTTTCCGGAGGGGACCAGGAACCGCAATGAGGACCCGCTGGATCTCCTTCCGTTTAAGGAGGGAAGCTTAAAGATCGCGGAGAAGTCCGGATGCCCGGTGGTGCCGGTGGCACTGACGGGAACCGCGGACGTGTTTGAGCGGCATCTGCCGTTCATCTATCCGGCCCATGTGACCATTGAGTTCGGCAAGCCGTTCATCGTGAAGGAGCTGGAGCCGGAGCAGCGCAAATTTGCCGGCGCATACACCCGCTCCGTCATCATCGAGATGCTGAAGGCCGAGATGGCGCGGGTCAGTCAGGAAGGATAAGAGAGAAGGATTTATGGATTTACTGGAGATAAGAGAGAAACTGGACGTCGTCGACCGGGAGATCGTGAGGCTTTTTGAGGAGCGGATGCGGCTCTGCGGCCAGGTGGCGGAGTTCAAAATAGAGACCGGCAAGCCGGTGTTTGACGCGGAGCGGGAGAAGCAGAAGCTGGCGGCTGCCCGCGCCATGGCCCACGGGGAGTTCAATGAACAGGCGGTGACGGAGCTGTTTTCCCAGCTTATGACCATCAGCCGCCGGTATCAGCACCGTCTGTTGGCGGAGCACGGAAAGACCGTGCCGCCGGAGTTTGAGCAGGTGGATGAGATCCCGAAGAAGAACGTCCGCGTGGTGTTCCAGGGCGTGGAGGGGGCCTACAGCCACATTGCCACGCTCCAGTATTTCGGCGACGATGTGGACGCTACCACGTGGTAAACTGGGAGGACGCCATGCAGGCGGTGGAGAGCGGCGAGGCCGACTATGCGGTGCTGCCCATCGAGAACTCGTCCGCCGGTGCGGTCAGCGACAACTATGATCTGCTCATCAAGTATCACAACTATATCGTGGCCGAGACCTACGTGACCGTGAACCACGCGCTTTTAGGACTTCCGGGAGCCCGGCTGGAGGATATACATACGGTATTTTCCCACCCCCAGGCATTGATGCAGAGCTCCGAGTATTTGAACAGCAACCGGCAGTGGAACCAGGTCAGCGTGAAGAACACGGCCGTGGCGGCCAAGAAGGTTCTGGAGGACGGGGACGTGACCCAGGCCGCGGTGGCCAGCGAGACCGCCGGCCGGCTCTACGGGCTGAAGGTTTTAAAGTCCAGCATCAATTATAATAAGAACAATACCACCAGGTTCATCATTCTGGCGAAAAAGCCCCTCTACCGGGAGGCCGCCGACAAGGTGAGCATCTGTTTCGAGGCGCCGCACAGAAGCGGTTCCCTCTACAATCTGCTGGGGAATTTCATATTTAACAACGTCAACATGGTGATGATCGAATCCAGACCGATTCCGGGGAGAAACTGGGAGTATCGTTTCTTCGTGGATATCGAGGGGAATTTGAGCCAGCCTGCGGTGGTCAATGCCTTAAACGGCATCCGCAGCGAGGCGGCGGTACTGAGGATTCTGGGAAATTATTAGCGTCGATGAGCCGGGGGATCTTTTTCCCCGGCCGCCGGCGCTAAGATGCTATAAATGGGAGGAAAAAAAGATGATTCTTTACAAAAATTTCAGGTATCAGGAACTGTTTGACAGCGTGAGCGGGCTTCTGACCGGCCGCATATCACCGGAGGCGGAGCCGGAGCTCCCGGACCGTCTCGCCGGCGAGCTGGTGGAGCTGGCGGCCACCTACGGCTTCGAGGGAAATCTGTGGCACTGCTTCCTGGCCTTCTGCCTGGCCAACAACGAGAATGCCTACAGCAGAGCCTGCGAGATCGTGGGCCCCGTGGCCGGCACCATCAACCAGATGGCGCTCAAGGATTTCGGCGAGATAAAGGGACTGTTTGACATAGACATCGCGAAGCTGGACCGGGAGGGGGAGTGTCTCTGGGCCTTCCTTAAGAAGTACGAGGGAACCTCGGACAGCAGCCACGTGTTTAACAAGCGCATCCGCGACCGCATCGTGGAACTCGCAGTGGCCCTGGAGATGGCGTCTACCGTCAAGGAGTTCGGGCAGATCGTCACCGAGTTTTACCGCGAGTTCGGCGTGGGACGGTTCGGCCTCAACAAGGCGTTCCGCATCAATGAAACCAGCGGGGGGACGGATATCATTCCCATCACCAGCATCGAGCACGTGTACCTGAAGGACCTGGTGGGATACGAGATCCAGAAAAGGAAGCTCATCGACAACACGGAGGCCTTTATCCAGGGGCGGGCGGCCAACAACGTGCTGCTCTACGGCGACAGCGGCACCGGAAAATCCTCCAGCATCAAGGCCATCTTAAACCAGTATTATGACCGGGGCCTGCGGATGATCGAGGTGTATAAGCACCAGTCAAGTGCCTCTCCGAGGTGCTGGAGCAGATCAAGGACCGGAATTATAAGTTTATCATTTACATGGACGATCTCTCCTTCGAGGATTTTGAGATCGAGTACAAATACTTAAAGGCGATCATCGAGGGAGGGCTGGGCAAGAAACCGCAGAATGTGCTGATCTACGCCACCTCCAACCGGCGCCATTTAATCCGCGAGAAGTTCAGCGACAAGCGGGAGATCTTAGACGACCTGCACGCCAACGACACGGTGCAGGAGAAGCTCTCCTTAGTGGCCCGCTTCGGCGTCACCATCTACTACGGCGCGCCGGAGAAGAAGGAGTTCCAGGAGATTGTGAAAGTCCTGGCGGAGCGCTGCGGCGTGGACATGGAGAAGGAAGAGCTTTTGGCGGAAGCAAACAAGTGGGAGTTAAGTCACGGCGGACTGTCGGGCCGGACGGCCAGCCAGTTCATCACACATCTGCTGGGAAAGGATGAAAAGGGAGAATAGTATGGCAGTTAAATTATTTGCGGCAATCGACGTGGGATCGCTGGAGCTGGAGCTGGGGATCTATGAGATTTCCCAGAAGACCGGGATCCGCAAGATCGATCATTTAAGACATACGCTGGCGCTGGGACGCGACACGTACAACGACGGAAAGATAAGCTATGAGCTGATGGACGAGATGTGCCGGGTGCTGGAGGACTTCGTGCGCGTGATCCGCTCATATAAGATCGAGGACTACAGGGCCTACGCCACCAGCGCCATGCGCGAGGCGAAGAACAGCCAGATTGCCCTGGATCACATCCACGTCCGCACCGGGCTGGTGGTCAAGGTGATCAGCAATGCGGAGCTCCGGTTCCTGCTCTATAAGGCGGTGGCGGCCCGCGACGTGGATTTCCACAAGGTCGTCCAGAAGGGGACGGCCCTCATCGACGTGGGCTTCGGAAGCACGCAGATTTCCCTGTTCGACAAGGGGACGCTCATCTCCACCCAGAACATTTTCCTGGGCGTCCTGCGCATCGTGGAGATGCTGGCGCATCTGCAGATCGATGCCAAGCAGGCGGCGGGCATTATCGAGGAGCTGGTGGACAACGAGTTCCACGCCTACAAGAAAATGTACTTAAAGGACCGGGAGGTCAAAAACCTGATCTGCGCCGGCGAGAGCATACTCGTCATGGCGAAGCGGCTGGCGGAGCGCCAGGGCACGGACCGGGTGACTGCGGCCCAGTTCGGCGAGTTCCACGACCGGATTTTAAAGATGTCTACGGACGAGATTGAGGAGGCCTACGAGCTGAGCACCGAGTATGCGGCCATGATGATTCCGGGCGCCATCATCTACAAGCGGATGATCGATTTAATCGGGGCGGAGACCATCTGGATCCCCAGCGTGCGCCTCTGCGACGGCATCGCGGCGGAGTACGCGCAGGAGCTTAAGCTGGCCAAATTCAGCCACGACTTTAACAACGATATTCTCTCCACGGCCCGCAACATGGCCAAGCGCTACAAGGCCCACACGGTGCACATCCAGACCATGGAGAAACTGGTTTTGCAGATTTTTGATACCATGAAGAAATACCACGGGCTGGGGCCCAAGGAGCGGCTTCTCCTGCAGATCGCCGCGATCCTGCACACCTGCGGAAAATATATAAGCATCCTGCGGTCCTCGGAAAACTCCTACCGCATCATCATGTCCACGGAGATCATCGGCCTCTCCTACCTGGAGCGGGAGATCGTGGCCAACGTGGTGCGCTACAACCACAAGGCGTTTGACTACAAAAACGTGGAGCTGGAGGCGGATCTGGCCGCCGACCGCAGCGCAAACATTTCCAAAAACGAGGTTACCATCGTCATCGCCAAGCTGACAGCCATGCTGCGCCTGGCCAACTCGCTGGACCGGACCCACCTGCAGAAATTTGCCGACTGCCGCATGGCCGTCAAGGACGGAACGCTTACCGTCACCTGCACCTACCCCGGCGACATCACGCTGGAGCGGGCGGCATTCAACGAGAAGGGCGACTTTTTCGAGGAGATATTTGGACTTAGACCCGTCATCAAACAGAAAAGGGGAATATAGAAGATGAGAGAAGACAGATTTGAGAATCCGAAAAACTATGTGAACCGGGAACTGAGCTGGCTGGAGTTCAACTACCGCGTACTGAGCGAGGCGAGGGACAAAACCATCCCCCTGTTTGAGCGCCTCAAGTTCTTAAGCATCACCGCGTCCAATTTAGACGAGTTTTTCATGGTGCGCGTGGCGTCCTTAAAGGACATGGTGCACGCGAAATACACTAAGCCGGATATCGCCGGCATGACGCCCCAGGAGCAGTTAGACGCCATCGGCGTAAAGACCCACGAGCTGGTGGAGATGCAGTATTCCACCTACAACCGCTCCCTGGTTCCGGCTCTTAAGCAGAACGGGCTCAGGCTGATCGACCGCCACGAGGAGCTTACCGAGGCGGAGGCCGCGTTCGTGGACGAGTGCTTTATGGAGAACGTTTACCCGGTGCTGACGCCCATGGCCGTGGATTCCTCCAGGCCCTTCCCGCTGATCCGCAACAAATCCTTAAACATCGCGGCGCTGGTGAAGAAAAAGGGCGGGGACGGCGAGCTGGAATTTGCCATGGTGCAGGTTCCGTCGGGACTTCCGCGTATCATCGAGCTGCCGGAGCACGTGACCGGCAGCGAGCGGGCCGTGATTCTTTTGGAGGAGATCATCGAGAGAAACATCGGCCGGCTGTTCTTAAACTATGACATCATCTGCTCCCACCCCTTCCGCGTCATGAGAAATGCCGATCTCTCCATCGACGAGGACGAGGCGGCCGATCTTTTGAAGGAGATCGAGAAGCAGCTTAAAAAACGCCAGTGGGGCGAGGTGATCCGTCTGGAGATCGAGGACCGCGCCGACAGGCGTCTCCTCAAGATGCTGAAGAAAGAGCTGGCGGTCAGCTCCGCGGACATCTATGAGATCGGCGGCCCCCTGGACCTTACGTTCCTTATGAAGATGTATGGGCTGGAGGGCTTCGGTCACTTAAAGACGCCGGGGCATACGCCCCAGCCGGTGCCGGCGCTCATGAACGACGACGACATTTTCACCAACATACAGAAGGGCGATATCCTGCTCACCCACCCCTTTGAGACCTTCGAGCCGGTGGTGGAGTTTGTGAAGCGCGCCGCTAAGGATCCGGCGGTGCTGGCCATCAAGCAGACCCTGTACCGCGTCAGCGGCAATTCCCCGATCATCGCGGCTCTGGCCGAGGCGGCGGACAACGGAAAACAGGTGTCGGTGCTGGTGGAGTTAAAGGCGCGTTTCGACGAGGAGAACAACATCATCTGGGCGAAGATGCTTGAGAAAGCGGGCTGCCATGTAATCTACGGCCTGGTGGCTTAAAGACCCACAGCAAAATCACGCTGGTGGTGCGCCGGGAGGAGGACGGCATCCGGCGCTACGTCCATCTGGCACCGGAAACTACAACGATTCCACGGCCAAGCTCTACACCGACTGCGGCCTCTTCACCTGCAATCCGCAGATCGGGGAGGACGCCACGGCCGTGTTCAACATGCTCTCCGGATACTCGGAGCCCCTGGGCTGGAATAAGCTGGCCGTGGCTCCGCTGTGGCTGAGGAACCGGTTCCTGCGCCTCATCGAGCGGGAGACGAAGCACGCGGCCGAGGGGAAGGAGGCCCACATCATCGCCAAGATGAACTCCCTCTGCGACAAGGAGATCATCGCCAGCCTCTATCAGGCGTCTTGCGCGGGCGTGAAGATCGAGCTCATCGTGCGCGGCGTCTGCTGCCTGAAGGCGGGCGTTCCCGGCCTTTCTGAGAACATCCATGTGCGCTCCATCGTGGGGAATTTCCTGGAGCACAGCCGCATTTTCTACTTCTATAACGACGGCCGCGAGGAGGTCTACATGGGAAGCGCCGACTGGATGCCGAGAAACTTGGACCGCCGCGTGGAGATCATGTTCCCGGTGGAGGATCCGGCTCTCAGGGACAGGCTCTGCCATATGCTTGAGGTGCAGCTGGAGGACAACGTAAAGGCTCACATCCTGCAACCGGACGGCAACTACGAGAAGCAGGACAAGAGAGGAAAGACGCTCATAAGCTCCCAGGACGTGTTCTGCGCGGAGGCCGACGAGGCGGCGGCGAAGGTTCTGGAGGCGGCAGAGCCGGCGGTCAGCCGGGTGTTCAAGCCCTTAGAGCAGCCCTGATGACAGAAATTACCACCAAATTATTTAAGATAAAAGTAAAGCAATTTTGGCGGGCATATGTTAAACTAAGATGTCGATACGTACGAATGAAGGAGGCAGTTTCATGGCGGATATCAACATACTTGTAGTGGACGATGAGAAGGAGATCGCCGACCTGGTGGAGATTTATCTGGTCAGCGATGGATATAAAGTGTATAAGGCGGACAATGCGTTCACAGGTCTGGAGATCCTGGAGAAGGAGGACATTCACCTGGTGCTTTTGGATATCATGATGCCGGGGATGGACGGCCTGGAGATGTGCAAGAAGATCCGCGAGGACAACAACATCCCCATCATCATGCTGAGCGCAAGTCCGCGGACCTGGATAAGATTCTGGGTCTGGGAACCGGGGCCGACGACTACGTGACGAAGCCCTTCAACCCGCTGGAGCTGACGGCGCGGGTCAAATCCCAGCTGCGCCGCTACACCCAGTTAAATCCCAACAGCAATGCCCATGCGGCGGCGAAGAACGAGATCGCCATCCGCGGGCTCGTCATCAACAAGGACAATCACAAGGTCATCGTCTACGACGAGGAGGTCAAGCTGACCCCCATCGAGTTCGATATATTATATCTGCTGGCGTCCAATCCGGGCCGTGTGTTCAGCACCGACGAGATCTTCGAGAAGGTGTGGAACGAGAAGGTTTACGAGGCCAACAACACGGTCATGGTACATATCCGCCGTCTGAGAGGAAAGATGAAGGAGGACACCAGACAGAACAAGATCATCACGACAGTGTGGGGAGTAGGTTATAAGATTGAAAAGTAGGGATATGAGCAAAGGATTTCGCACGAGACAGGTCACCAATATCCTCTACAGCGCGGTGATCACCTGCCTTCTGGAGGTGTTCCTGGTCGCCAATGTCTCGATGATTGTGAATTACTTGGAGCAGACCAGATATGCGGACGGGCTTCTGGTCAGAGCCTACGGCGCGGACGCTATCGTCATACTGGTATACGTGCTGGTGGGCATCGGCATATTTTCGGTCACATTCCTTATGCTGGAGGAGCGGTCCATGCGCTATATCAGCCGCATTTCCGCCGCCATCCAGAATATCTCCGAGGGAGATTTAAACACCAGCGTGGAGGTGGTGGGGGACGACGAGTTCTCCGCCATGGCCGCTAATCTCAACAAGATGGTGGAGGACATCCGCCGTCTGATGGACAAGGAGAGGGAGGCGGAGCGCACGAAAAACGAGCTGATCACCAACGTGGCCCACGACTTGAGGACGCCGCTCACGTCCATCATCGGTTATCTGGAGCTTCTGTCCGGCAAGGTGCAGCTCCCCCCGGAGATGCAGAAGAAATACATCGATATCGCTTACATCAAGGCGAAGCGCCTGGAAAAGCTCATCGAGGATCTGTTCGGCTTCACGAAGATGAACTGCGGCAAGCTGGTGATGCATGTGGGAAAGGTGGACATCGTGAAGCTCCTAAGCCAGCTTCTGGAGGAGTTTTACCCCAGCTTTGCGGATAAGAACTTAACCTACGAGCTCTCCAGCAACGTGCCGGCCAAGGTCATCACCGCCGACGGCAATCTCCTGGCCAGGGTGTTTGATAACCTCATAAACAACGCGATCAAGTACGGCTCCGACGGAAAGCGGGTGCTGGTGGGGATCCACGCCACCGACACGGTGGTGACGGTCTCCGTGACCAACTACGGCTACGTGATTCCGGCGGCGGAGCTTCCGCTGATCTTTGACAAGTTCTACCGGGTGGAGCAGTCCCGTTCCACCAACACCGGAGGAACCGGGCTGGGGCTTGCCATCGTCAAGAACATCGTGGACATGCACGGCGGCAGCGTGGAAGTGGCCAGCGATCTGAAGGGCACCGTGTTTACGGTCAAATTAAAGGTGGATTTCGATGTGAACCGGGAGAATTTCGGGGATATCGGATGACAGGCGCAGGATGGAAAGGAGTCTGGATGAAACATCTGCTTCGTTATATACTGGTTTTTATTTTAACATTAGGTGCCGCGGGCACCTATGTTTGTTCTGCGGGGGAAAATGCGCCGCTTTCCGGCATGATTTCCCTGGCGGCTGCAGCGCCTGCGGAGGAGAAGGTGACCATGGAGGCGGCCGTGGGCTACGGCGGCGCGGCCAAGACCCAGCACTATCTCCCGGTGCGGGTGGATCTATCCAACGGCACGGGACAGGTGTTTGAGGGACAGCTGGATATCCAGGTGCTGGAATCCAATTTTGAGGTGTACCGCTACAGCTATCCCATAAGCGTGAAGCCTGAGAGCGGCCAGCAGGAGATTTACTACATTCCCCTGGGAGTGAGGAGCGAGCAGCTTAATGTGACGCTGGAGGACGCGGACGGGAAGAGCGTTATCTCCAAACGGCTCAGGCTCAACGTGGTGGAAAACATGTCGGAGCTCTACATCGGCGTGCTCTCCGACCATCCGGAAGAGCTCATGTATCTGGATGATGTGATCACCTACAACAATATGATACAGACCAGGGTTCTTCCCATGAATGCGGCCAATTTTCCAGAGGATGTCATCGGGCTCGACATGATGGATGTGGTTCTGGTCAATGATTACAGGATTAATTCCCTGAACAACGCCCAGACGGAGGCGCTTCTGCGGTGGGTGGCCGACGGCGGCACCCTGGTGTTTGGAACCGGTGAGAATATCAGAGACAACCTGGGAAGCCTGGGAAGCAGATTTTTCCCGATGCCCTATCCCGAGGCAGTCTCCACCCAGGTGGACATGGGAGCGGAGTACGCGGCCGATACGCCGGGGGATGCCATTGTCACGCTGCCCTGCGTGACAATCGACCTGGAGAACGGCAGTGAGATCATGTCCAGCGACGAGATGGTGCTCATGACCCGGGTGGCCGAGGGGCGGGGAAGCATCGTGCTGGCAGCCTATGACTTTGCGGACATAGCGGGTTTCTGTGAGCAGTTCCCATCCTATGTGGGAAAGATCATGGACGCGGTGTTTACCAGTGCCCAGCTTGACAGGATTGCGCAGAACGCTTTCTCCGGCTTTTCTGACCAGTACTGGTCGGCGCAGAACATGGTGAGCTCCGGAAATGTGGAGCGGCTTCCGAATCTGACGCTGTATGCCATCGTCATCATCGCCTATGTCATTCTGGCGGGACCGGCGCTCTACGTATTTCTCAAGCACCGGGATCTGCAGAAGCACTATGTGATCAGCGTGCTGACAGCCTCTCTCCTGGCGGCGACGGTCATCTACTTTATGAGCGCGGGGACCCGTTTTAAAGACCGGTTTTTCTCGTATGTTTCCATCCAGGAGGTGAGCGGGGATCAGAGCCAGGACACCACATTCGTGAGCGTCCAGGCCCCCTTTAACAATCCCTATTCGGTGGCGTTTGACCCTGGGTATACGGTGCGCCCGGTGACCAGGAGCCGCCTCTATGAGATGGAGGTGCTTCCGCGGATCGGGGAGAAAGACGATTACCAGGTGGATATCCATGAGGGGCTGGAGGAGACCCGGGTGAGTGTGGAGGACGGAGTCAGCTTCGAGAGCTATCTGTTTAAGCTCACGAAGATGGAACGTGCTGCCGGGGAGCCGGGAGCGGAGGTGGAGCTGGCCTTTGACGGCGGCGACCTCACCGGAACTGTCACCAATACCTCCGGGAAAGAGATGCAGGATGCGACGCTTCTGCTTTACGGGAAATTCGTGAGGCTGGGCGATCTGGGGCCGGGGGAGACGGCCGATGTGAACGCGCAGGAGAGTATAGTCTATCCTTTGAGCTACAGCTATGCGGCGACGCAGATTGCCACCGGTTTCGACGAGTACGAGAAGGCGGATATCACGAATAAGGATTATATGACAGACCAGAGGCGGGCCAACCTGATGAATTTCTATATCGGGCAGGTATTTAAGGGCTATAATTCCGGAGTATGGCTTGTATGGTTCACCGGGGAGGAGGAAGAACCCGACCGTTTTCTGGCCGGGGAGGGATATGAAAATGACGGCATTACCATTTATTCCATGGAGCTGGATGTGAAGCACGAGGCGGACGGCATCATCACCCGCTCCGCGCACCGCAGGCTTCCGCAGGTGGTAAGCGGCGCCTACTTCACCCAGTACAATTCCATGCAGGGCGTGGATCCGCTGGTGCTGGAATATTCCCTGGGCACGGATATCCGCGTGGAGAAGCTGATTCTGGAGTATGTCTCGGATTCCTTCAGGGACGCGGAAGAATATCCGTATCTGACCATATTTGAGGGGACCATGCTCTTCTACAATTACAATACAGGCGAGTACGATGCCATGGACACGGAGAAGACGGAGTTTGACAGGGAGGAGCTTCTGCCCTATCTCTCCCCGGACAACAAGCTGCGCGTCCGCTATGTCCAGGAGAACTCGGGAAATATAAGCTGGGATGTGGTGCTTCCCCTGCTTTCAGTGACAGGGAGGGAACGCTGATGCTTGAGATTAAGGATTTAAAAAAACGGTACGGCAGATTCCAGGCTCTGGACGGCCTCAGCATGGAGGTGGGCGACGGTGAGCTCTACGGCTTCGTGGGGCCCAACGGCGCGGGAAAGACCACGACGATCAAGATCATCACGGGTCTTCTGTCCGCGGATTCCGGCTCCGTGACCATAGACGGCGTGGATGCGCTTCGGGACCGCCGTATTTTAAAACAGAATATCGGCTACGTGCCGGATTTCTTCGGCGTCTACGACAATCTTAAAGTGGGCGAGTACATGGAGTTTTTCGCCTCCTGCTACGGCATCGAGGGGCTGACGGCCAGGAAGCGCTGCGCGTCCCTGCTTGAGCAGGTGAAGCTGGAGGAAAAAAAGGATTTCTACGTGGACGGCCTTTCCAGGGGCATGAAGCAGCGTCTCTGCCTGGCGCGGGCGCTGATCCATGACCCGAAGCTTCTGGTTCTGGATGAGCCCACCTCCGGGCTGGATCCCAGGAGCCGGGTGGAGTTTAAGGAGATTTTAAAGGAGCTGTGTGAGCGGGGCAAGACGATTCTGGTCAGCTCCCACGTGCTCTCGGAGCTGTCGGAGCAGTGCACCGGCATCGGACTCATCGACCAGGGAAAGATGGTCATGCAGGGCAGCATGGACTGGCTGCTCTCAAAGGTGAATACCTCCAACCCGTTAATCATCTCCGTGCTGGACAACCGGGAGCGGGCGGTGGCCATTCTGAGGAGCCATCCTGCGTGCAGACCATCTCCGTGAAGGAGGAGGAGATTATGGTGAGCTTTAACGGCGACCGGCGGGACGAGGCGCTGCTTTTACAGCAGCTGGTGGACGCGGAGATTCTGGTCAGCGGGTTCATGCGGGAGAAGGGAAGCCTGGAGACGCTGTTCATGCAGCTTACGACCAGCGAGGAGGAGAGGATGGTGATTATCAGTGAAGAGCAACCCGGTTTATAAGATGGAGCTGATGGTCAGCTCCAGAAGCATCCGCACCGCCATGATTCTCTTTGCGTTCAACGGGATTCTGGCGCTGGCGGCTCTTTTCAACATGTACTCGGTCATTGCCCAGGTAAAGATTTCCGCGGAGATCCAGTACAGCCGTTTCCTGGACCTCTATCTGTTTATCGCGGGCATCGAGTTTTTGCTTCTCATGTTTATCATGCCGGCCATCACCTCCAGCAGCATCAGCGGCGAGCGGGAAAGGCAGACGCTGGATCTGATGCTGACGACGATGATGACGCCGGGGCAGATCGTGCTGGGAAAGCTGTTCTCGGCCTTCCAGACCATGGCGCTTCTTATCGTGTCCAGCCTGCCCATCATTTCCATGGTGTTTGTGTACGGCGGCGTCAGTCTTAAGGATCTGGGGATGCTGGTCATCTGCTACGCGGCGGTGGCGCTGTTTGCCGGCAGTCTGGGACTCTGCTTTTCGTCCTTGTTTAAGCGCTCTACGCTGGCGACGGTGTGCACCTACGGCGCGCTGGTCGCGGTGGTGGCCGGGACGTATTTTATCAACACCTTTATCTACGGCATCTCCCAGATGAATGTGGGAAGCTCGTTAAATGCCATCGGCAGCGTGGCCAGGCAGGCCAGCTCCGGCGGCTTCGTGTATCTGCTTCTCCTGAATCCGATGGTGACATTTTACAGCGTGGTAAACGGGCAGACCGGCGGCGGCCAGATCATCGACCAGATGACAAAATGGTTTGGCGCGAACCAGCAGGAGTTTCTCATGGATCACTGGCGCCCATAAGCATTGCGGTGCAGGTGCTGGCGGCCTGCGTCCTTCTGTGGATCGCGGTCCGGGCCGTGGATCCCATCAGAAAGACAGGAAGGGGAAAACGATGACGGATGGACTTGTAATAGGAAGCCACTTATCCTCCTCGAAGGGATATCTGGCCATGGGAAAGACGGCGCGGGAGATCGGGGCGAACACGTTCCAGTTTTTCACGCGAAATCCCAGGGGAGGAAGGGCGAAGGAGATCGATGCGGACGATGTGGCTGCGTTCCATGCGTTCGCGAAGGAGAACGGGATCGGGCGGATTCTGGCCCATGCGCCTACACCTTAAACGCCTGCTCCGCCGATGGGCGGGTGCGGGAGTTCGCCATGGAGACCATGGCGGACGATTTGAAGCGGATGGAGTGGACGCCGGGAAACTGCTATAACTTCCACCCGGGGAGCCATGTGGGCCAGGGGATGGAGACAGGAATCGGGCTGATTGCTGCGCAGCTGAACGCGCTGATCACGCCGGAGCAGACCACCACGGTGCTCCTTGAGACCATGGCCGGCAAGGGCAGCGAGGTCGGCGGCCGGTTCGAGGAGCTCAGGGAGATCATCGACCGGGTGGATCCCGGAATCCGGGATCACGTGGGCGTCTGCCTGGACACCTGCCACGTGTGGGACGGCGGCTACGACATCGTGGGAAACTTAGACGGCGTGCTGGACGAGTTCGACCGGACCATCGGGCTTTGCCGGCTCAAAGCCATCCACTTAAACGACAGCCAGAACGACCGCGGCGCCCGCAAGGACCGCCACGCCCGCATTGGCGAGGGGCATATCGGGACGGAGGCCATGGGCCGGATCATCAACCATCCGGCGCTGCGTGATCTGCCGTTTTACCTGGAGACGCCCAACGAGCTGGATGGGTATGCGCGGGAGATTGAGCTTTTGCACAATCTTAGAATGCTTTAAGAAAGTTTATAATTTTTTTAGGCCGGGGACAAAAATTATTCACATTCTTTTCAAATTCCTGTCACAATTTCTAAGTATACTAAAAAACGTAATAAACATTAAACTTTTTCATACCTTTGGCCGGTGAGATCCCCCATCTCACTGGCCTCCTCCTTTTTTCTTTGCGATGCTATTTCTGTATTCAAAACGGACCGGAGTGTTATCTGGTCAGTATCTATTGTAATTCTGACAGGTTTCCCGGTGATCAGCAGATTTTCTGATAAATACATCAGTAAATTTATCAGCAGTCTAATTGGCGAAATAGCTGGAGAAGTTTATAATGATAGCAGGAGGTGTGGATTATGCAGAATATTGCCAGTGCAATCAGAGATACAATTTCAATTTCACTTTTTAATCGTGGCCTTGCAGGAAAGATTTTTGAGGAAGTGAAGAAGAGCGGCGCGAAGGTCGTCATGAAGAATAATACTGCCGAGCGTATGGAAAAATATGATTCTTCCGCGACACTCTCAGAGGAGGAAATGGATGCCCGTCTTGGTATTTGTCCCGGAGATCTTGAAGATTACGAAGAGGTAGAGATAGAATGATTTGGAAACTTGAATTTCTCCCCGAAGTCGAGAAGGACTTAAGGCAGCTCTAGGGAAGTCAGAGGATTCTGGTCCGGAAGGCGATAAAGAAAGTCCAGACCAATTCGCTTCCTGTGAGCGAGGGCGGATACGGAAAGCCCCTGGGAAATAAGCACGGGCAAATCTGACGGGATTTTTGAAAATCAAACTTCGCGGGGCGGGATTACGGGTGGTTTATAAACTGATTCGTACGGAGAGCGAAATGCTCATTGTCGTGATCGGAGCAAGGGCCGATGATGAGGTCTATGAAGCGGCGGAACAACGGGGAAAGAAGTATGGGGTTTAAAAATCATTTAATCTAGAACAGGGAAACGCCCCACAGGGATCATAGATTTGCTGTGGGGCGTTTTTGGATTCCCGGCTGCCCGGAACATTTCTCCCACACCTACATATTAAATAATAAAGCGATATTTGCGTGGTGCGAAACGAATATGGTTATGCCATTGTATCAGATAGAGCCCGGCGAGCGGGCGGTTGTGGAATGGATGGACGACGAGCATGAGATGGCCCTGCGGCTTAAGGAGCTGGGGTTTGTGAGCGGGGAGCGCCTGACCTGCGTGCTTAAAAGACGGAGCGGGGAGATTGCGGCCTATCTGGTCCGCAACGCGGTGATTGCCCTGCGCAGAGAGGACGCGCGGGCGGTGCTGGTCCGGGAAGAGAGGGCAGAGGTGCGAAACGTGCGGAGCCGGGAAGATGTGCCGCGGGAGGCCGTACAATGAGGCGGACGGTGGCGCTGGCGGGAAACCCCAATGTGGGAAAGAGCACGGTCTTCAACGGCCTGACCGGCAAGCATCAGCACACGGGAAACTGGGTGGGGAAGACGGTGGAGTGCGCCTGGGGAGAGTATGCCTACGGTGGTGTGACCTACAAGGTGATCGACCTGCCGGGAACCTACTCCCTAAACGCCAGGTCCGAGGAGGAGGAGATCGCCAACACCTGCATCTGCTCCGACGAGCCGGAGCTTCTGGTGGTGATCTGCGACGCCACCTGCCTGGAGCGGGGACTCTACCTGCTGCAGCAGATCGAGGAGAAGGCCGCCTGTCCGCTGGTGCTCTGCGTGAACCTCTGCGACGAGGCGGAGAAGAAGGGAATCTGCATTGATTTCACCCTGCTGGAGCAGATGATCGGCCTGCCGGTGGTTCCCATGGTGGCACGCAGGAAAAAACGCCTGGAGGAGCTTAAGAAAAGTGATCTGGTGGGAGCTGGACGGCAGAACGGGAGAGAAAGAAGCAGAAGCGGAGGAAGAGCCGCCGGCTCCCGATTTCAAAATATTCTGTCCCCGCTGGGTTTCCACGTCGGCGGTGACATATAAAAAGAAGGACTACCGCAGGGCCCAGGAGCGGGCCGACCGGTTTCTCACAGGATCCTGGACCGGGACGGCAGTGATGCTCCTTCTTCTGGCCGCTGTGTTCTGGCTGACCATCACCGGGGCCAATTACCCGTCGTCCTGGCTGTGGGACCGGCTGTTCGCAGTCGAGACGTTTTTGGCGGAAGGTTTTCTGAAACTGGGAGCGCCGGACTGGCTCATAAGCGCGGCGGTGTACGGCGTTTACCGGGTGGTGGCCTGGGTCGTCTCGGTGATGCTGCCGCCCATGGCCATTTTTTTCCCGCTGTTCACACTGCTGGAGGATCTGGGATATCTTCCGCGGGTGGCGTTCAACATGGACGGCGCGTTCAAAAAATGTCGCGCCTGCGGAAAACAGTGCCTAACCATGTGCGTAGCATTGCCTGAAAACTGTAAATTTTTTCCTAATATATCAAAAATCAGAAAAATTTCCTTTGGGAATCTTCCACGAATTTACATAAATTATGTTGACTTTGCCCGCGCGGCTCTATATAATGACGGAAACCCGAAGTTGTTAACGCAAGGCGGCTTTGTCCGCCGGCAGTAAAGACCGTACAAGGAGGTTAAAGCATATGGTTCAGGATAAATTTATAAATTCAAGATGGATAAGACCAAGCACATCGCCCTCGTGGCGCACGACGGCAAGAAGAAAGAGCTGGTGGAGTGGTGTGACAAAAACAAGGAGGTGCTTAAAAACCACTTCCTCTGCGGCACCGGCACCACGGCGCGGCTGATTTCCGACCGCACCGGCCTGCCTGTGAAGGGCTATAACAGCGGCCCCTTAGGCGGCGACCAGCAGATCGGTTCCAGAATCGTCGAGGGAGCCATCGACTTCCTCATTTTCCTGTGGGATCCGCTGGAGTCCCAGCCCCACGACCCGGATGTGAAGGCGCTTCTGCGTATTGCAGTGGTGTACGACATCCCGGTGGCCAACAACCTGGCGACTGCGGATTTCCTCTTAAATTCCAGCTACATGAGCGGCGAGTACGAGAGAACCGTGGAAAATTTCAACGTGACAATCCAGGAACGCGTCCAGAAATTAAAATAAAGGGTGCGCGAAGAAACTGACAGGAAAACGCCCGGCGCCGCATAGACTGTAAAAAAACGGTGAATCCGACGGTATGGGCAATATGAAATACAGGGCCGCGCTTTACATGCGGCTCTCAAAGGACGACGGCGGAGCGAGAGCTCCAGCATCCAATCACAGAGAAGCCTGCTCCTCTCCTATGCGGGGGAGCATGGCTTTTCTGTCTATAACGAGTATGTGGACGACGGCTGGTCGGGGACAAACTTTGACCGGCCCGAATTTCTGCACATGCTCTCCGACATCGAGGCCGGACAGGTGAACCTGGTCCTGGTGAAGGATTTATCCCGCCTGGGCCGCGATTACATCGGAACCGGCCGCTACACGGAAATCTACTTCCCCTCAAAAGGCGTCCGCTGCATCGCCGTCAACGACGGCTATGATTCTCTGGGCGGCGATTCTGACTTAATTCCCTTTAAACACGTGATGAATGAGATGTACGCCAGGGACATTTCCCGGAAAATACGCTCGGCGCTGGCGGTGCGCATGGGCGAGGGCGTCTATATCGGCAATTTCGCGCCCTATGGATATCAGAAGACCCGGCGCGGCGCGGACGCCTTGAGCCGGATCCCGAGGCCGCGGCGGTGGTGCAAAGGATTTTGAGGCCGCGGCGGTGGAGGCGGATTTCACTCCGCGGGCCATGGCGGAGAGGCTGAATGCCGAGGGGATTCTGCCTCCTGCCCTCTACCGCTGCCAGAAGCATCCGGGGCTAAAACCGGAGAACTGTACGCGGGCGGGGAAATGGACCGCCAACGCCATCGTGAAGCTGATTCACAACCCGGTCTACCTGGGGCATCTGGTGCAGGGGAAAACCCGGAAGGTCTCCTTTCGCAGCGGCCCGGTTCCCGTGAGAGAGCCGGGGGAATACATTGTGGCGCGGGATACCCACGAGGCCCTGGTGACGCCGGAGATTTTCTGCGCTGCGGAGCGGCGGATCTCGCGAAAGCCGGGGAAGCTGTCGGCGGCGGTGTTTCGGGAGCGGGCGGCTGAGGAGACCGGGGAGCACTGCGCCGCGCAAAATGCCCACACATGGCTATGGGCATCGGATGCAACGCCGCCGGCGTCACGGGATGCCGGATCATCGACTCGCCGAGGGAGCGGCTCATCGCCATTTTAACCAACTCCCTGGTTCCCTGCAACGGCCGTTTTCCGACGCTCATCATGCTCATCACCCTGTTTTTCATGGGTTTTGGGGGCGGCGCGGCGGGCTCCATCGCTACGGCACTCATTTTAACAGGCTTTATTGTGGCCGGGATTCTGGCCACGCTGGGGGCGTCCTGGCTTCTCTCGCGGACGCTTTTGAAGGGCGTGCCGTCCTCGTTCACGCTGGAGCTGCCCCCCTACCGCCGTCCGCAGGTGGGAAAGGTCATCGTCCGCTCCATCTGTGACCGGACGCTGTTTGTCCTGGCCCGCGCCGTGGCCGTGGCCGCCCCGGCGGGGCTGGTGATCTGGCTCATGGCCAATGTGCCGGTGGGAGGCGGCTCGCTCCTCACGGCCTGCGCCAGCGTTCTCGACCCGGCCGGACGGCTCATGGGACTCGACGGAATCATTCTCATGGCGTTTATCCTGGGATTTCCCGCCAATGAGATCGTGGTTCCGATCATCCTCATGGCCTACCTCCAGACCGGCGTGCTGGTGGAGATGGAGGACCAGGCGGCGCTATTTAACCTGCTTGCCGCCCACGGCTGGACCGTGAAGACGGCGCTCTCCATGGCGATTTTCTGCCTGTTCCACTGGCCCTGCTCCACCACCTGTCTGACTATAAAAAAAGAGACGGGAAGCCTCAAATGGACAGCCGTGGCGGTGGCGATCCCTACGGTGCTGGGGGCGGCGCTTTGTGTGATTAATAATTGGGTGTGGTCGGTTTTATTATGAATTGCTGGTTGAATCATATATCAATCAAATGAATTTTGATATTGATTTTAAGGAAGTGATAGCAGAATGATGAAAATATATGAAAATGACGACCTCGTAATTTCTCAAAAATATAAGGCAATGTCAATTTCCGAACTCGAGGAAGAGAAAGACAGATTACTGCGGGTGCTTCGTGTGTCCGACAGACCAAAGAAAAAATAGGAAAGAATAAAAACAATATAATTTTCAGGTTCTAGATCATAAACAAACCGCAAAAGCAGCGCCCTGCATTATCGGCATTAGCGCTGCTTTTCTATGCTCTTCACATTCTTCCGCTGTGTATCCTCATCTACAAATTTTAAATTTTGATTAGCCTAAAGATTTCAGACCATGCCTGTATTTCTGCATTTCTTCTTCACCTACCGTATCGAGAATATTTTGCAGCTCACTGAGGATAGAATTTCTATCTCTGGGAAGATAGGCGGCAGTGGGATAAAAGTTGGACACACTGTCTGCAAATACATGGACTCTGAGCTGTAAGTGCCTGATGAATGTCTGCAATTCTTCAATGCGTTCTCTTTCTGCAGCAGGAATAAATCGTCCCTGTTCAGCCAACGCATACAATTCTGTATTTTCAAACAGGGTCAGAGAGTCCACAGAAATAAAACGCGGATGAACTTTGCTGAAAACTTTGGCGCTGTTTACTGCATTCCAGTATCCATTTCCTTGTCCTGCAAGACCTGTCATGTAAACAAAGTAATATTCAATTCCGGCCTCATCAAGCTTTCGGCACTGATCTATAATATCTTTTGCAGTATACCCCTTGTTTGCAAGCCGCAGTGTGTAATCGTCGCCTGTTTCTGTGCCGATGCTCAGACCGTTGATCCCCAGGTTCCGCAGCCGTCTTAACTGCCAGACCTTTTTGGGTTTTATATCCCGGATACTTGCAAACATAGCCATGGTCTGACATTCTGGAAGATAGTCATATACGGCCAGAGCACGTTCCCTTAGTTTTTCATAGCTCATGACAAACGGATTTGCCCCTGTCCAGAAAATCCGCCTTGCATAGGCTGATAAGAAGCCAGTTCCGCTAAATCCTCCCGCCACTCTTCCATAGGAGACATGCGGAAGGGCTCATTTTTGTATAGATTGCAGAACGTGCACCTGTTATGCGTACAGCCTGCCGTTGCCTGTATAATAAATGATTCTGCCTCATAGGGCGGCCGCCATGTTCTGCCTGTAAAGTGCATAGAACCCCCTCTATAAATGGCGCAGATTTGATCTGTAGTTCCGAAGTTCTTCTTCATCTGCGCGTTTGATGATTGTATCCAGAACAGATACAACCTTTATCTTGTCCTCAGGGAAAGTTCCCTGTATTGGAATGGCGTTGGAAGCGCCGCTGGCAGCGAACCATACGGGAATGTTCAGGCTGTCTGCAAGCGTCCGCAATTCCCTGTATTTTTCAATTTCTGTCTCTTCCTGCCAATGGCCTGCTTTTATTTCTTTATACAGCTCTGAGTCAGGGAAAACAGTAAGCATGCTTGCCCCGATCATCTGCGGATTGAGCTGGTTGCAGATGTTTGCTGTATCGATTGCCCCTTTTCTCCTCTTCCCCGCCCGGAAATGCCTGTAAGATAGAAGAAATTATAACGAATCCCCGCATGATCGAATCGTCTGCACTGGACAATAATATCTTCCGCCTGATATCCTTTGTTCATAAACGTCAGTGCGTCATTGTCGCCTGTTTCTATTCCGATGGTTATGCTGTCATACCCGGCTTCGCGGAGTGCAGCCAGTTCCTCATCGCTTTTTATGGTAATATCCGTTATCCTCGCGAAGCAGCCAATCGACTGATTGGTGGGAAAATACTTCTGTATGAGAGAAGCTATTTCCAATAGACGGCTGGCTTTGAGCACAAACGGATTTGCGCCAACTAAAAAGGTTCTTGATATTTTCCTGCCCCATAATTTGCAATGACGCTGTGCTTCCTTTAAATCTTCCTCAATGTCCTCTAAAGGCGACAGTCTGAATTTGAATGGCAGGTCATCATAAAGTGTACAAAACTTACATTTGTGATGCGTGCATCCGGCGGTTGCTTCAATAAGCAGTGATGACGCTTCATAAGGCGGCCGCCAGACGGTTCCCGTGTAGTGCATTTTTAGCGCTCCTTTCTTAATTTCTGACACTCATTATATCTTTGTACGATGATTTTACAAGTACTGTACTTTTTTGTAGTATATTTAGAAAATATATCTTGTTTTTCCACTGGCCATTTCTTATAATACAAAAAAGGAGTGGGGCAGGGATGAAAAAACAGAGCAGTCCATACAGAGATGTGTCACCATATCAACGGTTCAAAAGTTATTGGGCGGTAAATGGAAAATAGAGATTCTTTACTATATTGGAATACAGGACGTTCACAGATTTGGCGAGCTTCGCCGCCACATAGGTGATATAACAGAGTCCTCTCTGACAAAACAGCTTCGTGAATTGGAAACCGACGGGTTTATTAACCGGCATGATTTTAAAGAAGTGCCCCCGCACGTAGAATATACGCTTACAGCATTGGGGGAGAGCTTTATGTCAGTGCTGGAAGTCATTAAGCAGTGGGGGGATATGAATTTAAAATAAAAGGCCGCAGGACAATTTCGACAAACCCTTATACCAGTATCCTTTGTCATAATACTTTGGCTGTGTTCCTCTGGAGCTTCCCTGTACCATCACAAGCGCTTCCGGGGATAATCTGTAGTCTAACATCTGACCCTCACATCCTTCCACTGTATATCCTCGTCCTCAAAACGGATCCAGAAAAAATCTTCATAGGTCACGCCGTGGGAGATCCGGCACCATTTCCACGGATTGTTTTCCGAAAGTCCCACCCGTTATTTCCTTGACGCCCTCCCCCAAAAAGGCTTACAATAATGAAACGCACTTTGCAATCCGGAGGAAACACACCATGGAAAATGATTATCTGATTCAGCGAAAGCCCATGAACGCCCCTGTTCATTTTCGCCCTCCCCATCATCGTCGGCAACTTATTCCAGCAGTTCTACACCATGGCCGACTCGGCATCGTGGGCCGGTTTGTGGGGGAGCAGGCGCTGGCGGCGGTGGGGGCGTCCTACGCGCTGACTAATATATTTATCTGTGTCGCCATCGGCGGCGGAATCGGAGCGTCGGTCATCGTCAGCCGTTACTTCGGCGCCGGCGAGTACGGGCGGATGAAGCTGGCGGTCTACACGGCGCTTTTAGCGTTCCTCGGCGTCAGCGTGGCGCTGGGCGGCGTGGGGCTTGTGCTCAGCAGGGAGATCATGATTCTTTTAAATACGCCTGCCGATGTGCTTGACATGGCGGCGGAATATCTGGGGATCTATTTCCTGGGACTGCCGTTCCTCTTTATGTATAACATCCTGTCATCCATGTTCAACGCGCTGGGAAAATCCAGGATTCCGCTCTATTTTCTCATATTTTCGTCGGTGTTCAACGTGGTGCTGGACGTGATTCTGGTGACCAGGTTCCAGATGGGCGTGGCCGGCGTGGCCTGGGCGACGCTGATCGCACAGGGGATCTCCGCGGTGCTCTCGTTTTTCGTGTTCCTGCGGGCGCTTGGAAAGCTGGATGGCGCGCGCACTGGCCTGTTTGACCGGACGGAGCTTTCGGACATGACGCGCATCGCCCTGCCGTCCATTCTGCAGCAGTCCACGGTCTCCATCGGCATGATGCTGGTGCAGTCGGTGGTCAATGGCTTCGGCTCCGAGGCGCTGGCCGGCTTCTCCGCCGCCATGCGTATCGAGTCCATCTGCGTGGTTCCCATGACGGGCATCGGAAATGCGGTGTCCTCCTACACCGCCCAGAATATGGGCGCGCGCAGAAACGACCGTGTGATTCTGGGATATCACGCGGCCAACAAACTGGTCGCCGCCTGCGCCGTCATCATCTGCGTGGCGCTGGAGCTTTTTCACCATCCGATTATCCGTCTGTTTCTCGGGGAAAACGGCACTGCGACCGCAGTGGCCACCGGGGAGGGATTTCTGATATTTATGGGCTGGTTCTTCTGCCTCATAGGATTTAAGATGGCGGTGGACGGCCTTCTGCGAGGCGCCGGAGACATGAAAATGTTTACCATCGCCAATCTGGTGAATTTAAGTATCCGGGTGATTCTCGCCGTCACCCTGGCGCCCCGCTTCGGCATCGCTGGGTGTGGTACGCGGTGCCGGTGGCTG
Source organism: Clostridia bacterium UC5.1-2E3 (assembly GCA_001304875.1). Taxonomy (GTDB): domain Bacteria; phylum Bacillota; class Clostridia; order Lachnospirales; family Lachnospiraceae; genus Ventrisoma; species Ventrisoma faecale. The sequence continues at coordinate 58,126 of BBZO01000004.1, forward strand.
GTTTGCCAACTGGGCGATTTCCTATTCACATTACCGGACGGGAAAATGGAAAACGATGCGGGTCAATGGATAACCGCGAGCATGAGAGGGATCGTGGCCACGGACAGAAGCGTGGAGACCGCGGTCCCTTTTGCGCTTAAGCCCACATCGCCGCCGTACTCGGAGCACAGCATGGTCACGTTGCTGGCCACGGGGAGGCCCATGATGATTGCGGAGATCTTCACCACCATGGTGGGACCGAAGAGCGCACACAGGCCGAAGTAGATGGCAAATGGATAGACGATCAGCCGCAGGGCGGACATGATGTAGAGCCGGGAATCTCTGAAACAGGCTTTTAAATCCAGCTCCGCCAGCTGGGAGCCGATGACTGCCATGGCCAGGGGCGTGGTCACATTTCCCATGGCCGCTGTCATGTCGATGACGGCGGCGGGAAGGTGAATCTTCGCGAACGCGATAACCAGCGCCAGCAGCGCGGAGAGGACACCCGGCGTGCAGATGTTTTTCACCATGTCTTTCAGACTTTTCGGGCGGCCCTGCAGGATGATGACGCCCAGCGTGAACACGTGGACGTTAAAAATCATCATGTAGATGGCCACATAGAAAATGTATTCCTGGCCGTAGACGCTCTGGATCAGCGGCAGGCCCATGAAGCCTAAATTGCTGTAGTTTAACATCAGCTGGTAGGTCTTTTCCAGATGGAAGATTCTCGTGAATATAAGGCTCATGACGGGCATGGCGGCGAAGAGAATCAATGCCACGTACACCACCGACAGGATTTCGGAGGTGTTCTCAATGTGCTGGCTCATGGCCGCGGAGAGGATGGAGGCGGGAAGTGTGACCTTCACGATAAAGCTGGAAAACCGCGCGTTTGCCACGGCGTCGATGGCGCCTGCTTTGTTGGCGATGTAGCCCACGGCCATCAGGCCGAAGAGCAGGATCATCTGGTTGAGTACGTTACTGTCCATTTGGTTACTTCCTTAGATCTTTAATCTTTTGCATCCTTTTAACACTCACTATAGCATATTTCCACCGCCTGCTCAAGCTCCACCGACAGCGTGCCCATACCGTTGGCATCGGCGGCTTCCACGTCTGCTCCATTCACAAACGCCACCCGGCAGCTCCCGGCCAGCACGTGGACGCCGGCCTCCTGTGCCTCTCTAAGTGCCCGGGCAAATTCCGGATGCATCCCGGCGTTTGGAGTGAAGCCCCGCACGCCCTCGTGCTGGATCACAAACAGCACAAATGCCTCGCAGCCGTTCTCCCGCGCCCGGATCAGCTCACGCAGATGCTTCACGCCCCGCTCGGTGGGCGCGTCCGGGAACATGGCGATGCCGTTCCGCTCCAGCGTGACGCCCTTCACCTCCATGAACGCCGGCGCTTCCCCCAGGGAAAACGCCAGGTCAAAGCGGGAATTTCCGTAGGTGACTTCGCGCCGGATGCCGGTAATTTCCGGGAACTGCCCGCCAGCGGCCTCCGCGCCCTGCCCGCCGGTAATCTCCGGCAGCATCCGCCCGAAAATCCGGGAAAATCCGCCGCCGGCCAGGCATTCTTCTGCGATCCGGTTGGGGGACTGGGAGTCGATATTTACCAGAATCTCCCGTCCTTCCCCCAGCGCATCCTTTTTATACACGCCTACCAGGGAATACTGCGTCTTTCTCCCGGCGGCCTCCGCGTCTGGGTGGTATTCCAGCAGCACCCGGCATCCGGGGAGCAGAAGCTCCCCCAGCCGTCCCGTATTTTTACATGGCAGACCACCTCGCGCGGATGGGAGTCATCCAGGGCCGTTGCCGTTTCGCCTGCGTCCGCCGGCCCCGTATATCCCGCCAGCCCCGTATACCCCCGCCGGCCCCGCATGGCCGGATTCTGCATTCCCAGGTTTCGTCTCCCCAAGGAGAACATATGCCAGAAACCGGTTCGGTCTCCTTAGAAACGTCCCGGTCACGATATTCTCATACCTCATAATTCACGTCCTTTCCTGTTGCGCCAGTTCTGAAAGTATGTTACAATTTTTAGCTAGATAAAACAAGCAGAAATTACTCCAAAATTCATATGGAAGCGAGGAAAAAGCGATGGATATACGATACAGAAGTACCAGAGGAGACAGTGAGCAGGTGACCGCGTCCCAGGCGATCCTTAGGGGGCTTGCGAAGGACGGCGGACTCTACATGCCCGAGACCATCCCGCAGCTTGAGAAATCTTTAAAAGAGATGGCCTCCTTAACCTACCAGGAGACGGCCTACGAGGTGATGAAGCTGTTTCTCACCGATTTCACGGAGGAGGAGCTTAAGGGCTGCATCGGCAGGGCCTACGATGAGAAATTCGACACGGAGGAGATCGCGCCCCTGGTGAAGGCCGACGGCGCGTACTACTTAGAGCTGTTCCACGGCAGCACCATTGCTTTCAAGGACATGGCGCTTTCCATCCTGCCGCATCTGATGACCGTGTCCGCGAAGAAAAATCACGCGGAGCACGACATCGTCATTCTGACGGCCACCTCCGGCGACACCGGCAAGGCGGCCATGGCCGGGTTTGCGGACGTGCCGGGAACCCGCATCATCGTGTTCTATCCCAAGGGAGGCGTCAGCCAGGTGCAGGAGCTGCAGATGGTGACCCAGAAGGGGGACAACACAGATGTGGTGGCCATCCACGGCAATTTCGACGACGCCCAGAGCGGAGTCAAGGCCATTTTCGGGGACCGGGAGTTCGCGAAGGAGGTGGAGGCCATGGGCTATCAGTTCTCGTCCGCCAACTCCATCAACATCGGACGCCTGGTGCCGCAGATCGTCTACTACGTGTATGCATACGCGAAGCTTCTGGAGAACGGCGAGATCCAGGAGGGCGAGCAGATCAACGTGACCGTCCCCACCGGAAACTTCGGCAATATCCTGGCGGCTTACTTTGCGAAGCAGATGGGACTCCCTATCGACAAGCTCATCTGCGCTTCCAACGACAATAAGGTACTCTACGATTTCTTCAAGACCGGCGTGTACGACAGAAGAAGGGAGTTTATTCTGACCAACTCCCCGTCCATGGACATTCTGATCTCCAGCAACTTAGAGCGTCTCATTTATCTGAGCACCGGCTGCGACGGAGAGAAGACCGGACGGCTGATGAAGGATCTGGCGGAGAAAGGCATGTACGAGATCACCGGCGACATGAAGGAGCGGATGGCGGACTTCGTGGGCGGCTTTGCCACCCAGGAGGAGAACAGCGCGGAGATTAAGAAGGTCTACGAGGATACCGGCTATGTCATCGACACCCACACCGGCGTGGCCTCCTGTGTATACAGAAATTACGCGAAGACCACCGGCGACACGAAGAAGACGGTCATCGCGTCCACGGCCAGCCCCTACAAGTTCTCCCGCAGCGTGGTGGAGGCCATCGAGGGACCGGGAAGCTCCGACGACGAGTTTACATATATCGACCGTCTGAATGCCATTTCCGGCGTGGCTCTGCCCCAGGCAGTGGAGGAGATTAAGAGCGCTCCGGTCCGCCACCATATGGAGTGTGAGAAGGACGGCATGAAGGAGACCGTGAGAGGGATTTTGTCTGGAAAATAACTTTCCAAATTCTGGCGGATAGTATATAATGAAAGAAAAACAAGCAGGAGGTTTGTCAATATGTTAGTTTCAGCGAAAGAAATGCTCGAGAAAGCACGCGACGGCAAATATGCAGTAGGTCAGTTCAACATCAACAACCTTGAGTGGACCAAGTCCATTCTTCTGACTGCTGAGGAGATGAAGTCCCCGGTGATTCTCGGTGTGTCCGAGGGCGCAGGCAAGTACATGGCAGGCTATAAGACGGTTGTGGGCATGGTGAACGGCATGCTCGAGGAGCTTAAGATCACGGTTCCGGTTGCCTTCATCTGGACCACGGCACCTACGAGGGATGCTTAAAGTGCATCGAGGCAGGATTTTCCTCCATCATGTTCGACGGTTCCCACTACCCCATCGAGGAGAATGTGGAGAAGACCAAAGAGTTAGTAAAAATCTGCGCGGAGAAGGGCATGTCCCTGGAGGCTGAGGTCGGCTCCATCGGCGGCGAGGAAGACGGCGTTGTCGGTATGGGCGAGTGCGCAGACCCGAACGAGTGCAAGCAGGTGGCGGATCTCGGCGTGACCATGCTGGCCGCAGGCATCGGCAACATCCACGGCAAATATCCGGCGAACTGGCCGGGACTCAGCTTCGAGACTCTGGCAGCCATCAAGGAGCAGACCGGCGACATGCCTCTGGTTCTTCACGGCGGCACAGGCATCCCGGAGGATATGATTAAAAAGGCAATTTCCCTCGGCGTTGCGAAGATCAACGTAAACACCGAGTGTCAGCTTTCCTTTGCGGCGGCGACCCGCAAGTACATCGAGGCAGGCAAGGACTTAGAGGGCAAGGGATTTGACCCGCGTAAGCTCCTGGCTCCCGGCGCCGAGGCGATCAAGGCCACTGTGAGAGAGAAGATTGAGCTTTTCGGCTCCGCAGGCAAGGCTTGATTCTGACGTGAAAGCGGCTTAGGACAGATCGGATAGGCGTTCTCTTCACCGGGAACGCCTATATTTCTTGCGCGGCAGCGCGCATGTTTATATTTTATAGTGAAAGGGAATGGCAGATGAGCGAACGTATCGACGTTACAGAGATTTTTGGGAAAAATGTGTTTAACGACTCCGCCATGCGCGAGAAACTCCCAAAGAGCGTTTACAAAAAATTAAAGCAGACCATCGAGGACGGGGCGGAGCTGGATCCGTCCATCGCGGATGTGGTGGCCCATGGGATCAAGGACTGGGCCATCGAGAGGGGCGCGACCCACTACTCCCACTGGTTCCAGCCCATGACGGGAGTCACCGCGGAGAAGCATGATTCCTTTATCTCCGCGCCCACCAGCGACGGCCGCGTGATCATGGAATTTTCCGGAAAGGAGCTCATAAAGGGAGAGTCGGACGCCTCCTCATTTCCGTCCGGCGGCCTGCGCTCCACGTTTGAGGCCAGAGGCTACACCACCTGGGACTGCACCTCGCCGGCGTTCTTAAGAGAGGACAATCTGGGCGTGACGCTCTACATACCGACGGCGTTCTGCTCCTACCGGGGCGAGGCGCTGGACAAAAAGACCCCGCTTCTCAAATCCATGGAGGCCATCAACGAGCAGTCCCTGCGCATCCTGCGCCTGTTCGGCAACACCACGTCGAAGCGCGTGGTTCCCTGCGCAGGTGTGGAGCAGGAGTATTTCCTCATCGACAAGGCAAAATATCTGCAGAGAAAAGATCTGATTTACACGGGGCGCACCTTGTTCGGAGCCATGCCGCCCAAGGGACAGGAGATGGATGACCACTACTTTGGAAGCATCCGCCCCAGGATCGGCGCATTTATGAAGGATGTCAACGAGGAGCTGTGGAAGCTGGGCGTCAGCGCCAAGACGCAGCACAACGAGGTGGCTCCGGCCCAGCACGAGCTGGCTCCCATTTACACCCAGACCAATGTGGCCGTGGATCACAACCAGATGACCATGGAGACACTGAAGCGCACGGCCAGCAAACATAATCTGACCTGCCTGCTGCACGAGAAGCCGTTTGCCGGCGTGAACGGCTCCGGAAAGCACAACAACTGGTCTCTGACTACCAACGACGGCATCAACCTGTTTAACCCCGGCGAGACGCCCCACGAGAACATCCAGTTCCTTCTGGTGCTGGGCTGCGTGATGAAGGCGGTGGACCGCCACGCGGATCTTCTCAGGGAGTCCACGGCGGTTCCCGGCAATGATCTCCGTCTCGGCGCCGCGGAGGCGCCGCCGGCAATCATTTCCATGTTCCTGGGCGAGCAGCTGGAGGACGTGATCGACCAGCTCTGCAGCACGGGCGAGGCGACCCACTCCCCGCAGGGCGGTACCTTTAAGACCGGCGTGGCCAGTCTTCCGGATTTCGCCAAGGACGCCACCGACAGAAACCGCACGTCCCCGTTTGCGTTCACGGGCAATAAGTTCGAGTTCCGCATGGTGGGCTCTTCCGACTCCGTATCCTCCCCCAACGTGGTGTTAAACACCATTCTGGCGGAGGCATTCCGCGAGGCGGCGGACGAGCTGGAGGCGGCTGAGGACTTCGACATGGCCGTGCACAATCTGATCAAGCGGCTGATGGTGGAGCACAGAAGAATCGTGTTCAGCGGCAACGGCTACTCCGAGGAGTGGGTCGTGGAGGCAGAGCGCAGAGGACTTCCCAATCTGAAATCGGTGGTCGATGCGGTGGATTCTCTTGTCACCGATAAGGCGGTGAAATTATTCGAGAGTTTCGGCGTCTACACGAAGGCGGAGCTGGAATCCCGCGCGGAGATCGAGTACGAGGCATACAAAAAGACCGTCAACATTGAGGCCAAAACCATGCTGGATATGGCGGGCAAGCAGATCATCCGGCGGTGGTGCGCTACACCACACAGCTGGCCCAGTCCATGAATGCGGTGACGGCGGCCTGTCCGGAGGCGGATGTGTCCGTGCAGAAGGAGCTGCTTCTGGAGTGCTCGGATCTGCTCTCCGAGATGAAGCGGGCGCTGGCCGGTCTGGCGGATGTGACGGCGAAGGCCGCGGCCGTGCAGGGCACGAAGGAGTGCGCGTACGCCTATCATGATCTGGTGGTTCCGGCCATGGAGCGCTCAGACGCCCGGCGGACAGACTGGAGATGCTGGTGGACAAGGAGCTGTGGCCCATGCCCAGCTACGGCGATTTAATATTCGAGGTGTAAGGACGGAGGGGGACGAATTATGATATTCATAAAAAATGGACGGGTAATCGATCCTGCGCGCGGCGTGGACCGCGTGGAGGACGTACTGATTGAAGGTGGAAAAATCGCGGCAGCCGGCGAGGAGGCCAGCGCGCGCGCGGCGGCAGCCGGAAGAGCGGAGCAGATGCGGATGACGCACAGCCGGGCAGGCCGGAACTCACAGTTATCGACGCAGCCGGCCTGGTGGTTGCGCCTGGTCTCATGGACGTGCACGTGCATTTCCGTGATCCGGGGCTGACCTACAAGGAGGACATCCACACGGGCGCGGAGGCGGCAGCCAAGGGCGGCTTCACCACGGTGGTCTGCATGGCCAACACGAAGCCGCCGGTAGACAACGTGGAGACGCTTCGCTACGTCATTGAGGAGGGAAAGAAGACCCCCATCCACGTACTGTCGGCAGCCACGATCACCAAAGGCATGAAGGGACAGGAGCTGGTGGACATGGACGCCCTGAAGGCGGCCGGGGCCGCCGGCTTCACCGACGACGGCGCGCCGATCATGGACCAGAAGCTTTTGAAGGCGGCCATGGAGAAAGCGGCGGGGCTCAACCTTCCGCTCAGCTTCCACGAGGAGGACCCGTCGTTCATAGAAAATAACGGAATCAACAGGGGCAGGGCGTCCGAGCATCTGGCATCGGCGGCTCCCCGGCGCTGGCGGAGGACGCGCTGGTGGCCAGGGACTGCATGATCGCCCTTCACACCGGCGCGCCGGTCAACATCCAGCATATAGCTCCGCCAACGCGGTGGCCATGGTAAAACTCATCAAGGCGCTGGGGGCCGACGTGACCGCCGAGGTGACGCCTCATCACTTTACGCTCACCGAGACGCGGTGCTCACCCACGGGGCCATGGCGAAGATGAACCCGCCGCTGCGCACGGAGAAGGACCGCAGGGCCATTCTGGCGGGGCTTAAGGACGGCACCATCGACATGATTGCCACCGACCACGCGCCCCACAGCGAGGCGGAGAAATCCGGCCCGGTGGAGAAGACCATGAGCGGCATTATCGGCCTGGAGACGGCGCTGGCGCTGGCGGTGACCAACCTGGTGCGCCCGGGACATTTAACGCTCCTGCAGCTGATGGAGAAGATGAGCTTAAATCCTGCAAGGCTCTATCGCCTGGCGGATCCGGTGATTGAGGCCGGGGCCGCGGCGGATCTGGTGATCTTCGACCCGGAGGAGGCGTGGACCGTGACCGAGGAGGAGCTTCGCTCGAAGTCGAAGAACACCCCGTTCCTGGGACAGAAGCTTTTCGGGCGGGTGAAATACACCATCTGCGGCGGAAAGGTGGTTTATAAAGACTGATGAAATCTTACCGCACACTGTTTTTTGACGTGGACGGCACGCTGCTGGATTTTGACCGGGCGGAGGCCGTGGGGATCCGGGAGGTGCTCCGCCGGTACGGACTGCCAGCCACGGACGAGAATGCCGGGCTCTATCACCGGGTCAACGCGAAATGCTGGCAGGAGTTCGAGGAAGGGATTCTGAGCCGGGAGCAGGTGGTCGTCGAGAGGTTTCGCCGGTTTTTCGGGTTGAAAGGCATCCAGGCGGACGCCGCGGAGGCGGAGACGCTGTACCGCAGCTTCCTGGACCAGTCGGCGTTTCTGATCGGAGGCGCGAAGGAGCTTCTGGAGGAGCTTAAGGAAACAGGCGTTTTCAGATGTACGTGGTGACCAACGGAGTGGCGGCCACCCAGAGGAAACGGATCCGGGCCGCCGGTATCTGGGATTACTTTGACGATGTATTTATCTCGGAGGAGCTGGACAGCCAGAAGCCGCAGAAGCTGTTTTTCGACCGCTGTCTGGCGCGGCTGGGAATCGGAGCGGACGGTGCGGAGGAGTTTTTGCGGACGGCGTTAGTCATCGGCGATTCCCTGACCTCCGACATAAAGGGGGCCTTTAACGCGGGAATCGATTCCTGCTGGTACAATCCGTCCTCGGCTCCGAACGAACGGCAGATTCCGGTTACCTATCAGATAAAGACGCTGGAAGAAATAAAAGAAATTTTATTATAGGAGGATATTACTATGAAAGACAACACATGTGCGTACTGCATGCAGGGAGAACTGGTGGCGAAATTCGGCTACCCCATCTGCCAGATGGATTCCGGCTATCTGTACCTTTTCAAGGAGCAGAGCAAGCGCGGCCGCGTGATCCTGGCCTACAAGGATCATGTGAGCGAGATGGTTGACATCTCCGACGAGGAGAGAAATGCGTTCTTCGCCGATGTGAACAAGGTGGCCAAGGCCCTTCACAAGGTATTCAAGCCCAACAAGGTGAACTACGGCGCTTACGGCGACACCGGCTGTCACCTCCACATGCACCTGGTTCCGAAGTACGAGGGCGGCGACGAGTGGGGCAGCACCTTCCAGATGAACCCGGACAAGATTTATCTGACCGATGAGGAGTACGAGGAGATGGCACAGGCCATCCGCGACGCTCTGTAAAAAAGACGACCGAGGATTGAGAACATGAGAACATCGCTTGAACGCGGCGCGGGCCTCTTAATGCCCATCTCCAGCCTCCCGTCCCCCTTCGGGATCGGGACGCTGGGGGCCGCCGCCTATGAATTTGTGGACTGGTTGAAAAGAGCCAGGCAGAAATACTGGCAGGTGCTCCCGGTGGGCCCCACCAGCTACGGGGACAGCCCCTACCAGTCGTTCTCCGCGTTTGCGGGGAACCCCTATTTCATCGATCTGGACACCCTGGTGAAGGAGGGACTTCTGACCTACGAGGAGATCAACGCCTGTTACTGGGGGGAGAACCCGTCGAAGGTGGCCTATGACGCCATTTTCTACTACCGGTTCCCGCTTCTGCGGAAAGCGTTTGAGAGAAGCGGTCATAAGGGGACGGAGGCGTTTGAGGACTTCTGCCGGGAAAATGAGAACTGGCTTCCCGACTACAGTCTCTACATGGCCTGCAAGGCTCATTTTGAGCACCGCGAGTGGCTTACATGGGACGAGGATATCCGCTTCAGAAAGCCGGAGGCCGTGAAGAAATACGGGGAAATGCTCGGGGAGGATGTGGAGTTCTGGCAGTTTCTGCAGTACAAATTCTTCGAGCAGTGGAATAAGCTGAGGATATACGCCAACGACCAGGGCATCAAAATCATCGGCGACATCCCGATTTACGTGGCCCTGGACAGCGCCGACGTCTGGGTGCACCCGGAGCTTTTCCAGCTGGACGAGGAGAATCTGACGCCGGTCAAAGTGGCAGGAGTGCCGCCGGACGCGTTCTCCGACGACGGGCAGCTCTGGGGCAATCCGCTTTACGACTGGGACCGGCTGGAGGAGACGGACTTCGCGTGGTGGAAAGACCGGATGAAGTCGCTGGCGCGGCTCTACGACATCGTGCGCATCGACCATTTCATCGGTGTGGTGGAATACTACTCGATCCCTACGGGGCGACGGACGGAAAGACCGGAGAGTGGAGAAAGGGGCCGGGAAAGAAGCTGACGGACGCCATCGATACCGTGGTGGGCGGGACGAAGATCATCGCCGAGGACCTGGGCGTGTTCAATCCCAATGTGAAGAAGCTTCTGGAGGAGACCGGTTATCCGGGCATGAAGATCATCGAGTTCGCCTTCAGCGGCGACCGCTTCAACGAGCATCTGCCGCACATGTACGACCGCAACTGCGTGGTCTACGGCGGAACCCACGACAACGAGACGCTGGCCGGGTATTTTAAGCCCGAGAAGCGGCAGTGGTGGGAGCTGCAGTACATCGCCGACTACCTGGGCGCGGCCCATCAGACCGAGGTGGTGGACAAGGTGTTCCGCACCGCCTACGGTTCCGTGGCCAGCGTGGTCATCTTCCAGGTGCAGGATGTGTTAAAGCTGGACAACGACGCCCGCATGAACACACCGGGCACCGTGGGAGGCAACTGGCAGTGGCGCATGACGCCGGGCCAGCTGAAAGACCAGCACAGGGACACGCTCTCCTGGCTGGTGGATACCTACGGGCGTTTCTAAAGGTCCGGGTACTCGAAATCGTATCTCTCGTAGGCGTTGATGACTGTGGTCCGGCCGCACTGCGAGAGACGTTTGTACGCGCCTCCATAGCTGGAGTGCACATGGCCGTGGATGAAATACTGCGGCGAATACTGATCAATCAGACGGCGAAAGGCCTGGAACCCCGTGTGGGGCAGGTCCTCGCCGTCGTTCAGTTCAAAGGCCGGGGAGTGGGTCAGCAGGATGTCGAAGCCCCCGGCGCGCCACAGCTTGTACCTGAGCTTTAAGACGCGCAGGTTCATGTCCCACTGGCTGAACTGGTGGGGGCCCGGCTTGTAGCGCATGGATCCGCCCAGCCCCAGGATCCGCACCCCCCGGTAGGTGAAAATCTCATCCTCGATGCATATGCATCCTTCCGGCGGCCGGTTTTCGTAGCCGGCATCGTGATTTCCGTGGACGTAGAGCACCGGCGCGTGGGTGAAGGTGGCGAGAAATGACAGATACTCCGCCGCCAGGTCCCCGCAGGAGAGGATGAGCTCCACCCCCTCTAATTTCTTTGGTTCAAAATAGTCCCACAGATATTTTGATTCTATGTCAGAGACTGCTAATATCTTCATGGCTTTATCCCCTGTAATTCCATCAGCGGCTGCGTGCGCTCCTTGAGCTCCCCGGCGAGGGGGATGCGGCCCTCCACGTTCTCCGCCAGCCAGTTCATGGTGATGATCTCCATGGGGTCAGCCGGTGACTCTCGTCCTCCTGCACCACGCCGCTCTGGGAGATCAGAACGCCTCGAAGGGGTGAAAGGAGCTGGAGATGAGCCCGCGCCGCAGGTATTCCACCAGCCGTCTGGTGGAGGCGGGAAGGTTCTTCGAGTAGACGGCGTCCACGACGCCGGAGGACATGCCCCACCAGTAGTTGATGGCCTTGCCGCTGTCCGAAAATCCCTGGCTCTTCCAGGAGCCGGATAAAATACTCCGTATGATCTTCTCGTAGAATTTCCCCCAGTGCCACAGCGGCGTCGCCAGGTTCACCGGGCTTTCGCCGCTCACGTTGTAGAGCCCGAACTGCCGGGAGGCGTGGATGGGCGTGATCATGTCCTGGCTGGAGATCAGGGAGATTTTCTTCTCTCTTAAAGAGGCCACCACGTCGTGATCCTTTAAGGACGACCATTCCAGGAAAATCTTCGCCCGCGGTTGGTGAGCAGTGCTCCCAGCGCGAAGGCGTTGATGTTGGCCGCGGCCCCGTAGATGGGGCAGTCTGCCACGTAGCCGATGCGGCCGTTTTCCGCCATGGCCCCCGCGATGGCTCCGCAGAGGTATTTGGCCTCGTACATCCGGCCGTAGTAGGTGCGCAGGAGCTTGTGGGGGGTGTTGAGGGAGCAGTTTAAAATCTTCATTTCCGGAAATTCCGCGGCGGCCTTCAGGCTGGCTCCCAGAAGCTCCGGGCTGGTGGTGAAAATGACCTGGCTTCCCTCGTCCACCGCCCGGCGGATGGCCTCGTCCGCCTGCGCCGGCTCCACGTCCGGAATGGTGGAGGTGACGGTCTCCTCCCGGAACACCTGGTCCAAATGCCTGCGCCCCAGCTCGTGGGCGTAGATCCAGCTGGATTCCTTCTCGTTTCCCGTGTGGATGAACGTGATGCGGAGGCGGCGGGGCGCCGTGGGGATGAGAAGATTCAGAAGATTTTTCTTTTCGCTCTCCGCCGGCTCCATGGACAGCTCTACCTTTGGGTTCGCCGGGTTGATGAGGAGCTCATCCCACAGCTTTCCCAGATCCTCTTTAAGCTCGGGGAGCGTGCGGGTTTTAAAAGTGTCGTAGCCGAAGATGTTCAAGTAGGTTAACAGGGCGTCCCCCTCGGTGATGGGGAGGCGGTCGCCGCCCCGGCTGCGGAACGCCGTCTGGAAACGGGAGAACGCCGCGTTGAAGTAGGAGCGGGTCTCCTCGTCCCAGGGATTTAAGGTGTCCGCGCTTACCAGGGCGGCCAGCTTTGCAAAGCTTCCCTCGCGGCTGAACCATACACTGTTGGACCCGGACAGGCGGTAAAACTCCATAAATTCATAGTAGATTTTATTTTCAGTCTCCCCGGTCCGCCTGGGAACCATACGCGTGACGATGGCGGGAACGGTGGGGGAGGAGACGTACTTAAGCACGCTGACCCGCTTGTTTCCCTCCATGATGTAGAAACGGTTCATGAACTCGTAGGCGATGACGGGCGTGTGGATCCCCTCGCTTATGTGGGAGTCGTAGAGGGCCGTCCATTTGGCGGAAAACTCCGTCTTAGGCTCCAGAAGCGGCATGAAATTGGGCGCGAAGGCCGTGCGCCGTCCCACGCTCTTTGTGCCGGCGATGAGCTCCGTGGGGATCTGCACCAGCCCCAGGTTCACCTCGGAGACGATGTCCACGAAGGAGGTGATCTCGTCCAGCACCTGCAGATAGGGGTATTCCCCGCGGGAAAGGTGCAGGTGATAGTCTTTTCTTCCGGCCTTTAAAGCCTTCATATAATCCTCATGCGGCATATCTGTCCCTCCTTTAAAAATTTTCCATATATGATACTTTAGCATTATAGCAAAAAAAGCTTGCAAAATCAGTAGTTTCCTGTAAAATAAAAAGGATCATTGTGATATTGCGATTTTAGAAAGGTAAGAAGAACATGATAAGCGCAAACGGTGTTACATTACGAGTAGGAAAAAAGGCGTTGTTCGAGGATGTGAACATCAAGTTTACCGAGGGCAACTGCTACGGAATGATCGGCGCCAACGGCGCCGGCAAGTCCACGTTTTTGAAAATACTGTCCGGCCAGCTTGAGCCCACCAATGGCGAGGTAGTCATCACTCCGGGCCAGCGTCTGTCGTTTTTGCAGCAGGATCACTTCAAATACGACGAGTTCCCGGTGTTGGACACAGTCATCATGGGAAATGCCAGACTCTATGAGATCATGAAGGAGAAGGACGCCATCTACATGAAGGAGGACTTCAGCGACGAGGACGGCATCCGCGCCGCCGAGCTGGAGGGCGAGTTCGCCACCATGAACGGCTGGGAGGCCGAATCCGACGCCGCCAACCTGTTAAACGGTCTGGGCATCGAGACGGAGCTCCACTACAAGCTCCTTAAGGATCTGACGGGCGCCCAGAAGGTGAAGGTGCTTTTAGCCCAGGCGCTGTTTGGAAATCCCGACATCCTGCTTTTAGACGAGCCCACCAACCACCTGGACCTAGATGCCATCGCGTGGCTGGAGGAATTTTTGATTAACTTTGAGAATACAGTGATAGTGGTATCCCACGACCGGTATTTCCTCAATAAGGTCTGCACCCAGATCGCGGACATCGACTACGGCAAGATCCAGCTCTACGCCGGAAACTACGATTTCTGGTACGAGTCCAGCCAGCTGATGGTGCGCCAGATGAAGGAGGCCAACCGCAAGAAGGAGGAGAAGATCAAGGAGCTGCAGGAGTTCATCCAGCGTTTCTCCGCCAACGCCTCCAAGTCCAAGCAGGCGACCTCCCGTAAGAGGGCCCTGGAGAAGATCCAGCTCGACGACATCAAGCCGTCCAGCCGCAAATACCCCTATATCGACTTCCGCCCGTTCCGCGAGATCGGAAACGAGGTGCTGACCGTCACGAACCTCTCCAAGACCATCGACGGCGTGAAGGTGTTAGACAACATTTCTTTCATCTTAAACCGCGAGGACAAGGTGGCCCTGGTCGGCCCCAACGAGCAGGCCAAGACCGTGCTCTTTAAGATTCTTGCCGGCGAAATGGAGCCGGACGAGGGAGATTACAAGTGGGGGCTCACCACCACCCAGGCTTATTTCCCCAAGGATAACAGCGCGGAGTTTGACAATGACGACACCATCGTGGACTGGCTGACCCAGTATTCCCCGGAGAAGGATGTGACCTATGTCCGCGGGTTCCTGGGCAGAATGCTCTTTGCTGGCGAGGACGGCGTGAAGAAGGTGAAGGTGCTCTCCGGAGGCGAGAGAGTGCGGTGTATGCTCTCCAAGATGATGATTTCCGGCGCCAACGTGCTGATGCTCGACGAGCCGACGGACCATCTGGATATGGAGTCCATCACGGCGCTGAACAACGGACTGATCAAGTTCCCTGGCGTGATTATTTTCTCGTCCAGAGATCATCAGATCGTGGAGACCACGGCCAACCGTATCATGGAGATCGTGAACGGCCAGCTGATCGACAAGATTACCACCTACGACGAGTACCTGGCCAGCGATGAGATGGCCAGAAAGAGACAGATTTTCACGGTTGCGGAGAGTGACGAGGAGGAGGAACTCGACTGATCGCGCGGCCGTTCACATTCACCTTGAGGAGGGAAATGTATGGGAAAGATTTTTAAGAGTTTACCGTTTAAGCTGTTAGTCGGCGTGTTCGCCGGCATCGTGGTCGGCCTGATGGCGGGCGAGGGGCTTATGAACGTCGTGGTGACGCTCAACTACATCATGGGACAGATCGTGTCCTTCTGCGTGCCGCTGATCATCATTGGATTTATCGCCCCGTCCATCACCAAGCTGGGGAACAACGCTTCCCGGATGCTG
This sequence comes from Clostridia bacterium UC5.1-2E3, assembly GCA_001304875.1. GTDB lineage: Bacteria > Bacillota > Clostridia > Lachnospirales > Lachnospiraceae > Ventrisoma > Ventrisoma faecale. The sequence continues at coordinate 73,373 of BBZO01000004.1, forward strand.
GGCATCGCCCTTGTGCTGGCCTATGTGTCGTCTATTGGAGCCGCGTTCTTCTCCATGGCGGCGGGTTACACCATTATTCCGGGCATGTCTATCGACACCAATGTGGAGGGCTTGAGAGAGCTTCCGGGCATCGTGTTTGAGCTTCAGATCCCGCAGATCATGCCCGTCATGAGTGCGCTGGTGTTCTCGGTGCTCATCGGCCTGTCCGCCACCTGGACGAAGGCGAAGGTCACCACCAATCTGCTGATGGAGTTCCAGCAGATCGTGCTGCAGATTGTATCCAGGGTCATCATCCCGATCCTGCCGTTCTACATCGGCATGACGTTCTGCTCCCTGGCCTACGAGGCTCCATCACGAAGCAGGCCCCCGTATTTATCCAGGTGATCCTGATTGTCATGGTCGGCCACTACATCTGGATGGCCCTCCTCTATTTCCTGGCGGGGATTTACTCCGGAAAGAATCCGTTTGACGTCATCCGCAATTACGGCCCGGCCTACATCACCGCTGTGGGAACCATGTCCTCCGCGGCCACGCTGGCTGTCGCACTCCAGTGCGCCAGAAAATCCGAACCGACCCTGCGCGACGATATGGTAGATTTCGGCATCCCGCTGTTTGCCAACATCCACCTGTGCGGCTCCGTGCTCACGGAGGTATTCTTCGTGATGACCGTATCCAAGGTGCTCTACGGCGCGCTTCCGACCCTGCCGGAGATGATCATTTTCTGCCTGCTTCTTGGCGTGTTCGCCATCGGAGCCCCCGGCGTTCCCGGCGGAACTGTCATGGCTTCTCTGGGACTGATCGTCGGCGTCCTCGGCTTTGACGCCACCGGCACCGCCCTCATGATGACGATTTTCGCTCTCCAGGACAGCTTCGGCACCGCCTGCAACGTAACCGGCGACGGCGCGCTGACGCTGATGCTCACCGGGTATGTGGAGAAGCATAAGATTGAGAGGCAGAAGCTGCACGTGGATTTGTAGGGAATCGCTGAAGAAAGAGTATAGGAGAAACAATATTTAAAATGAAAAAGTTGCATCTTATATTACTTACAGCAGTGATCTCGATGATTATTTCCTGGTTTTTATTCTTCCCATGGAACAGACAGGTGTTAGAAGATGGCGGTACTATTGTTTATTCCAGTCTGACATATAAAATTTATGTATGGAATAAAATAGGCGGGAAAAATACGACTGAAATATATTATTTCCCATCTAATTTTCAGTATAGAGATGGCTATTAAAGGCAAACGCTTATAAATTTCTGTACTTGACAATTTTTTATCACCAAGCATTGCTCATCGGCGGTGACGCCGAGTAGGAAATCTATTGCGATCAGATCTCACCGGCTAGCGAAGCAGAGGAAGGGGCCTGGGGAGATGATAGTGACTAGAGGCCCGGTTCGGTGGGACTTAGGTTCACGAGGCGAGCCTTAGTCCCACCCACCGGGTCTCCCGGAACGGTCATCTCCCCAGGCCCCTTCCTCTGCCCCCGCCTCCCGGTTCTGCTTCAATCGAAAATTTTTGTAATATCCTGGTATCGGCTGATCACGCGATAAATATCGACATACTCGTTTCCTGGCTTATAGATAATGACATAATCCTCCCAGATCGCGTATTTATAATCAGTCCGAAAGCTGACACGCTTGGAAAGATCGGACCCCATCTCAGGGAATCTTTGGAGATTTTCAAATTTTCCGTAAATTTCTCTTATAGTCTCAGCCGCATATTTCTCATTATCCTCAGCGATGTAATCCCGAATATTTTTCAAGTCCTTTGCCACAATCGGATTGATCCTCAGTTTTAACATGCTATTCCCCACAAGAGCCTTCAGTTCGTCCAGAGTCAGCCAGCCGGTACCATCCTTTACCGCTTCCTCGGCTTCCTGCAATTTCATCAGAAGTTTTTTTCTGCGCGATCCCGCTCGTAGTCCTCGATATCCATAATGATAAAACGTCCTCTGCCATTCTTGGTAAGATAAACAGGCTCACCTTTGCGGCAGTTTTTTAAAACCTCATTATAATTCCTTAAATCAGACACCGGTAAAATGTTTGCCATTTCTTTGCCAGCTCCTTTCCTCGTTTCATATTTTTCTGTTACATCTATTATACACGAAATGCTGTAAAATTCAACGTAGCTTTTTACAGCACTTTGGACGAATATTTTTTATATACTGTTATGATTCACGCATGGAAACACCATCAGATCTCACCGGCCAGCGAATCAGAGGAAGGGGTCTGGGGAGATGATAGTGACTAGAGGCCCGGTTCGGTGGGACTTAGGTTCGCGAGACGGGGAGCTCTGGGGCATCGTTTGGCGCACAAAGCCAAACGATGAGGGAGCTACGGAGAGCAAAATTTCATCAGAAATTTTGATCGAATGCTCCCGGTCCCCAGAAGAGGACCGCCTCGCGAGCCTTAGCTCCACCCATCGGGTCTCCCCGGAACGGTCATCACCCCAGGCCCCTTCCTCTGCCCCCGCTTCCCCGCGAATCCCTCCTATTTTTCCCTCTCTACATCCATCTCTCGCTGTAAAATCCCCCTATTGACAAAATTTCCTGGGGGGGGTAAAATATTAGATAGTATGTAAAAAAATCGAGACCACGGGAGGCAATAAATATGGTATGCGAAAAGTGCGGAAGTGAAATCCGGGAGGGGAACAGATTTTGCGGCGTTTGCGGGGCGCAGATTCCAGAGAAGCAGAGAGAGGACAATGCTGGCAGGAAGCGATCAGCGGATCGGAAAAAACGGGGAGAGTCTGGACGGAAACGATTCCCTGTTAAACAGGCGGTGATAGCGGCCGGACTGGTTGCCTGTGTGGCTGCAGGGGTGGTCTTGTACCAGAGTCAGCGAGGGGGAGATATCCGTTATACCAAGGTGCCGGGAGAATATAGCGGAGGAATAATGGATGAGGACAGCGGACTGATAAGAGTATGGCGGGGAACGATAGGAGTTAGGGCGACGTATGGATATATCGATCGAGAAGGGAAAGAGGTGATCCCTTTGATTTATGATGGAGCGTTTAACTTTTCCGAAGGTCTGGCGAGAGTAGCCATAGAAGACAGCGGAAAGGAGAAATGCGGCTATATTGACACGACGGGAAAAGAGGTGATTCCTCTGATTTATGATGGAGCGTATAGCTTTTCCGAAGGTCTGGCGATGGTGGGCATGGAAGACAGCGAGGGAGATATAAAATGGGGTTATATCGACATGACGGGAAAAGAGGTGATTCCTCTGATTTATAATTTTCCATCAGACTTTTCGGAGGGTCTGGCGTGTGTATATATAAAAGACAGTGAAGGAAATTGTAAATACGGTTATATTGATAAGACCGGAAAAGAGGTGATCCCTTTGATTTACGATGAAGCATCAGACTTTTCGGAGGGTCTGGCGTGGGTATGCATGAAAGACAGTGAAGGAAATTGGAAATACGGCTATATCGACGCGGCAGGAAAGGAGGTAATTCCTCTGATTTATGATGATGCATTGCATTTTTCCGAGGGCCTGGCGTGCGTAGGTATGAGGAACAGCGAAGGAGAGATAAGATACGGATATATCGATACGACGGGGAAAGAGATAATTCCTTTGATTTATTCTGGTGTATCAGAGTTCTCAGAAGGTCTGGCGGTCGTGACTGACTGGCGTGCAGGACAAGGATATAAAATGGGCTATATCGATACAACTGGAAAAACGGTCGTTCCCCCAATTTATAGTTTAGTACATGGGTTTTCGGAGGGCTTGGCGAGTGTGGCCATAGAAGACCGTAAAGGTAATTTGAAATGGGGCTATATCGATACGACCGGGAAAGAGGTAATTCCATTGATTTATGATGACGCATCCGATTTTTCAGGCGGTCAGGCAGTAGTGGTTAAGAATGGGAAGATGCAGATTTTATCGAAATAAGTTTCTTAAAACTGAATGCGGAAAATGCATATGATAAAAAAGAATGTCATAAAGGAGATACTTGTGGAGGAGAAACAGTTTGAGAAAAATCTGGAGAGTCTTATAAGAGAGACGGAAGAAGTAAAAAGCAAGTGGCTTTCCGGCAGAAAGTATTTCAAAAATAAAAATGATATAGAGCGTACAAGGAAGATGACAGGAGAGCTTTGGGAGAGTCTTGAAAGCTACAGGGAGTTGCCATGTCTGGAGGAATTAAGACGGGAGACTGTAGGACTGCTGTATGCGAATGAAGGAATGAACAGAAAGCATGATTTCATATTGGTTCAGATTTCCTGCGTAGCAGCACTTTTGTCGGCCGTAACGATCAATGGGCAGTGCGCGGATATTTTTGCACATATAGCGATCATAGCAGCGCTTGTCGTGATGGTGTGTATATCTGTAAAATATCTGTTCAAAAATGATTGTAAAAAACGTACTTTTTATAAAATTTTGAAGGATCAGTTGGATCAGATTTTGGACGAAAGAAAAAAGGAAACGAGGTGTTAAGCATGTACTGCAAAAAATGTGGAGCCGAAATCAAGACGGAGGCAAAATTCTGTCCCGTATGCGGAGAAGCGGTGACAAGGTCAAGTGGGAATCACGGGAAAAACCGCCGGGCGCTTCAGGATATTCTGCCGGGCAATATGCTCAAACCGATTCTGGCTGCCGTTGCCGTTCTGGGGGCCATCGTTCTGATTTTTTCAATGATTTTCGGAAAGGGGAAACCGGACGCAGAAACACTGGTAAAGGAAGAGTTTGCGGCGTTGGAGTCATATGCAGGAAACGAGGATCTATATGAGCGATGTGTCCGGACAGCCGTGTCCGAGCTGGGGACTGCGGTCAGCCAGGAGCTTGGCATCTCGACTCTGGGCGTGGACCAGCTGATCGGAGCTCTGGCCGCAGAGCTGACGGCGGAGTATGTGGCGGATCCGGAGCTGACCTATGAATTTGGCAGTCAGGTGAGGGCGTACTCTTCTCTGGAGACAGGAAAGCTGGAAAAAAACGAGGATGGCGGGTACATAGTATCAGTCACAGTCGATTATCTGGATGTGGCCGAGGCGTCCCGTCTTCTGGCGGAAAACATCGCCGCCTATGGGGCGCAGTATCTGTCGGGGGACGCCAGCGCGTTTGAGGATGAATTTTTTGAAGATACGATTGCCGGGGAAGCAAAAGGATCTTACACAGGCTGGGTACAGATCGCCTACGAGAAAGAGGCGGGCGAGTGGAATGTGACAAGCATGGATCCGAAGCTGGCACAGGCATATTACGGTATGAAGTAAAAAGAAAAAAACGGGAGGAACAGAACATATGGGATTTCTAAATAATATTCAGGAAAAAGTTGGAAAAACGGAAATCGTATCACGGTTTGACCGTGAGCTAGAAAAGACAGAACAAAAAATAGAAGAGCAGTATGCAGCTCTGGGGAAGGCCTTCTTCGCCCACTGCGAAGAAAACTGTCCTAAGGAATACGCCGCATATTTCCAGGAGATTCAGAATCTCTGCCGGGAGCGGGAAGGAATTGAAAAGAGAAAGCTGGCCTCGAAAGGCTTGAGAAAATGCAGCGTCTGCGGGCAGGTAATCCCCTTAGACAGCGCCTTCTGCAACAAATGTGGAGAAAAACTCCCACCATTAAACGAGGATGCCGACCTTTCCTCCTGCTGCCCAGCCTGCGGCGAAAAACTGGAACCCGGCGCTGCCTTCTGCGTTCGCTGCGGAGCCAAAGTTCCTACCGCAGAATAATGAGATCACGCGCCAGATTTTTCAATACAGCAAACGATAAATTTTTCATACTACTGCGATTCACATGCCGCAAACTTTAAACATGATATCTCCGGCCAGCGAAGCAGAGGAAGGGGCCTGGGAGATGATAGTGACTAGAGGCCCGGTTCGGTGGGACTTAGGTTCGCGAGGCGGTCCCCAGAAGCGGACCGCCTCGCGAGCCTTAGTCCCACCCACCGGGTCTCCCGGAACGGTCATCTCCCCAGGCCCCTTCCTCTGCCCCCGCTTTCCGCGAACCCCTCCTATTTTTTCCCTCTCTACATCCATCTCCCGCAATATTCCCACTTCCCTATCATCCGATAAAATGCTATACTAAACCTATCAACCCAAACACAAAACACAGCAAGGAGCTTATATCCAATGACCAAACTAATATCATGGAACGTCAACGGTCTCCGTGCCTGCATGCAGAAGGGGTTCCTGGATTTCTTCACCCAGGCGGACGCTGATGTATTCTGTATACAGGAAAGCAAACTACAGGCCGGCAGATAGATTTACAGCTGGAAGGCTATCATCAGTACTGGAATTACGCCGTAAAAAAAGGCTACTCCGGCACCGCCATTTTTACGAAACAGGAGCCCCTGTCCGTGACCTACGGCATCGGTATCCCGGAGCATGACCAGGAGGGCCGCGTCATCACGGCGGAATTTGCCGACTATTACGTGGTCACCTGCTACACGCCCAACTCCCAGGACGGCTTAAAGCGCCTGGACTACCGGATGGAGTGGGAAAATGTATTTCTCGCATACTTAAAAAAGCTGGAGGAGACAAAGCCAGTGATCTTCTGCGGCGACTTGAACGTGGCCCACAGGGAGAACGACCTGAAAAATCCAAAAACCAAACCGCAAAAACGCCGGCTTCACCGACGAGGAGAGAGGAAAGTTTACCGATCTTCTGGCTGCGGGATTTATCGATACATTCCGCTATTTCTACCCGGACGCGGAGGGAATCTATTCCTGGTGGTCCTACCGCTTTAAGGCTCGGGAGAAAAACGCCGGGTGGCGTATCGACTATTTCTGCGTCTCCGAGAGCTTAAAAGACAGGCTGGAGAGCGCTGCCATTTTGACGGATATCATGGGGTCAGACCATTGCCCGGTAGAGCTGGTGATCCGATGAACCTCATCACGATGGAGCATTTGACCAAATCTTATACGGAGCGCCTGCTGTTCGACGACACCAGCTTCTCCATCAACGAGGGGGAGAAGATCGGTCTGATCGGAATCAACGGCACCGGCAAATCCACGCTCCTAAAGCTGGCCGCCGGCCTCGAGGAGCCGGACGGGGGCACGGTGATCCGCGGGAGAAATCTGACCGTGCGCTATCTGCCGCAGAACCCGGACTTCGACCCGGAGGACACGGTGCTGGCCGGCGTTTTAAAGATGCAGGAAGGCTTTTCGCTCCCCTGGGACATCGAGAGCCAGGCTAAGACCATGCTCACGAAGCTGGGCATCATGGACTTTGAGGCGAAGCTTGGCACACTTTCCGGCGGGCAGAGAAAGCGGGCCGCGCTGGCCGGCGTCCTGCTCTCCACGGCGGATCTTTTCATTCTGGACGAGCCCACCAACCATTTAGACAGCGAGATGGCCGAGTGGCTGGAGGATTATCTTAAAAAATATAACGGCGCGCTGCTGATGATCACCCACGACCGCTATTTTCTGGACAGCGTGACCAACCGCATCGTGGAGCTGGACAAGGGAAAGCTCTACAGCTACCAGACCAACTACGAGGGATTTTTAGAGCTCAAGGCGGAGCGCCTGTCCATGGAACAGGCCAGCGAGCGCAAGCGCCAGTCCATCCTGCGGGTGGAATTAGAGTGGATGAAGCGGGGCGCGAGAGCCCGCTCTACCAAGCAGAAGGGCCGCATCCAGCGGTTCGAGGAGATGAGCGCGAGAAAGGCGCCGGAGCTTGATAAGGAGGTGGAGCTTTCTTCCATTTCCAGCCGTTTAGGGCGCACCACCGTGGAGGCGGAGGGACTTTCCAAGGCCTACGGGGACAAGATTCTTTTTAAAGATTTCACCTATATATTTCTGAAAAATGACCGCATCGGCATCATCGGCCCCAACGGCAGCGGAAAATCCACGCTGATGAAGTGCATCGCCGGCTGGATTTTGCCGGACGCCGGCAGCGTGACCGTGGGACAGACCGTGAAAATGGGGTATTTTTCCCAGGAAAATGAGGCCATGGACGAGAGTCTCAAGGTGATCGACTATATCAAAGAGGCCGGCGAGTACGTGAAGACGCCGGACGGAAGCATCAGCGCCTCCCAGATGCTGGAGCGTTTCCTGTTCCCGCCCTCGGTGCAGTACACGGTCATCGGAAAGCTGTCCGGCGGCGAGAAGCGCAGGCTCTACCTGCTGCGCATTCTGATGGAAGCGCCCAACGTGCTTCTTTTAGACGAGCCCACCAACGATCTGGATATCCGGACGCTGACGATCCTGGAGGACTATCTGGACGGCTTTGAGGGCATTGTCATCACCGTCTCCCACGACCGGTATTTCTTAGATCGCGTGACCAGGCGCATTTTCGCCTTCGAGGGGAACGGCTGTGTGCGCCAGTACGAGGGCGGCTACACCGACTATCTGGCGGCGCGGGAGGAGCGGGAGCTTTTAAACGCCCCGGAGATCTCAAAGGAGAAGGAGAAAAAATCCTCCGGCGACACCCGGGTGCGGGAGAAGAAGCTCAAATTCACCTACGCCGAGCAGCGTGACTGGGAGACCATCGAGGCGGATATCGCGAAGCTGGAGGAGGAACTGGAGGAGCTTGACCGGCAGATCGGGGAGGCCGCCAGCAGCTACAGCCGCTTAAGCGGGCTCATGGCGCAGAAGGCGGAGACGGAGCGCCTGCTGGAGGAAAAGATGGAGCGCTGGATGTATCTGGAGGATCTGGCGCAGAGAATTGAAGAGCAAAAGAAATCATAGGCAGAACACACAGGGAGGGATGTGCATGAGAGGGACAAAAGGCACTGAGATTTGCGACGGAGAGAGAAATATGTTCCCGCTGGGCGTGACCGCGGACGGGGAGAAGCTGCATCTGGCTGTGGCTGCCGGAAAAGAGACCTGCCGGCTGATGCTCTATGAGGCAGGGAAGAAGGAGCCGGCCCAGGTCATCGATTTCCCGGAGAGCGGAAAGACCGGCGACGTCTGGACCATGACCGTGACAGGGGAAAATCTGAAAAAATACGAGTATTGCTTCGAGGTGGACGGGGAGCTGATGCCGGACGCATTCGGCCGCGCCTTTGCGGGGCGGGAGACATGGGGGGATCTGGCCCATGTGAAGAATCCCGTGCACTGCCTTCTGGGAAATGACGCCTTCGACTGGGAGGGGGATGCGCCGCTTCGGATTCCCTACGAGGAGACCATCATTTACCGCATTCACCCCAGAGGCTTCACGAAACACGCCTCGTCGAAGGTGAAGAACAAGGGAACGTTCAAGGGGATCGAGGAGAAGATTCCTTATCTGAAGGAATTGGGAATCACGGCGCTGGAGCTGATGCCGGTCTACGAGTTCGAGGAGGTCGTGGTGCCGGAGCACGTGGACGGCAACCCCTACGGCGATCCGGAGCCCACGGGAAAGTTAAATTACTGGGGCTACACGAAGGGATTTTACTTTGCCCCCAAGGCCTCCTACGCCTCCGGGCGGAAGAAGGAGCCGGTGCGGGAGTTCAAGGAGCTGGTGCGGGCGCTCCACAAAAACGGCATCGAGGTCATCACGGAGCTCTATTTCACAGGAAAAGAGAGCCCCGACGTGGTTCAGGCCGTGGTGCGCTTCTGGGTGCAGGAGTACCATGTGGACGGCGTACATCTGGTGGGCTATCCCGCAGTGGAGAGCTTGCGGCGCGACCCGTATCTGACGGACACCAAGCTCTTCTATGTTTCCTGGGGCGACCAGCCCGCGGCGGCCCGCCGGCATCTGGGCGAGTACAACGACGGGTTTATGGTGGACATGCGCCGGTTTTTGAAGGGCGATGAGGATCAGCTCAACAATCTGATTTTCAGAAGCCGCAGGAACCCCGCGGGCGTCGGTGTGGTCAACTACATGGCGACCACCAACGGCTTCACGCTGATGGACATGGTCTCCTACGACATGAAGCACAACGAGGCCAATGGAGAGAACAACCAGGACGGAGCCGCTTACAACTATTCCTGGAACTGCGGCGTGGAGGGCCCCACGAGGAAGAAGAAAATCGCGGATCTGCGAAAGAAACAGCTTAGGAACGCCCTGCTTCTTCTGTTCTTGAGCCAGGGCACGCCCATGCTCTTAGGCGGCGACGAGTTTGGAAATACCCAGAACGGCAATAATAACGCTTACTGCCAGGACAACGAGATTTCCTGGCTCAACTGGAATCTTCTGAAGACAAACAGCGATCTCTACGAGTTCGTCCGCGCGCTTATAAAGTTCAGAAAGAGTCACCCGGTGTTCCACATGGAGAAGGAGCCCATGATCATGGACTATCTGGCCTGCGGTCATCCGGATGTCTCCTACCACGGCGTCAAGGCCTGGTGCCCGGAGTTTGAGAATTTCCGCCGCCAGCTGGGCATCATGTACTGCGGCGAGTACGGAAAACGGGCCGACGGAACCAACGACGACTACTTCTTCGTGGCCTACAACATGCACTGGGAGCCCCATGAGTTTGCGCTGCCCAACCTCCCCAAAGGGATGAAATGGCATGTGGCGTTCAACAGCGATGATCTGGAGCCGGGCCAGGAGGGCATTCTCACGGAAGGGGCGCAGAAGCTGGCGGAGAACCAGAAGCAGTTTGAGGTGGGCCCGCGGACCATTGTGGTGTTCTGCGGAAGGACGGTGGACGGGAAGGAAACCGGGAAGCCGGACCGCTAAGAAGTCAAGACGGATCAAAAGACAGGCAGTTTTCGGAGATGGATCAGTGACGGAAAAACAGTTCAGAAACAAGACCACCTTTGTGACGTTTTTTCTCAGTCTTCTGGTGGTATTCATCCACAGCTACAATATTGATCTGTATCTGGGCGCCGGCCCTTACGGGACGCGCCGGATCGTGCTGCGGCGTTTTTGGAGCATTTTATCGGCGACGTGCTGGGCCCGGTGGCGGTGCCGGGCTTTTTTATGATGTCCGCCTATCTGTTTTACCGGAATGTGAGCTGGAATAGTCTGCCCGACAAGATGCTTCGGCGGGTGAAGAGCGTGCTGATCCCCTATATCATCTGGAATTTCCTCTACTACATGGGCTATGTGTGCCTGCGCCGGATTCCCGCCCTCACCGCCATCGTGGGAGAGGGGGAGATCCCGTTTTCCATGCCGGTGCTGGCGGACGCGATCATCAATTTCACCTACAATCCAGTGTTCTGGTACCTGTACCAGCTGATTATCCTGATTGCGCTGGCGCCGGTGATCTATCTGGTGCTGCGGGACAGACGGCTGGGCGCCGGGGCGCTGGTTCTGCTGGCTGTGGCCATCGCCTGCTATGCCGGGATTCCCTGGCTCAATCTGGACGCGCTGTTTTACTACAGCGCGGCGGCCTATGTGGCTCTCCATGGGAGGGCGCTAGCGGAGTGGGAGGCTGGACGCCAGCGGGCGGCGGTGATCGCGGCGGGCTTTGTGCTGGCGGTGATTTTCTATCTGGGAAGCCAGCGGACCTACTATGTGATTCTCACGGTGCTCTACCGGCTGACGGTGCCGGCGCTGCTCTGGCTCATCATTGATGGACGGAAACTGGGGGAGCCGAAAGCGTGGATGAAAAACGGCTTTTTCCTCTACGCGATTCATTTCATCATCGCCCGGGGACTTAACAAGGCCGGCGCGCTGATGCTGCCGCACACCTGGATGAACGCGGCGGCGCTGTATGTTCTGATTCCTGCCCTGGTGACGGTGTTCGCCTGGAAGCTGGGGGATTTCTTAAAAAAATGGCTTCCGTCTGTCTGGAGAGGCTTAAGCGGAGGAAGATAACGACCCGGCCGGGGGCGCGATGGCGCCGGCCGGGCGTTTGATGCGTATGCTAAAACCGCTTGTTGTCTGTACTTTTTTCTCCTGCTGCATTATAATAAAAGAAATACTTGTCCGGCGCCGCGGCGGGTGATCCGGCCGGCAGCCGGCAAAGGAGAAGGAGGTATCTGCGATGTTACATGAGGTTAGTTTTCCATCGTACAACGGACGGGACCAGGTTCAGGGGTGGATCTATGTCCCGGCGGCGAAGCCGAAGGGAATCGTTCAGATCATCCACGGATTCGGCGAGCATTCCCGCCGCTATCTGCACATGATCGCCAGCTTTGTGGAGGCTGGTTATATCGTCGCCGCCGACGATCATGTGGCCACGGAAAGACGGCCATGATGAACGACACCTGGGGCGACTGGGGAGACGGCGGATTCCACACCATGATGGAGGATGAGCACAGCTTGACGAAGTTGGTGCGGGAGAAATACCCGGATCTGCCCTACTTCCTGTTCGGCCACAGCATGGCTCTTTCATTGCCAGAGATTACGCCGCGGCCTACGGAAAGGAGCTGGCGGGCGTTACCATCTGCGGAACCACAGGCGTGTTCCGGGGAGCCGCGGAGACCGAAGAAAAATTAAAGGCGGCCGTGGAGGCCGGGCGCGGCAAGGACTGTGACGGGGAATTTACGGCGGAGCTGATGGGCTGGATGTGCGAGCGCTGCGGCCAGGTTTCCATCGGCAACGAGTGGATCTGCGCGGATCCGTATGTGCAGCAGGATCACGCCGCCGACCCCTTTGACGCGTTTACGCGGCCGGTTACCAACCAGTCCATCTATTATTTCACCCAGATGATGAGCTGCATCGTGGGCGATCAGTGGGCGGAGCAGGTTCCGAAGGAACTGCCCTTCTACAACATCGGCGGAGACCAGGATCCGGTGGGCGAGTACGGCAAGGGCATCTACGAGGTCTCCAACTGGCTCTGCGAGACGGGGCACCAGGTGAAGACGAAGGTCTATTCCGCTACCGCCACGAGATTCACAATTATAAGGCGATCAAGGACGAGGTGGAGGCGGGGATTCTCGCGTTCATGGACGGGATCGCCCAGTGATGAAGGGGCGCGGCGATTGTGTGAAGCGATATTGCTGATTTAGTGGGGAATTGAAAAGAAGGAAACGGAGTCCGGAAGGGGCTCCGTTTTTTCTCTGAGTGAAGGAATTTGGTGCGTTTACACAATATACTTTGTAAATAGGCGGGAAAAACGATTGGGACAGCCCTCCTCCTACCTCTCCCACCGCCCCGACGCGCCGCAGGGCAGCACCAGCCCGTTGGAGCTCACCGGAAGTCCCAGCTCCTCAGAGCGTACACTTCCTTTAAACTCCTTAAGCTCCGTGGAGAGCATGTAGGTCAGCACCGACGGCGCCAGCCCGGTGGTGTAGGAGTTCACCAGGAAAAACAGCGGGTCGTCGGAGAGAAGTCTGGCGCAGAGCTTGATAAACGGATGGATGGAATCCTCGATCTTCCAGATTTCGCCCTTTGGGCCTCTGCCGTAGGATGGCGGATCCATGATGATGCCGTCGTAATGGTTGCCGCGGCGGATCTCACGCTCCACAAACTTCACGCAGTCGTCCACGATCCAGCGGATGGGGGCCTCGGAGAGGCCGGAGGATTTCGCGTTCTCCTTCGCCCAGCCCACCATGCCCTTGGAGGCATCCACGTGGGTGACCGCCGCGCCGGCTTTTGCCGCCGCCAGGGTGGCGCCGCCGGTGTAGGCGAAGAGGTTCAGCACCTTGATGGGGCGGCCGGCGCTGCGGATCTTTTCGCCGAACCAGTCCCAGTTGGCGGCCTGCTCCGGGAACAGGCCGGTGTGTTTAAAACTGAAGGGCTTCAGATTGAATGTGAGCCCCTTGTAGCTGATGGTCCACTGCTCCGGCAGGTCAAAAAACTCCCACTCGCCGCCGCCTTTGGCGCTGCGGTGGTAGTGGCCGTTCATCCGCCTCCAGCCGGGGTGCACCTTTTTCGTGTCCCAGATCACCTGGGGATCGGGACGGACCAGGAGATATTTCCCCCAGCGCTCCAGTTTCTCGCCTTTTGAACAGTCTATAACTTCATAATCCTTCCAGCCGTCAGCCAGCCACATATGCTCTACCTGCCTTTTCTTTCACGAATCGTTGTTTCCGGCCGTTTTCCAGCCATTTATCTTCCATATTATACTTAAAACCCCGAAAACTGTCAAATTGTAATAGAAATGAAAGATTAATTTACTTGAATTATCATGTGTCACTTGATACAATTATACCTAGTAAAATGTGCTTGCTGCAGAGGAGTGGAAGAATGAGAAAAAAAGGTATGATGACGCTGGTGCTTTCGGCGCTTCTGTCCCTGGGAATCATGGCCGGGACCGTGTGGGCGGCCGAGGGCTGGACGCAGGAGGGGAGTTCCTGGGTATACTACGATTCGGATGGAAGAAAGGTCACGAACACGTGGCGTAAGGGCGCGGACAACCTCTGGAGATATCTGGACGGTTCGGGAAATATGGCTCTCAACAGCTGGGTGGACGATGAGTATTACGTGGATTCCAACGGCATCATGGTGACGGATCAATGGCAGAAGATCGCAGTCAATGATTCCAGGATCAGCTCGACCGGATACGCCTGGTACTACCTGGGCAGCAGCGGAAAGATGATCTCCGACACCTGGAAGAAGATCAATGACAAGTGGTATCTGTTCGACAACGACGGCGTGATGCAGACCGGCTGGGCCAACGACAACATGGTCTATCTGGGCGACGACGGCGCGATGCGCGTGGGCTGGCTTCTTCTGGATCCGCCGGAGGACGAGTACTACGACGACGATGACGATGATGATTACGGCCCCTTCGCCAGCAATGAGGGCTTCGACGTCAATGGAAAATACTGGTACTATTTCAAGACCGACGGAGAAAAGTTCGTGCCGGATGACGAGTACGAGCTGCGCAAGATCGACGGCGATTACTACTGCTTTGACGAGTACGGCCGCATGAGAACCGGCTGGATCAATGTGGACGGCGAGGACACCATCAAGAGCTACCGCCTGATGGGCAGCGACGGCCGCATGAGGACCGGATGGTACTCCAGCACACCGCCGGAGGATCTGGAGGGAGATATCTTCGAGGACGAGGTAAACTGGTATTACTTCTCCAGCAAGGGCGAGCCCTACATGGGCCCCGAGGAGGGAAGCGCCACCACCTCTGATTTCGAGAAGATTAATGGCAATACATACCTGTTCAACGAGTACGGCAACCCGGTTTACGGCCTGCAGAAGGTACTGGTGAACGGCGAGGAGACGGCCTACTATTTCGGCGACGACAAGCAGACGAGCTGCATGATAAAGGGTGAGCGCAGGATCGAGGAAGGCGACGGCACGATGTGGGATTACTATTTCACGGAGAGCGGAAGCCATGCGGGCCGCGGCTACACCGGCGTGAAGGATAACTACCTCTACTACAAAGGAAAGCTCCAGAAGGCCGAAAGCAAATACCAGATGTTCGAGATCCCCACCGGATCCAGCGGCAACACCACGACCTACGTGGTCAACAGCTCCGGCCGCATCCCGAAGAACACCACGGTGAAGGACATCAACGGCGATAAGCTGAAAGTCAACTCCCGCGGCGTCGTGACCGAGATCAACGGAGAGAAGTACGACGATTCCTACAGCGGAGGCGAGGCGCCTGTGGATCCGGAGTGGTGGAATTGATAACAATCCTATAAGATAACAGCAAAAGAGAATGCCGCTCAGACATCAGTGACCGATGTCTGAGCGGCATATTTGCTTCGATATGAAAATCCTGCTTCTGATCTGAAACTAAAGCGCGCTTTCCTCCGCCGGATTCTGGCCGGCAAGGAGTCTGAGACATTCCTCTGCCTTCTCATGCCCCGCCCGGGCCGCCTGCCGGTACCATCTGATCGCCTCGGAGACATCATGGTAATGCTTCTCGTACAGGCAGCCCAGGCAGAAATACGCCTCCGCGTCCCCCTGTCTCGCTGCCTTCCGGTACAGCCGGGCCGCCTTACCCATGTCCTGTTCCACTCCCAGGCCCTTTTCATACAGGCATCCCAGATTCACGCAGGCGACGGCGTCGCCCTGGCTTGCCGCCCTGTCGTAATAGCTGGCTGCCTTTTTATAATCCTGTGGGAGGACGAACGTATCCGTCTGGATTCCGTTTTCATAGCAGCAGTCTAGGTTGTTGAGGGCCTGCACGTGCCCCAGCTCTGCCGCCTGTTCCCAGAGTCTGAACGCCTTGCCGCAGTCTTTTTTGGCGCCCAGCCTTCGTCATACAGAAGCCCCAGATCGACCATGGCATCCGCGTCCCCCACGTCCGCGGCCATCTGATACCAGCGGATGGCCGCGGCGTAGTCCTGCGTAGTGCCGATTCCGTGGCTGCACAGATAGCCGAGCTGGATCTGTGCCTGCGAATCCCCCAGCAAGGCGGCCTGCTCATACCAGTAGAAGGCATTCTCCGGGCTGGCCTCCACCCCGATGCCGTTCAGCCAGCAGTACCCCAGGTTGCACTGGGCCGCGGAATTTTTCCTGTCCGCCGCCTCGCTGTACCAGTAGAAGGATTTTGCGTCATCCTGTTCCACGCCCTGGCCGGAGGCGTAGTAAATCCCCATCCGGTTCTGGGCGTCGGCGTCGCCCTGTCTGGCCGCCATCTCGCACCATTTCGCCGCCTCCGTGTAGTTTCCGTCCTGTTCATACAGCAGAGAGAGCACAAGCTGCGCCTCCGTGTCTCCCATCTCTGCCTCCAGAATCAGATCGTAATATGTATTTTCCATGGTATCCCCCTTGTTGTCAGATTTTATGGAACCTCCAGCGTAAACGCATACTCATAGCCAAAAGATTCATACATCTCAGCCTTCTCCAGATACTCCCCCTGCTGGGATGCGGATATAATAATATAGTGGGTCCCGGAGGAAAGAGAGTCACAGAGCCCGGGAAACACCTCGCCGATGTCCAGATTGTCCCATGTCAGATGAATCTCATCCTCCGGCTCGAACGTGTCACTGTAAACCGCGATCTCAAAGGGAGAGAGATCGGCGGGGATTTGAAGCGACAGGGGCGCGTCCAGGGTGAGGACGGGAAACTCGCCGGCGGTTTCCGGCAGGAGGTCTTCTAAAGGAACACAGTCGGCGTTTACAACGAGGCCGTCGGAGTCTTCAAGGTATTGTGCCCACAGGTACCCCTCATACAATTCGGTCACCTCTGTCCCCTGGACGGCGGCGATGGGCTGGCGTGCAGAGCCGGACGTGTCCGCCGGGCCGGAATCCGGGGAAACCGCGCCTGAGAGAATGCGGCCGGCGGCATACGCCGCGCCGAGGACGAGAACCAGGGCCGGCAGGACGTCCCGGACAGGGAAATGCTTCGCTTTTTGCACGTGCATCAGCCTCCTTTCTTCCTATATAAAGGCCCGTCATTATCTCCATGTCAAAATTATAACATAAAAATTGCAAAAAGTGCTTGCAAATCAAAGAAAAATATGGTACGATGTCAAAGCTGTGGCATGATAGCTGTGAAGCGTGAGGTTGCTGCCCGACACGAGGCAGGTTTTCCGTGGAGCGAATGTCAAGTTAGGAAACTGGCGACAAGTCACTGTACAATCTGAGATGTCAAGATGATGTTGAAAATGGTGTGGGGTCCACGAGGACACACACGGGAATGTGTACAGTCACCGCTTGTCGTACTTCGATCATTAAGTGCGAAAAGGAGGCGACTTTTTTATGGCAAGTCAAGTAATGAGAATCACATTAAAAGCTTACGATCATCAGTTAGTTGATCAGTCTGCTGGGAAGATTATTGAGACTGTTAAGAAAACAGGTTCACAGGTGAGCGGTCCGGTGCCGTTACCCACCAAGAAAGAGGTTGTGACCATCTTAAGAGCAGTTCACAAGTACAAAGATTCCAGAGAGCAGTTCGAGCAGAGAACTCATAAGAGACTTATCGATATCGCAGCACCGAGCCAGAAGACGGTTGACGCATTATCCAGACTGGAGATGCCGGCAGGTGTATACATCGATATCAAGATGAAGAACAAATAAGTTCTTCCAGATGATTTAGGTAATATCCTGAAGGGTTTAGATATAGAAGCAACACTTTTTCCTCAAACGGAATCAACATCCTCCCGCGGAGGTCATAGTGTTCCACTTATACTGGACTGTTCTAGGATGAACGCAAAGCAAGCGTTCCGCTGTAGAAAAGAAACAGGAGGTAAAAAAATGAAGAAAGCGATCTTAGCTACCAAAGTCGGAATGACTCAAATCTTCAACGAAGACGGAGTGTTAACTCCCGTTACCGTTCTTTCCGCCGGCCCCTGCGTGGTTACACAGGTTAAGACAGTAGAGAACGACGCTACAAGGCCGTACAGGTTGGCTATGTTGACAAGAGAGAGAAGTTAGTCAGCAAGCCCGTCAAAGGACACTTTGACAAGGCTGGAGTTTCTTACAAGAGATTTGTGAGAGAGTTCAGATTCGAGAATGCTGAGGAGTATTCCGTTAAAGACGAGATTAAAGCAGACATCTTCGCCGCTGGCGACAAGATCGATGCGACCGCTATTTCCAAAGGTAAAGGTTTCCAGGGTGCTATTAAGAGACACGGACAGTCCAGAGGACCGATGCTCATGGTTCCAAGTTCCATCGCCACGCAGGTTCCAACGGTTCCGCAACCACTCCGGGCAGAGTGTTCAAGGGCAAGAAGATGCCGGGCCAGATGGGCAACAAGCGCATCACCATTCAGAACCTTGAGATCGTCAGAGTAGACGCCGAGAACAATCTGATTCTGGTTAAGGGCGCTGTACCGGGACCGAAGAAGTGCTTAGTAACATTGAAAGAAACAGTAAAAGCGTAATGCTTTTATAGGAAAGGAGGAATACACAGATGGCAAACGTATCTGTTTACAATATGGAAGGTAATGAAGTTGGAACGTTAGAGCTGAACGATGCTGTATTCGGTGTAGAGGTAAACGAGCACCTGGTACACATGGCAGTTGTAGCCCAGCTTGCAAATAAGCGTCAGGGAACACAGAAAGCGAAGACCCGCTCTGAGGTTTCCGGCGGCGGTAAGAAGCCGTGGAGACAGAAAGGAACCGGACATGCCAGACAGGGTTCAACCAGAGCTCCCCAGTGGACCGGCGGCGGCGTTGTTTTCGCTCCGACTCCCAGAGACTACACGATCCGCTTAAACAAGAAAGAGAAGAGAGCTGCGTTAAAGTCCGCTCTCACAAGCAGAGTAAACGAGAACAAGTTCATCGTAGTTGACGAGCTTGCATTCGATGAGATCAAGACCAAGAAGTTCCAGACCGTTATGAACAACTTAAAGGTTCAGAAGGCCCTGGTGGTTCTCGGCGAGAACAGCGAGAATGTGGTTCTCTCCGCAAGAAACATCCCGACCGTAAAGACCGCGGCTGTGAACACCATCAACGTTTACGATATTCTTAAGTACAACACCGTAGTGGCTACCAAGGCCGCTGTCGCTTCTATCGAGGAGGTGTATGCATAATGGCAAACATTCAGTACTACGACGTGATCCAGAAACCGGTTATCACCGAGAAGAGCATGAACGCGATGGGCGATAAGAAGTACACCTTCTTCGTTCATACCGAGGCCAACAAGACCATGATCAAAGAGGCTGTTGAGAAGATGTTCCCGGGCACCAAGGTTGCCAGCGTGAACACCATGAACTTAGACGGCAAGAAGAAGAGAAGAGGAATGACCTTCGGCAGAACTGCCAAGACCAAAAAGGCGATTGTGCAGCTGACTGCAGACAGCAAGGACATCGAGATCTTCCAGGGCCTGTAATAGACCCCAGCTAAGCGGCGAATAAAATTATGTCGCGATATTATTTTAGAGAAACGCCAGGAGGCGTTGAAAGGAGAACAACATGGGAATCAAGACATATAACCCATATACACCTTCCAGAAGGCATATGACCGGTTCTGATTTCGCGGAGATCACCAAGACCACTCCGGAGAAATCCTTAGTTACTTCCTTAAAGAAGAACGCCGGACGTAACAACCAGGGTAAGATCACTGTGAGACACCGCGGAGGCGGCTCCAGAAGAAAATACAGAATTATCGACTTCAAGAGAAACAAAAAGGATGGTATCCCGGCAACCGTTATCGGTATCGAGTACGATCCGAACAGAACCGCTAACATCGCTTTAATCTGCTACGCAGACGGCGAGAAGGCATATATCCTGGCTCCGGCCGGCTTAACCGACGGCATGGTAGTCATGAGCGGCGAGAACGCAGAGGCCAAGATCGGCAACTGCTTACCGCTTGCAAACATCCCGGTTGGTGCTCAGATCCACAACATCGAGCTTCATCCCGGAAAGGGCGGCCAGCTGGTTCGTTCCGCTGGCAACGCTGCACAGTTAATGGCAAAGAGGCAAGTACGCAACCTTACGTCTCCCCTCCGGCGAAATGAGAATGGTGCCGATCGTATGCCGCGCAACCATCGGCGTTGTGGGCAACGGAGAGCACTCCCTTATCAACATCGGTAAAGCTGGTAGAAAGCGCCACATGGGCATCAGACCTACCGTACGCGGTTCCGTTATGAACCCGAACGACCATCCGCACGGTGGTGGTGAAGGTAAGACTGGAATCGGCCGTCCGGGTCCGTCCACTCCGTGGGGCAAGCCGGCACTGGGTCTTAAGACCAGAAAGAAACACAAACAGTCTAACAAGTTAATCGTAAGAAGACGCGATGGCAAGACCATTAAGTAAGTAGTTGATAAGGAGGTAAATCAATGGCTCGTTCACTTAAAAAAGGACCATTTGCAGATGCGCATTTACTGAAAAAAGTTGATGCTATGAACGAGGCTGGACAGAAGCAGGTTATCAAGACCTGGTCCCGCCGCTCCACCATTTTCCCGCAGATGGTTGGACATACAATCGCTGTGCATGATGGTAGAAAGCACGTTCCGGTATATGTAACCGAGGATATGGTTGGACATAAGCTGGGAGAGTTCGTAGCTACCAGAACTTACAAAGGACATGGAAAAGACGAGAAGAAGTCCCGTCGATAAGCGATAGAAGCGCCACCCTTCGGGGTGCGCGCGATGCCCGCTTTATGCGGGCCATAAGTTGAAAGGAGGTTTCACCCAATGGCTAAAGGACATAGATCCCAAATCAAGAGAGAGAGAAACGCGAAGAACGACACAAGACCGTCCGCTAAGTTATCCTACGCGAGAGTGTCCGTTCAGAAGGCGTGCTTCGTATTAGATGCCATCAGAGGCAAAGATGTGCAGACTGCACTCGGTATTGTGACCTACAATCCCAGATATGCTTCTACTTTAATAGAGAAATTATTAAAATCAGCGATCGCAAACGCTGAGAACAACAACAACATGAACGTCGAGAACCTGTACGTAGAGGAGTGCTACGCAAACAAGGGACCGACAATGAAGAGAGTTAAACCGAGAGCACAGGGCCGCGCTTACAGAATCGAGAAGAGAATGAGCCACATCACCATCGTGCTTAATGAGAGATAAGGAGGCAAATAATGGGACAGAAAGTTAATCCACACGGCTTAAGAGTCGGCGTTATCAAGGGCTGGGATTCCAAATGGTACGCTGAAGCCGATTTCGCAGACTGCCTGATCGAAGATCACGAGATCAGAACATTCCTTAAAAAGAGATTATACAGCGCCGGTGTTTCCAAGATCGAGATCGAGAGAGCATCCGACAGAGTAAAGGTTATCATCTACACTGCTAAGCCGGGCGTCGTTATCGGTAAGGGCGGTGCTGAGATCGAGAAGTTAAAAGCTGAGGTTCAGAAATTAACTGACAAGAAATTATTTGTTGATATCAAAGAGGTAAAGAGACCGGACAGAGACGCTCAGCTGGTTGCAGAGAACATCGCACAGCAGCTTGAGAACCGTGTGTCCTTCAGACGTGCCATGAAGTCCGCGATGGGCAGAACCATGAAGGCAGGCGCTAAGGGAATCAAGGCCGCAGTTGCAGGACGTCTTGGCGGTGCAGATATTGCCCGTACCGAGTTCTACAGCGAGGGTACCATCCCGTTACAGACACTTAGAGCAGATATTGACTATGGCTTCGCAGAGGCAGATACCACCTACGGCAAATTAGGCGTTAAGGTGTGGATCTACAAAGGCGAGGTACTTCCGACGAAAGCAAACAAGGAAGGGAGCGATAAATAATGTTAATGCCCAAGAGAGTGAAACGCCGCAAACAGTTCCGTGGTACCATGACCGGTAAGGCGTTAAGAGGAAATAAAATCTCCTACGGTGAGTATGGATTAGTCGCTACAGAGCCGTGCTGGATCAAGTCCAACCAGATTGAGGCGGCCCGTGTTGCCATGACCCGTTATATCAAGCGTGGCGGTAAAGTATGGATCAAGATTTTCCCGGATAAGCCGGTTACTGCAAAGCCCGCTGAGACCCGTATGGGTTCCGGTAAAGGTGCTCTTGAGTACTGGGTAGCAGTTGTAAAGCCTGGTCGCGTGATGTTCGAGATCGCAGGCGTACCGGAGGAGACGGCCAGAGAAGCATTACGTCTTGCAATGCACAAACTGCCCTGCAAGTGCAAAATTGCTTCTAAAGCAGATTTAGAAGGCGGTGATAACAGTGAAAATTAATAAGTATGTAGAGAGTTTAAAGGCAAAATCTGTTGCAGAGTTAAACGAAGAATTAGTAGCTGCTAAGAAGGAGCTTTTCAATCTGAGATTTCAGAATGCAACCAACCAGTTAGATAACACCAGCAGAATCAAAGAGGTTCGCAAGAACATCGCTCGTATTCAGACTGTTATCACAGAGATGTCTAAATAGGCCTAAAGCGAAAGGAGATCAACCATCGTGGAAAGAAATTTAAGAAAGACACGTACTGGTAAAGTCGTAAGCGATAAGATGGATAAGACCATCGTAGTTGCCATCGAAGACCACGTAAAACATCCTTTATACGGCAAGATCGTAAAAAGAACTTATAAATTAAAAGCTCATGACGAGGAAAATCAGTGCGGTATCGGCGATACTGTAAAAGTTATGGAGACAAGACCGTTATCCAAGGATAAGAGATGGAGACTTGTCGAGATCATCGAGAAGGCAAGATAACAGAAAGGAGTATCAGTCATGATTCAGCAGGAGACCAGATTAAAGGTTGCCGATAATACTGGTGCTAAAGAGTTACTTTGCATCCGTGTTATGGGTGGATCCACCAGAAGATATGCTAACATTGGCGATATCATCGTCGCTTCCGTCAAAGATGCAACACCAGGCGGTGTTGTAAAGAAGGGCGATGTTGTTAAGGCCGTTGTGGTACGCTCCGTAAAGGGCACACGCCGCGCGAACGGTTCTTACATCAAGTTCGACGAGAACGCAGCAGTAATTATCAAAGACGACAAGACCCCGAGAGGAACCCGTATCTTTGGACCCGTTGCCAGAGAGCTCAGAGAGAAACAGTTTATGAAGATCGTTTCCTTAGCTCCGGAAGTATTATAGGGAGGTACAGACTGTGCAGAAAATTAAGAAGGGTGACCTTGTAAAAGTGATCACCGGTAAGGATAAAGACAAGAGCGGCAAGGTTATCGCCGTGAACACCAAGAACAGCACCGTATTAGTTGAGGGCTGCAACATGATCACGAAGCACACAAAGCCCAGCGCAGCGAACCAGGCAGGCGGCATCATCCATCAGGAGGGCCCGATCCACGTTTCCAACGTAATGCTCATGGTAGACGGCAAAGCAACCCGCGTTGGCTTTGAGGTGAAGGACGGCAAGAAGGTCCGCGTTGCCAAGGCAACCGGCAAGGTGATCGACTAATATAGGAGAGGAGGAACAGAGAGTTGGCTAGATTAAAAGAACAATATCAAAATGAGATCGTAGACGCTATGATCAAAAAATTCGGATATAAGAACGTCATGGAAGTGCCGAAGCTTGATAAGATCGTTATCAACATGGGCGTGGGCGAGGCGAAAGACAACGCGAAGGTTTTGGACTCTGCTGTAAGAGACTTAGAGATCATTTCCGGACAGAAGGCAGTTCTCACGAAGGCTAAGAAGTCCGTTGCAAACTTTAAGATCAGAGAGGGTATGGCCATCGGCTGCAAGGTTACCCTGCGCGGCGAGAAGATGTACGAGTTCGCTGATCGTCTGATCAACCTGGCATTACCCCGTGTACGTGACTTCAGAGGTGTTAACCCTAACGCATTTGACGGCAGAGGAAACTACGCGCTCGGCATCAAAGAGCAGCTGATTTTCCCTGAGATTGAGTACGATAAAGTTGACAAGGTAAGAGGTATGGACGTAATTTTCGTTACCACCGCCAAGACCGACGAAGAAGCCCGTGAACTTTTGACATTATTCAACATGCCATTTCAGAAATAGTTAGGAGGATTAATCCATGGCTAAGACTTCAATGAAGATCAAACAGCAGCGTCCCGCGAAGTTCTCCACCAGAGAGTACAACCGCTGCAGAATTTGTGGTCGTCCACATGCATATTTAAGAAAATATGGCATCTGCCGTATCTGCTTCCGCGAGCTGGCCTACAAGGGCGAGATCCCGGGCGTAAGAAGGCAAGCTGGTAGGCATTGAACACTTAGCGAGGTCTTTTCGAGCTTAGTGTGAAAGCCGTTCACGAACCTTAACGAAGTCGAGCCGAAGGCGAAAACTGAGTTTAGTTGAGTGAACATACCTGTGCAGCGCAGCAATGCGAACCACAGCGAGAAACCAACATTCCAGTAAGGAGGAAAACAAACATGACAATGAGCGATCCGATCGCAGATATGCTTACAAGAATCCGTAATGCAAATACTGCTAAACATGATACAGTAGATGTACCCGCTTCCAAGATGAAATTAGCTATCGCTGACATCCTTGTCAGAGAGGGCTACATCAAGAAGTACGACATCGTTGAGGATGGCGGTTTCCAGACCATCCGCATCGAGCTTAAGTACGGAAAAGACAAAAACGAGAAGATCATTCCGGAATCAAGAGAATCTCCAAGCCGGGTCTGCGCGTATACGCAAACAAGGAAGATATGCCGAGAGTATTCGGCGGCTTAGGAGTAGCTATCGTTTCCACCAACCAGGGCGTGATCACCGACAAAGAGGCACGCAGACTGGGCGTAGGCGGCGAAGTATTAGCTTTTGTTTGGTAATAAATAGAGACTACTGAAAACAGAAAAGCCGCACAGTGCTTTTCCGAAAATTTAAGGAGGTAAACGGCATGTCACGTATTGGAAGAATGCCAATCGCGATCCCGGCAGGCGTAACTGTTACGATCGCAGAGAATAATAAAGTGACTGTAAAAGGTCCGAAGGGTACTCTTGAGAGAGAGCTTCCCGTTGAGATGGCTATTAAGGAAGAGGATGGCCACATCATCGTAACAAGACCGAACGACTTAAAGAAGATGAAATCTTTACACGGTCTTACAAGAACCTTGATCAACAACATGATCGTTGGCGTAACCAATGGCTACGAGAAAGTTCTCGAGGTAAACGGTGTAGGTTACAGAGCACAGAAACAGGGTAAGAAATTAATCCTTTCCTTAGGTTACTCCCATCCGGTTGAGATGGAGGATCCGGAAGGTTTAGAGTCTGTTCTGGACGGACAGAATAAAATCACTGTTAAAGGTATCGACAAAGAAAAAGTTGGCCAGTACGCCGCTGAAATCAGAGACAAGAGAAGACCTGAGCCGTACAAGGGCAAAGGTATTAAATATGCTGATGAAGTGATCAGACGTAAAGTTGGTAAGACTGGTAAGAAATAATTAAGGAGTGTGTAAAGATGGTTAGCAAACAGTCAAGAAGCGAAGTTCGCGTTAAGAAACACGCAAGATTACGCAACCGGTTTGCAGGCACAGCCGAGAGACCGCGTTTAGCCGTGTTCAGAAGTAATAATCATATGTATGCTCAGATTATTGACGATACAGTTGGCAATACTTTAGTAGCAGCTTCAACAGCAGAGAAAGAGGCGAAGGCAGAGCTTGAGAAGACGAACAACGTTGATGCTGCGGCATACGTTGGAACTCTGATCGCCAAGAGAGCTCTGGAGAAGGGTATTACCACTGTTGTTTTCGATAGAGGCGGATTCATATATCAGGGTAAGATTCAGGCATTAGCAGATGCAGCTAGAGAAGCTGGTCTGGAATTCTAGTAGGAGGGAGAACATACACATGAAACGTACAATCATTGATGCCAGCCAGTTTGAGTTAGAAGACAAGGTAGTGGCAATCAAACGTGTATCCAAGACTGTTAAGGGCGGTCGCAACATGAGATTTTCCGCTCTGGTAGTCGTTGGCGACAAGAATGGTCATGTAGGTGCAGGTATGGGCAAAGCCGCTGAGGTTCCGGAAGCTATCCGCAAGGGCAAGGAAGCTGCTGCTAAAAACCTGATTGCCATTCCGATGGACGAGAATCAGAGCATCCCGCACGATTTCCTCGGCAAGTTCGGAAGCGCGACCGTATTATTAAAGAAGGCTCCCGAAGGTACCGGTATCATCGCCGGCGGTCCGGCACGTGCCGTACTGGAGCTGGCAGGCGTAAAGAACGTCCGTACCAAATCCTTAGGCTCCAACAACAAGACCAACGTAGTTTTAGCTACTCTGGAAGGTCTTACACAGCTTAAGACTCCGGAAGAGGTTGCCAAGCTTCGCGGCAAGACCGTTGAAGAGATCTTAGGCTAAGGAGGATATTGAAGATGGCAGAGAAATTAAGAATAACATTAGTAAAATCCCCGATCGGTGCAATTCCGAAGCAGAGAAAGACCGTTGAGGCCCTTGGCTTAAAGAAGCTCAACAAGACGGTCGAGATGCCCGACAACGATGCTGTAAGAGGCATGATCTGGCATGTAAAACATTTAGTAAAAGTAGAAGAAATCTAATCATTCAGTAAGGAGGTGCACTCATGGATTTATCTAATTTAAGACCTGCTGAAGGTTCTAAACACAGCGATAATTTCAGACGGGGCCGCGGACATGCGTCCGGAAACGGTAAGACTGCCGGCAAGGGACATAAGGGTCAGAAGGCCCGTTCCGGAGCGACCAGACCGGGATTTGAGGGCGGTCAGATGCCTTTATACAGACGTATCCCGAAAAGAGGCTTTACCAACAGAAATTCCAAGACAATCGTTGGAATTAACGTGAGCGCGTTAGAGAGATTTGAGAACGACACGGTTGTAACCGTTGAGACCTTAATGGAGGCCGGTATCGTTAAGAATCCTCAGGACGGAGTTAAGATCCTTGGAAACGGAGAATTAACCAAGAAGCTCACAGTAAAAGTGGATGCTTACAGCGAGGGAGCAAAAGCTAAGATTGAGGCTTTAGGCGGAACCTGCGAGGTGATCTAATATGTTTAAAACACTCCAGAATGCGTTCAAGATAAAGGATATCAGAAAGAAACTTCTGTATACCCTGTTCATGCTTGTTGTGATCCGTTTTGGTTCCCAGCTGCCGATTCCAGGAGTAGATCCAACCTTTTTCAAGGCGTTCTTTGAGAATACAGCGGACGCCTTGGGTTTCTTTAACGCAGTGACGGGCGGTTCCTTCACGAACATGTCCGTATTTGCACTGAGTATCACGCCGTATATTACGTCGTCCATCATTATGCAGCTTCTTACCATCGCGATTCCGAAGCTGGAGGAGATGCATAAGGATGGCGAGGACGGAAGAAAGAAAATCGCCGAGTTTACCCGTTACCTGACTGTCGGTCTGGCACTGCTCCAGTCCACAGCCATGGCGGTGGGCTTCGGCGGCCAGGGACTTCTGACGAATTTTAACGTTCAGAGCGTGATCGTGGCGATTGCCGCCATGACTGCAGGAAGTGCGTTCCTCATGTGGATCGGTGAGCGTATCACGGAGAACGGTGTGGGCAACGGTATCTCGATTGTGCTGTTGTTCAACATTATCTCCACGATCCCCAGCGATATCACCATGCTCTACGAGCGTTTCATCCAGGACAGCAAATCCCTGTTCATCGCCGTGGTAGTCGGCGCCATCATCCTGGCCGTGATTCTGGCCGTGGTGGTGTTCGTCGTGATCCTGCAGGGCGGAGAGAGACGGATTCCGGTCCAGTACTCCAAGAAGGTACAGGGCAGGAAGATGGTGGGAGGTCACTCCTCCGCGATCCCGCTCAAGGTCAACACGGCCGGCGTTATCCCGGTGATCTTTGCATCATCGATCCTTTCCTTCCCGGTGGTCATCGCACAGTTCTTCACTGTGGACTACTCGACGATCGGAGGAAAGATTTTAAGAGTATTGAGCTCCCACAACTGGTTCAATCCGGAGGAGCCCATCTATACCATTGGTGCGGTGTTCTACGTGGTGATGATCGTGCTTTTCGCATATTTCTACACCTCCATCACCTTCAACCCGCTGGAGGTTGCCAATAATATGAAGAAGCAGGGCGGCTTCATCCCCGGTATCCGTCCGGGCAAGCCCACTTCCGACTATTTGAACAACATCCTCAACTATATCGTGTTCATCGGAGCCTGCGGTCTTGTGATCGTCTGCCTGATACCCATTATCATTTCCGGTGTGTTCACGGTAAGCCAGCTTTCGTTTGGCGGAACCTCTCTGATCATTATCGTCGGAGTTGTTCTTGAGACAATTAAATCGATTGAGTCCCAGATGCTGGTACGCAACTACAAGGGATTCTTAAATGACTAACTGATTCGCCTTTCGCATCATTTCACCGGGCGGCGCGAGCTTCCCTGTGAAAATGACAGGGGCGGATATTGTTGTATTTATGGAGGTGGCCTATGAAGATAGTAATGTTGGGTGCTCCCGGAGCCGGGAAGGGTACGCAGGCGAAAAAGATTGCCGACAAATACGGTATCCCGCATATTTCCACCGGCGATATTTTCAGAGCAAACATCAAGGCAGGGACGGAGCTGGGCATGAAGGCCAAGGCGTTCATGGACCAGGGACAGCTTGTTCCGGATGAGATCACCATCGGCATGCTGATGGACCGGATCGGAGAACCGGACTGTGAGAAGGGTTATGTTCTGGACGGATTTCCCAGAACCATCCCCCAGGCGGAGAGCCTCACCGAGGCGCTCGGAGCCAGAGGAGAGAAGATTGACTACGCGATCAACGTGGACGTACCGGATGAGAACATCATAAACCGTATGTCCGGACGCCGGGCTTGTCTTTCCTGCGGTTCCACTTACCATATCGTTTACGCACCTGTCAGAAAAGAGGGTATCTGTGACAGATGCGGCGCGCAGCTGGTGCTGCGGGACGACGACAAGCCCGAGACTGTGAAGAAGCGTCTCGAGGTTTACCACGACCAGACCAAGCCGCTGATCGACTATTACGGGAAGGCGGGCGCGCTTTGTACTGTAGATGGCACACAGTCGATGGAAGACGTCTTCCAGAGTATTGTGAACATATTAGGAGCTTAACACTATGGCAGTAACCATTAAATCCTCAAGAGAGATTGAGCTGATGAGAGAGGCGGGCAAGATTCTCGCCAAGACCCACGAGGAACTGGAACGGGCGTTAAAGCCCGGCATGTCCACGCTGGACATCGACCGGATCGGAGAGGAGATCATCCGCAGCTACGGATGTATTCCTTCCTTTAAGAATTACAACGGCTACCCCGCTTCGATCTGTGTATCCGTCAACGACGAGGTGGTACACGGGATTCCCACGAAGAAGCACATCATACAGGAGGGCGACATCGTCAGCCTGGACGCCGGCGTCATTTACAAGGGATACCACTCCGACGCAGCCAGAACCCACGGGATCGGGGAAATCTCCCCTGAGGCCAGGAAACTGATCGAAGTGACGAGACAAAGTTTCTTTGAAGGGATTAAATTTGCAAAAGCCGGAAATCATCTAAATGACATTTCGGCGGCCATCCAGGCCTACGCGGAGAGCTTCGGCTACGGCGTGGTCCGGGATCTGGTCGGACATGGCATCGGAAGCCATCTGCATGAGGATCCTGAGGTCCCCAACTTCGCCATGAGGCGCAAGGGGATCAAACTCCAGCCGGGCATGACGCTGGCCATCGAGCCGATGATCAATGCCGGAAGCTGGGAGGTGGTCTGGCTGGATGATGACTGGACGGTGGTCACGGAGGACGGTTCACTTTCCGCCCACTACGAGAACACCATTCTGATCACTGAGGGCGAGCCCGAGATCCTGTCTCTGAACGTGTAGGTGACGCGTATGAGATATGAGCCGGGTGCCCTGGCTTTCTCCAGAGCCGGACACGATAAGGACGGAGTCTTTATCATATGGAAGGAATGCGGCGAATATGTTTATCTGGTAAACGGTTCGGACCGCAGCGTGGGAAAGCCCAAGCGGAAAAATAAAAAGCATGTCCAGATCACCCATATGAGGGATGACAGTATCAGTGAGAGATTGAAGCAGGGCGGAACCGTCACCGACGAGGAGGTGCGGCACTTCATCCGCCGGTGCATAAGAGAAATTCGAGATTGTCCAGGAGGAACAGAGTATGTCTAAGGCAGATGTGATTGAAATTGAAGGAACCGTAGTCGAGAAGCTTCCCAACGCCATGTTCCAGGTGGAGTTAGAGAACGGCCACCAGGTGCTGGCGCACATCAGCGGAAAGCTCCGCATGAATTACATCAGGATTTTACCTGGTGACAAAGTAACTATCGAACTGTCCCCCTATGATTTGACCAAAGGAAGAATCATCTGGAGAGACAAATAAAGTGCTTGCATTATAAGATATTTGGTGTTATAATGCTCTAGCGAACTTTGTTGAAGCACCGGAAGGTGCGTCATTTGCGCGCATACCGGGTATTCCTGCAGCCCCTCACAGGGAGGCAGAGGAAAGGAGAATTACTGTGAAGGTTAGATCATCAGTTAAACCAATTTGCGAAAAATGCAAAATCATCAAGAGAAAAGGCAGTATCAGAGTAATCTGTGAAAATCCTAAGCATAAACAAAGACAAGGCTAAGGCGTTCGTCTGCCCGTTTTTCGCAGCCCCCTGATATGAACCACCAGGATAAGTTGTTCATATCGCAAAAGGAAATTTACAAAGTATTAAAGATGGAGGTGTACTACACACATGGCTCGTATTTCAGGTGTTGATTTACCAAGAGAGAAACGCGTCGAGATCGGTCTGACTTACATCTACGGAATCGGTAGAGCAAGCTCCAACCGTATCCTCGCGGAGGCCAACGTCAATCCCGACACCCGTGTCAAGGATCTGACAGATGACGAAGTAAAGAGAATTGCAGCCGTTATCGCTGACACTCAGATGGTGGAAGGTGATCTTCGCAGAGAGATCGCGATGAACATCAAGAGACTTCAGGAGATCGGATGCTACAGAGGTATTCGTCATAGAAAGAGCCTTCCGGTTCGCGGTCAGAAGACCAAGACCAACGCGAGAACTCGTAAGGGTCCGAGAAAGACTGTAGCAAACAAGAAGAAATAAGTAACATAAGGAATCTGTGAACAACAGGATTCAGTTTCAGAGAAAGTAGGTTAGTTTAAAATGGCTAAAAAAGTGTCCACTGCAAAGAAAAGTGACAAAAAAGCGTGTAAAGAAAAACGTTGAACGCGGACAGGCGCACATCCAGTCATCTTTTAACAACACGATCGTTACGTTAACGGATGCACAGGGCAATGCCTTATCTTGGGCAAGTGCAGGCGGTCTGGGATTTAGAGGTTCAAGGAAATCTACTCCATATGCAGCACAGATGGCAGCAGAGACTGCAACCAAAGCAGCTCTCATCCACGGATTAAAGTCAGTTGACGTTATGGTTAAAGGTCCTGGTTCAGGTCGTGAAGCCGCAATCCGCGCGCTTCAGGCATGTGGTTTAGAGGTAACCAGCATCAAGGACGTAACTCCCGTTCCTCACAACGGATGCCGTCCGCCCAAACGCAGAAGAGTTTAATTTAGGAGGTAAGTACTGTGGCAGTAAATAGAGTTCCTGTTCTTAAAAGATGCAGATCCCTTGGTCTTGATCCGGTATATTTAGGAATAGATAAAAAATCAAACAGAGAATTAAAAAGAGCTAATAGAAAGATGAGTGAGTACGGCCTTCAGCTTCGCGAGAAGCAGAAAGCAAAATTCATCTACGGTGTGTTAGAGAAACCCTTCAGAAACTACTATGCGAAGGCTTCGAAGATGGACGGCATGGTTGGTACAAACCTGATGATCCTTCTTGAGCGCAGACTTGACAACGTCGTATTCAGAATGGGATTTGGCCGCACCAGAAGAGAGACCAGACAGATCGTTGACCACAAGCACGTATTAGTAAACGGCAAGTGCGTAAACATTCCGTCCTACCTGGTAAAAGCCGGCGACGTTATCGAGATCAAGGAGAAGAACAAATCTTCCCAGAGATATAAAGACATTTTAGAGGCAACTGCCGGAAGAATGGTACCGGCATGGCTCGACGTGGATTCCGAGAACTTACGCGGAACCGTGAAAGAGATGCCGACCAGAGATGAGATTGATGTTCCCGTAAACGAAGTGCTTATCGTCGAGTTATATTCTAAATAATAGACTGTAAAGAATATAGTTACCACCCTCGATAATAATACCCAAAAGGAGGGGCTATTAGTGTTCGATTTTGAAAAACCAAACATTGAGATCGTCGAGATCTCAGAAGACAAGAGATACGGCAAGTTTGTAGTTGAACCTCTCGAGCGCGGCTACGGCACGACCCTGGGCAATTCTCTCAGGAGAATCATGCTCTCGTCCTTACCGGGCGCGGCAGTGAGTCAAGTAAAAATCGATGGCGTTTTGCACGAGTTCAGTTCCATCCCCGGCGTAAAAGAGGATGTTACTGAGATCATCATGAACATCAAGAGCTTATCTATCAAGAACAACAGTGACACCAACGAGGCCAAGACCGCGTACATTGAGTTCGAGGGCGAGGGCGTCGTCACTGGCGCTGACATCCAGGCGGACCCGGACATCGAGATTTTAAATCCCGACCAGGTCATCGCCACCTTAAGCGGCGGCACAGACAGCAAGTTCTACATGGAGCTTACGATCACCAAGGGCCGCGGCTATGTGAGCGCAGATAAGAACAAGAGCGAGGAGCTTCCGATCGGAGTGATTGCGGTGGATTCCATCTACACTCCGGTGGAGCGTGTAAATCTTTCTGTCGAGAACACACGAGTGGGACAGATTACAGATTTCGACAAGCTGACGTTAGATGTGTTCACCAACGGCACGCTTGCGCCCGACGAGGCGGTAAGCCTTGCGGCCAAGGTGCTCAGCGAGCACTTAAACCTTTTCATCGACCTTTCCGAGAACGCCAGAACCGCCGAGGTGATGGTGGAGAAGGAGGACAACGAGAAGGAGAAGGTTCTCGAGATGAACATCGACGAGTTAGAGCTGTCCGTTCGTTCATACAACTGTTTAAAGAGAGCAGGCATCAACACGGTTGAGGAGCTCACCAACCGCACGTCCGAGGACATGATGAAGGTGAGAAACTTAGGCCGCAAATCCTTAGAGGAAGTGCTTGCAAAGCTGAAGGAGTTAGGTCTGCAGCTTAACCCCAGCGACGAGTAATCGTTAGAACTGATTTATGGATTTACAGCACTCAGCCAGTAAGACCGAAGATGCATGACTGGGTGTTCCACAAATGGAGGATTTAGAAATGGCAGGATATAGAAAGCTGGGAAGAACTTCCAGCCAGAGAAAGGCTTTAATCAGAAGCCAGGTTACCAACCTTTTATACAACGGCAAGATCGTTACCACCGAGGCCAGAGCGAAGGAGATCCGCAAGGTCGCTGAGCACTTAATCGCACTGGCTGTGAAGGAGAAAGATAACTTCGACACTGTCAAGGTTACCGCGAAGGTTCCGAAGAAGGACGAGAACGGTAAGAGAGTGAAAGAGGTTGTGGACGGCAAGAAAGTGACCGTTTACGACGAGGTGGAGAAGGAGATCAAGAAGGATCGTCCCTCCAGACTTCACGCCAGAAGACAGATGTTAAAGGTCTTCTACCCGGTAACAGAGGTTCCGCAGAAGAACGCGGGCAAGAAGAGAAACACCAAGTCCGTCGATATGCCGGCAAAGCTGTTCGACGAGATCGCTCCCAAGTACGTAGGCCGCAACGGTGGTTACACCAGAATCGTCAAGATCGGTCAGCGTAAGGGCGATGCAGCGATGGAAGTATTATTAGAGCTGGTTTAACTGATCATTCACGTAAATAGAGAGACGCCTGGGGGATTTCCCTGGGCGTCTTTTTGCTTCGTTTTTACTTTAGAAATCCGAAAGAATATCGTAAGTTGACGCACCATGCCCGATAATCGTATAATAAAATCAGATAACTGATTAAACTATAATTTTTCAAAGGGGGAAGCACCATGAAAAAGATAAGCCGGATGATAAGCATGATGCTGGCGACGGCGCTGCTGGCGTCGGCTGCGGCATTTCCTGCGTATGCGGATACGAAGACGATCTCGTCGGTAAAGATAACGCTGGATTTCGACCTGGAGGTTGGAGACGACCTGCCGGATATTGAGATAGACGACAATGTGCGCGTGTCCAGCGGCGCCCGCTACGAGATTGCGGACGCGGACTGGAGCAGCTCGAAAAACCGCGAGGTGGAGATCGGAGAGACCTATGCGCTCAAGGTGACGCTGGCGGTCAAGGATTCCGATGAATACCGCTTTAAGGGAACCTACCGCTCCAGCAACGTGAGCGTCAGCGGCGGAACCTTCTCCTCCGCGTCCAGGCAGGACAGCGGCAGGGAGTTAAAGCTCACGCTGCGCACAAAGCCGGTGAAGGGCGAGTACGAGTCGCCGGAGGACGCGTACTGGAGAGATTCCGGTCTGGGCAATGCCAGATGGTCCAAGGTGGACGGCGCCAGCCGCTACGATGTGACGCTGTACCGCGGAAGCTCCAAGGTTTATGAATTGACATCCTACGACGGCACCAGCTTTAATTTCTACCCCTGGATGACCAAGGCGGGAACCTACAGCTTCAAGGTGCGCGCGGTTCCCAAGACCGGGGACGACTACGCGTCCAAGAGCAGCTGGACCGAGTCGGATGAGATATACATTGCCCAGGAGGACGTCTCCGACGGCTCCGGGCAGGTTGATCCTGGCAGCGCCGGAAACAGCAGCACCGGACAGGTGGGATGGATCAAGGAGAATAACCGCTGGTGGTTCCGCTATCCGGACGGCAGCTTTCCGAAGAACAGCTGGCAGTACATTTCCGATCAGTGGTATCTCTTTGATAAGGACGGCTGGATGCTGACCGGCTGGCAGCAGGTGAACGGCCAGTATTTCTACTTAAATGAGGGCGGCAATATGGCCACCGGCTGGCTCAACTGGAATAACCGCTGGTATTATCTGAATCCGGTATCCGACGGGAACCGCGGCATGATGATCAAGGCTGGTACACGATCAACGGATATCAGTACTGTTTCGGCGCCGACGGCGTGATGCTGGAGGGCTGGAACGAGGTGGACGGCAACTGGTACTATTTCTATCCGGGAGCCGGCAACAAGGCGGTCAACACCTATATAGACGGTTTCTATGTGGACGCCAACGGAGTCTGGCGTAAATGATATTTAGTCGCACAGCGCGGCAGACAGGAGAGTTTGGCATGAGGAAATGGCTTAAACGGGGAGTATGGATAAGCGTGCTGGCGGCAGTTCTCGCGGCGGGAGGATTTGTGACCTCCTACGCGGAAACGCGGATTGGAAATGTGAGGCTGGTATTCTCTGACCAGCTGGCCGAGGGCCGGATGCTGGAGCCCGATGTGATCGGCTACGGCGCCGGCTATGAGGTGGCGGATGTGGAGTGGTCAAAGGACGTGGACGTCTGGAGACCCGGCAGCAAAGTGACTGCGGAGGTGACGCTGGTGGCCGACGACGGCTGGGAGTTTTCCGGCGCCTACGGAAAGAGCAGCTGCCGGATCAGCGGAGCGGACTACGTCTCAGTGAAGAAAAAGGACGGCAGCCTGGTAGTGAAGGCAGAATATTACCCGACCGTGTGGCTGGCGGCTCCCGAGCAGGCCGGATGGGGCAACGAAGACCGGACCGTGGCCGTCTGGAAGAAGGTTCCCTACGCCGCCGCTTATCAGCTTAAGCTGTACGCCGACGGCGAGCAGGTCACGACCCTGACGCTGGAGAGCACCACCGTGGACCTGTCCCCCTACATGACCGGGGAGGCCGACTACTCCTACGAGGTGCGCGGCACCTTCAAGGACAGCTCCGGGAACAAATACATAAAACCCGGCAGCTACACCGCCTCCCAGAACATTCTCCTTGAGAACCTGGGCGATGTGGGCGGCAGCTGGACCCAGAGCGCGGAAGGGACGCGCTACAGTGACAGCAGCGGCAACAATGTGGTAAACGGCTGGCAGATCATCGTCGGCCAGTGGTACTACTTCGACGATAACGGCTACGCAGTCACCGGCTGGCAGCGCATCAACGGCCAGTGGTACTACTTCAAAGAAAATCACACCATGGCCACCGGCTGGGTACAGGCCGACGGCCGCTGGTACTACATGACCAGCGACGGCACCATGAAAACCGGCTGGCACCAGGAAGTCCCCGGCGTCTGGTACTATTTCAACGACGACGGCAGCATGGCCACCGACACCCACATCGGCGAATACTACGTAGGCCCCGATGGAATTTACGTGCCGTAGAGATATGATCGATTTGAGAGATGGATATGACAATTTGTTGTATCCATCTTTTCGTTTGTAAGGAATTGCGCCACGCAGAAAATATGCAACGAACATCCACAGCTAAGCGAAGCAGGGGAAGACGCGGGGGAGATGATAGTGACTAGAGGCCCGATTCGGTATGACTTAGGTTCGCAGGAGCCGGCAGCTCCGGGGTTGCGGCCGGCGCACAACGCCGGCCACAAAGGGAGCGTGGAGAGCAAAATTTCATCAGAAATTTTGATCGACTGCTCCCGGTCCCCGGAAGCGGACGGTACCTGCGAATCTTAGTCATACCCATCGGGTCTCCCGGAACGGTCATCTCCCCCGCGTCTTCCCCTGCCCCCGCCTTCCGCGAATCCTATTTCCCTCTTGACTCTTCCCCCAATATAATCTAAAATTGAAAAACGTACAAACAACCACGCGCACACTCAGAGAAAACGAGGTACGACAATGGGAATTATAAAAGCAGTCAATCTTGTATTTGACTATATCCGCCGGGATGAGCAGGAGAATGTGGAATCCGTCAACCGGGCGCTGGATCATGTGAACATAGATATCAAAGAAGGCGATTTCGTGGCCATCCTGGGGCATAATGGCTCCGGCAAGTCCACCTTCGCCAAACACGTTAACGGCCTGCTTCTGCCGGAGGAGGGGACCGTGTGGGTGTCCGACATGGACACGTCGAAGGAACAGAACCTCTGGCATGTGCGGCGGGCCGCGGGGATGGTGTTCCAGAACCCCGACAACCAGATCATCGGAAATGTGGTCGAGGAGGACGTGGGCTTCGGCCCGGAGAACATCGGCGTCCCCACAGAGGAGATCTGGGAGCGGGTGGATAAAAGCCTGGAGGCCGTGCACATGACGGCCTACCGTCTGAAATCCCCCAACAAGCTCTCCGGCGGCCAGAAGCAGCGGGTAGCCATCGCGGGCGTCATGGCGATGAGACCAGGTGCATTGTGCTGGACGAGCCCACGGCCATGCTGGATCCAAACGGGCGCAAGGAGGTCATAAAGACCGTGCGTGAGCTGAACCGGCAGGAGGGAATCACGGTGCTCCTCATCACCCACTATATGGAGGAGGTCATCCACGCGGACCGTGTCATCGTCATGGACGACGGCCACGTGGTCATGGACGGGACGCCGAGGGAGATTTTCTCGCGGACCGAGGAGCTTAAAAAGTACCGTCTGGATGTCCCGCAGGTGACGGAGCTTGCGTGGGAGCTTAAGAAGGCCGGCGTGCCCTTAAGCGACGGGATTCTGGACCGGGAGGAATTTTTAGCACAGATTCTTCCACTCTTACAGAAGGAAGGATAGTCAGATGTCGATACAGGTAAAGCATTTGAATCAGATTTACTCCCAGGGGACGGCCTTCGAGCAGCAGGCTCTTAAGGACGTGAACCTGGAGATTGAGGACGGCGAGTTTATCGGACTCATCGGTCACACGGGATCGGGGAAATCCACGCTGATCCAGCACTTAAACGGTCTGATCCGCGCTACGGACGGGGATATTCTCTACAACGGCGTGAGCATTTACAGCGAAGGCTTTAAGATGAAGGAACTTCGCAGCAAGGTGGGCCTGGTGTTCCAGTATCCGGAGCATCAGCTGTTTGAGGCCGACGTGTTCTCCGATGTATGTTACGGGCCCAGAAACCAGGGCCTCTCCGAGGAGGAAGTGAAGGAGCGGGCCAAAGAGGCGCTCCAGGCGGTGGGATTCCCGGAAAATTTCTACACGCAGTCCCCGTTTGAGCTCTCCGGCGGGCAGAAGCGCCGGGTGGCCATCGCCGGTGTGCTGGCCATGCGGCCGGAGGTGCTGATTTTAGATGAGCCCACGGCGGGGCTGGATCCCAAGGGGCGGGACGAAATCCTGGATCTGTTAAAGAGCCTCCACGACGGGAAAAAGCTGACCATCATCATCGTGTCCCACAGCATGGAGGACATGGCGCGGTATGTGGGCCGCATCGTGGTGATGAACTACGGGGAGAAGGTGTTCGACGGGACGCCGAAGGAGGTGTTCCGGCACTACAGAGAGCTGGAGGCCATGGGACTGGCAGCCCCGCAGATCACCTATGTGGTGCAGGAGCTCCGCGCCCGCGGCGTTGACATTGCGGACGACATTACGACGATCGAGGAGGCCAGGGACGCTATACTGGCCCTGCTTGCCAAGGAGAAGCTATGATTAGAGATATCACTCTGGGACAATACTATCCGGTGGATTCGCTGGTTCACCGTCTGGACCCGCGGACGAAGCTGTTCGGGACACTGGTGTTTATCGTGTCCCTGTTCTGCGCGGACAATATCTGGTGCTACCTGGCGGCGACGGCCTTCCTGGCGGCAGCCATCCGGGCGACCCGTGTCCCGTTTAAATTTATCGTAAAGGGTTTAAAGTCCATCGTGTTCCTGCTGGTGATCAGCGTCAGCTTCAATGTGATTCTGACGCCGGGCGAGGCCATTTTCCAGTGGGGATTTATAAAGGTTACGAAGGAGGGCCTGCGGATGGCCTGCTTCATGGGCATCCGGCTCATCTATCTGGTGATCGGCTCCTCGGTGATGACGCTCACCACCACGCCGAACCAGCTCACCGACGGGCTGGAGAAGAGCCTGGGCTTCTTAAAAAAGCTGGGAGTTCCGGTTCACGAGGTGTCCATGATGATGTCCATCGCCCTGCGTTTCATCCCCATCCTCATCGAGGAGACGGACAAGATCATGAAGGCGCAGATGGCCAGAGGCGCGGATTTTGAGAGCGGCAATCTCATCCAGAAGGCAAAGAACATGGTGCCGCTTCTGGTGCCGCTGTTCATCTCGGCGTTCCGCCGGGCCACGGATCTGGCCATGGCCATGGAGGCCAGGTGCTACCGCGGCGGCGAGGGGCGCACGAAGATGAAGCCGCTCCGCTACGGCAGACGGGATTATCTGACCTATCTTTTATACGTATTTTATCTGGCGGCGGTCATCGGGCTGGCGCTTTGGAGGTAGATTCATGAGGCGAGTGATGCTGGTGGTGGCCTACGACGGCACCAACTACCGGGCTGGCAGGTGCAGCCCAACGGAATCACCATAGAACAGGTATTAAACGAGACGCTGAGCGCGCTTCTGGGCGAGAACATCGCCATTATCGGGGCCAGCCGCACGGATTCGGGGGTGCACGCCCTGGGAAATGTGGCCGTGTTCGACACGGAGAGCCGGATGCCGCCGACAAGATCTGTTTTGCGTTGAACCAGAGACTGCCGGAGGACATACGGGTGCAGCGCTCCTTCCAGGTGGCCGACGATTTCCACCCGCGGAAGGCCAACTGCATAAAGACCTACGAGTACCGGATATTAAACCGCAAGATCAGCCTGCCCACCAGCAGGCTGTACGCGCATTTCTGCTATTTTGACCTGGATCTGGAGAAGATGCGCCGGGCGGCGGAGTATCTGACCGGGGAACATGATTTCAAGAGCTTCTGCACGGTGAAGACCCAGGCGGAGGAGACGGTGCGCCGGGTGGAGGAGATCGCCGTGGAGCGGGAGGGCGAGATGGTCGTCATCCGCATCCGCGGAAACGGATTTCTCTACAATATGGTGCGGATCATCGCCGGAACGCTGATGAAGGTGGGGATGGGCGTCTACCCGCCGGAGTACGTGGAGGAGATTTAGAGGCCCGCGACCGGGAGAAGGCGGGGCCCAAGGTTCCGGCCCGGGGGCTCACGCTGGTGAGCCTGGACTATGAGGAGACGCTGCGCCCGGTGATCGAGGCAGAAACCGCCACTACGCCTACCGGCTGGAGCAGGGGGCGGTGGAGACGGGCCGGGGAGGCCAGCCTCTGGATCGAGCGCGCCGAGGAGGAGGAGTTTGCGCCCCTGGTGCGCAGAACCGTGCACCAGGCGTTCAGAAACGGCGCCGTGCGCGTGATTCTGGAGGACGCGGGCGGCCGCCTGCGCGAGGGACAGCAGTACGGGTTTTACCGGATTGAGGCCCGCGAGGAGAATGGAATAAGGCAGATGGTGGCTGTGTACGATCCGGCGGAGGGATGCGATGAATAAGACGCTGGTTTATCTGATTTATTTTGTGGTCTACTCGGTGTTTCTGCTGGTGGTGGGGAAGGCGACCTCACGGGCCAGCGATTCCCTGGACAAGTTTTTTGTGGGCGAGCGGAAGATGGGAGTCTTCCGCCTGTTTTTTACGTTCGTCGGAACCTGGCTCTCGGCGGCCACGATTCTGGGCTTCACGGGGACCATCTATAATTCCGGTTTTTCTGTCATCGTCACCTCGGTGATTCCCTGGTTTCTGGGGGCGCTTCTTCTCTACGCCATCAGCGACCGGCTCTATGACGCGAAGGTGCTGACGATCCCGGAGCTTCTGGGACGGCGCTATGATTCCCGGTGGATCCAGATTCTGGCGGCGCTGGTGATGGTGGCCTGCTACATTTTCTATCTGGTCATCCAGATTAAGGGCTTCGGCATCGCCGTGGGAAAGCTTTTGAATATTGACTACACGGGGGCGGTGTTCTTAGTCTATCTGTTTATCCTCTATTCCACCTTCGGCGGATTTTATTCCGTGGTGAAGACGGACGCCTTCAATCTTATTCTCCTGACGATCAGCATGGGTGTGATCTATTACGTGATCGTGCGGCAGGCGGACGGCGTCTTTTTCTTCACGGAGAGCATGGTGCGGGAGAGCGCGGTGTGGGCGGGGATGCCAACCGGAGCGTCCAGGCCGCTGACATTCGGGGCGGCGCTCACCTATATGACGGCGTTTTTCGGCTGGGGCATGGGGCTGGCCACCAACCGCAGTACATGGTGCGCATGATCTCTGCGGGCAGCAAACGGACGGCAAAGCGGATGATTCTGTGCTCGCTGGTATTTCTGGCGGTATTTTATTTTGTGCTGACGCAGATCGGGCTGGGGCTCCGGGTGCTGTTTCCGGGGATGTCGCTCTACGCCGGCAACGACGACGTTCTGATTACGGCCATTCATCAGCTGATGTATTCCAGGCTCAGCGGGTTTTTCCTGATCAGCATTATCGGAGCCTGTATTTCCACAGCTAACTCCCAGCTGCTGCTCATCGGCTCCTCCCTGAGCTACGACGTGCTCTCGAAGATCGGGACGCGGAAGATGGAGGAGGACCGGATCCTCTGGCTCACCAGGCTGTTTGTGTTCCTGGGAGGAACGGCGTCCCTGATCTTTTCCTTTAACCCGCCGGCAGACACGCTCTCCTACGGCGGAGATATCTGGGGCGTGTTCTCGGTGTTTTTCTTCCCGCTGGTCTACGGCGCGCTCTATTTTAAGCGCGGGACGAAGGCGGGGGCCTATGCCGCCTTTATCGCGGGGGCGGTGAGCGGGGCGGCCTTTTTCTACATGCCGCTGGACATTCACTGGGCGTTTCCGGCCACCATCTGCTCCACGGCGGCCTACGTCCTCGTCTCTCTTAAGGGGAGCCGGAAAAAGGAGGAGGACGCATGAAGCATAAGGGAAAGCAGGCCGGGGAGCGGTTCTGGAGAATTGAAAATGAGATTCTGATTCCCTTTGTCATCATCGGGATCCTGGTGCTCATCGCCTTCGGCGCTGTCTCCTGCTACAACAGCTACCATATCAAGATGGACTATGAGAAAAATATGGCGGGGCAGATGCTCAGGGATGTCAGCCGGGATATCGATTTCCTGGCGGAGCGGCTGGGGGAGCAGGAGCTTAAGGAGCTGTTTTCCCAGCACCGGTCGGCGCAGCTTTTTATCGCCGATGAGAGCGGGGAGATCATACATGATTCCGGGGTGAGAAAGCGGGAGGAGGCCCAGCTTCTGATGACCAGCATGGACAACCGGGCGGGCTGGCAGGTCAGCTACTATATGGACCGGGGAATGTTCTGGGAAGAGCTTATGGAGGAGCAGAGATACGTGGTGATCGCAGCCATCGCCGCGCTGATGGTGATGGTGGAGACCAGCGTGTTCATCTCCTACAACATCAGCGGCCCCATCCGCAACATGAGCATGACCTGCGCGGAGATCGAGCGGGACAAGGGAGAGTTTCGCCGCTACAGCTTCAAGACCATTAACCGCAAGGACGAAATCGGCCAGCTGGCCAGGACATTTCAGAATCTGCTGCTCAGCATGGAAAATTATACCAAGGTGGTCTACACCAACAAGATGGCGGCCAGCCTGGCCCACGAGATCAAGAATCCCATCGCCGGCATCCGCTCCGGCATCCAGCTTTTGAAGGGGCGGGTGGAGAAGGAAGGCGACCGGATGCTCTGCGACAGCATGATCAAGGAGATCGACCGTGTGACCGGCCTCATCACCAATCTGTTTACGCTGTCGGTGAAGCAGGAGAGCGTGCGGCAGGTGTTCGCGGTGCGGCCGCTGCTGGAGGAGATCTGTATGCTCTACACCAGAAGCCCGGAGGGAGCGGGTGTGGACATCCGGTTCGAGGCGGACGAGGACTTGCGGTGCTTCGCCAATGAAAATGAGCTGAAGCAGATCAGTCACAACATTATCAGCAATAGCCTGCGGGCCATGCGGGAGAAGGAAGAAAAGCAGATCTGGGTGCGGGCGTATGCCCAGGACTCGTGGTGCGTGCTGGAATTTAAGGACAACGGGCGTGGCATGAGCGCCGAGGAGCTCACGAGGTGCTGGAGCCATTTTACACGAAAAACATCAACGGCATCGGCCTGGGGCTCTCCATCGTGGAGAAGCTGGTGAGCCAGAACGAGG
The DNA here is from genome assembly GCA_001304875.1 of Clostridia bacterium UC5.1-2E3. GTDB lineage: Bacteria > Bacillota > Clostridia > Lachnospirales > Lachnospiraceae > Ventrisoma > Ventrisoma faecale. The sequence goes on from BBZO01000004.1 coordinate 116,261, forward strand.
GCGCCCCGGCCATCGAGAGCGAGGTCGGCGGGGGCACGACGGTGACGCTTCGTTTCCACAGGGGGGAGAAAGATGAAGAATAAGATTTTAGTCATAGACGATGAGTTTCTCATACGCTACACGCTGGCGGAGGGGCTTAAGGACCGGGGCTACGAGACAGAGTCCGCGGGCTCCGTGGAGGAAGGGCTGGAGAAGATGAAAACCTTCGGGCCGGAGGTCATACTCTTAGACAATCTGCTGGAGAACAGCCGCGGCATGGACGAGATACCCGCCTTCCGGAAACTGGACGAGAACGTCCAGGTGATCATGATGACGGCCTACGGCTCCGTGTCCCAGGCGGTGGAGGCCATCAAGCAGGGGGCCTACGACTACGTGTTAAAGCCCTTCGACATCGACGAGATCGAGATCATCATAAGCCGCAGCCTGGAAAGCGTGAGAAACCGGGAATCCCTGGAGTTTTTAAAGGGACAGACGAAGGAATTTCTGGGCAGCAGCGAGAGCGCCAGACGGATCCGGTCGGACATCGCGCTTCTGGGGGAAAATTCCTCGGTCAGCGTGATGATCCGCGGTGAGACCGGCACGGGCAAGGAGGTGGTGGCCCGGCTGATCCACGAGAGCAGCGACCGGCGGGACCATCTGATGGTGCGCATCAACTGCGGGGCCATTCCGGAGAACCTGATGGAGAGCGAGCTCTTCGGATATGAGAAGGGCGCGTTCACCGGGGCGGTGAAGAGCAAGAAGGGCCTCTTTGAGCTGGCAGACGGCGGCACGGTGTTCCTGGACGAGATCGGGGAGCTGCCGCTGGCCATGCAGGCGAAGCTTCTGACGTTCCTGGACGACAAGAAGTTCAAGCGGGTGGGAGGCTTAAACGACATCGCCGTGGACGTGCGGGTCCTTGCGGCCACCAACCGCGACTTAGAGAAGGAGGTGGCGGAAAAACGCTTCCGCGAGGACTTGTTCTATCGTCTCAACGTCATACAGATCGAGATTCCTCCCCTGCGGCAGAGGCGGGAGGACATCAAGGACCTCTGCGCCTACTACCTGGACTACTACAATAAGAAGTTTTCCCGCAGTATTCACGGCGTGGAGCCGTCGTTTATGGAAGAGCTGATGGCATACGAGTGGAAAGGAAATGTGCGGGAGCTTAAGAATATTTTCGAGCGCTGTTTCCTCTTCAGCCGCGGCGGGCTGCTGGAAAAGCATGTGGAGCTGGGCGCAGGAAACGGCGGCGCGCGGACGGACGGGGCGGAATGTGCCGGGGATGCGCCGGGTGGCGCCGGCAGCTTTGCCATAAAGGATTTAAAGGACGGCCCCATCGATCTGGAGCGGGAGGTGGCGGAGCTGGAGAACCTCTACATGGACGCGGCCATGGAACTCTGCGGGGGAAATATGTCGAAGGCCTCCGCGCTTCTGGGTATCAGTCGTTTTGCGATGAAACGGAAGATGGAAGGTGCAAAATCACACGATGTGCGAAATCACACATGAGAAATGTGCGGTTTCGCACATTTTTTATGTCCGGCCTTACGCTGGGGGATCCAGGAGCGGGAAAGGGGCGGCAGCACCGGCAGGGCGAGGGGCGGGCCATCCCTCGAATTTCCTTGCCTGGACGGATATCCGGGCGGAAATGAGAAATTTATTTTTGTATTCCCCGCAGTCTGGCATGAAAATTGCTCTAATATAGGGCGATGGTAAAAATAATATATGGACACAGGAGGGTAAAAGTATGTTTCGTGTCGATTTAAACAGTGATTTAGGAGAGAGCTTCGGCAACTACAAACTGGGAATGGACGAGGAGATCTTAAAGTACGTCTCCTCCGCCAACGTGGCCTGCGGATGGCACGCCGGCGATCCCCTGGTGATGGAGGAGACTGTGGCGCTGGCAAAGAAATCCGGCGTGGCCGTGGGGGCTCATCCCGGATTCCCGGATCTCATGGGCTTCGGCCGCAGAAATATGGCCGTGACGCCGGAGGAGGCGAAGGCCTACATAAAATATCAGCTGGGCGCGCTCTATGCCTTTACACAGAGCCAGGGTGTGAAGATCCAGCACGTGAAGCCACACGGCGCGCTCTACAACATGGCCGCGGTGGATGAGAAGCTGGCGAGAGCCATGTGCGAGGCGGTGTACGAGGTGGATAAGGACATCATCTTCATGGGCCTGGCAGGCTCCAAAATGATCGACGCCGCGAAGGAGACGGGCCTCAAGGCCGCCAGCGAGGTGTTCGCGGACCGGGCCTACAATGACGACGGCACCCTGGTTTCCAGAAAGCTTCCGGGCGCGGTGATCAAGGATAAGGAGCTGGCCATCCGCCGCGTGGTGCGCATGGTCAAGGAGGGCAAGGTGGAGAGCATCAACGGCAAAGACATTTCCATCCAGGCCGACTCCATCTGCGTGCACGGCGACAACCCCAAGGCGCTGGAGTTCGTGAGAAATATCCGCGAGACCCTGCAGAGCGAGGGCGTGGAGATCAGAAATCTCTTTTAATAGTAATAACAAATCTGGGTGAGGTGTAACAAAATGGGAGATAATAAAAAGAAATCAGTGAACATGACGGCGCTCATAGGAGCGGCATTTCTGATGGCGACCTCCGCCATCGGGCCGGGCTTTCTGACGCAGACGGCCACATTTACGGGAACCTACGGCGCCACCTTCGCGCTGGCGATCATCTGCACGATCCTTCTGGACGTGACGACACAGTTCAACATCTGGTCCATCATCGGCGTGTCCGGCCTGCGCGGCCAGGATATCGCCAACAAGGTGCTCCCCGGACTGGGATATTTTATCGCATTCCTGGTGTCTGTGGGCGGCCTGGTCTTCAATATCGGAAACGTGGGCGGCGCAGCCACTGGATTCAACATCTTATTCGGCCTTCCGCTGACGGCCGGAACCGTCATCGCCGGAGCCATCGGCATTCTGATTTTCCTGTCGAAGGACGCCAAGGCCGGCATGGATAAGCTGACCAAATATCTGGGCAGCATCATGATCATCACCGTGCTCTACGTGGCGTTCAAATGTAAGCCTCCGGTGGGTGAGGCAGTGGCCAGCGTGGCCAATGTGGGCGAGTTCCCGAATCTGGTATTCCCGATCATCACGCTGCTGGGCGGAAGCTGCGGCGGATACATCACCTTCTCCGGCGCGCACCGTCTTCTGGACGCGGGATTTAAAGGCGAGGAAGATCTGGGGCATGTGCGCCGCTCCGTGCTGATGGGCGTCGGCGTATCCGGAACCATGAGGATTCTTCTGTTCCTGGCGGTTCTGGGTGTTGTCACCATGGCTCCCGAGATCGTGGGAAGCGACGGATGGGTGACCAGCCCGCCGGCGGCGGCCTTCCAGGCAGGCGCGGGCGTGATCGGCTATAAGATTTTCGGTCTGGTGATCCTGTTTGCGGCCATCACCTCCATCATCGGCGCGGCCTACACCTCCGTTTCCTTCTTAAAGACGCTCCATCCGTTTATCATGGAGAATGAGAAATGGTTTGTCATCGGCTTCATCGCCGTCTCCACCGTCATCATGGCGTTTGCGGGCCAGCCGGCGGTGCTCCTGGTGCTGGCGGGCTCCGTCAACGGACTGATTCTGCCGATCACCCTGCTCACCATCCTCTGCGCCAGCAGAAGGAAGGACATCGTGGGCGATCACTACAAGCATCCGGCAATCCTGATTGTCCTGGGCGTTCTGGTCGTTCTTCTGACCGGCTACTCGGGAATCAAGGCTCTGCCGCAGATTCTGACCATCTTTGGCTAAAACGACGGAGGTAATGTATGAGCGAAGTGAGATACCTGGTATCGGGCGACAGCTCCGTGTGCGTGGAGTTCGGAAATGAAATCAGCCCCGATATCAACCGGAAAATAAGGGCATTTAAGATCGCCGTGGAGAAGAGCGGCATCCCGGGAATCGTGGAGACGGTTCCCACCTACCGCTCTCTGCTGGTGCACTATAAACCGGAAGTGATAGGCTATAAAGCTATCACGGAGAAATTTAAAAGTCTGATGGGAACGCTGGACAATATCGAGATTCCGCCGCCCACGGTCATCGAGATCCCCGTGCTGTACGGCGGGGAGATGGGGCCCGACATCGAAAATGTGGCGTCCCACAACGGAAAGACCGTGGAGGAGGTCATAAAGATCCACACCTCCCAGGAGTATCTGATCTACATGATCGGCTTCATCGCAGGCTTCCCGTACCTGGGAGGCATGAGCAAGGAGATCGCCACCCCGCGCCTCAAGGAGCCCAGGGTGAAGATCGACGGCGGCTCCGTGGGAATCGCTGGCGAGCAGACCGGCATCTATCCGCTGGATTCCCCGGGAGGCTGGCAGCTCATCGGCCGCACGCCGCTGAAGCTCTACGACGCGGAGCGGGAGAAACCGGTGCTTCTGGAGGCCGGACAGTATATTAAATTCAGATCCATCAGCCAGAAGGAGTTTGACGAGACGGCAAAGGCCGTGGAGGACGGCTCCTACAAATACGTGACGTACGACAAGGAGGTGTAGGCATGGGCATTAAATTTTTAAACGGGGGATTCCTCACGACGGTGCAGGACATGGGCCGCACCGGCTACCAGGAGTCCGGCATGTCTGTGTCCGGCGTCATGGACCAGCGCTCCGCGGCTCTCGCCAATCTCCTGGTTGGAAATGACATAAACGAGGGCGTCCTGGAGGTGACGCTCATGGGACCGATGATGGAGGTGACAGAGGATAACGTCATCGCCGTGACCGGAGGAAACCTGGGGGCAAAAGTAAACGGGAAGGATCTTCCCATGTACCAGGCCGTGCAGGTGAAGAAGGGGGATTCCATCTCCTTCGCCGGCATGTTCAGCGGAAGCCGCGCCTACGTGGCCTTCGCCGGAGGTCTGGACGTTCCCGTGGTGATGGGGAGTAAATCGACCAACTTAAAGCTCAAGGTGGGCGGCTTCCAGGGAAGAAAGCTGGGAGCGGGCGACGAGATCGGATTTTCAGCCCCCAGACCCGTACTTAAGAATATGCATCTGAGAAAGATCACGCCCGAGGACTTCACTGCCACGGAGCAGACGCTCCGCGTGGTTCTGGGACCGCAGGACGACTGCTTTACTGAGAAGGGAATCGAGACATTTTTAAATTCCACCTATGCGTTTACCAATGAGAGCGACCGCATGGGCTGCCGCTGCGAGGGCGAGGTCATCGAGCACAAAAACGGCGGCGATATCATCACCGACGGCATCGCCTTCGGCGCGATCCAGGTTCCCTCCCACGGCCGTCCCATCATCATGATGCCGATCACCAGACTACCGGCGGCTACACCAAGATTGCCGCCGTGATCACGGTGGACCTGCCGAAGGTGGCCCAGTCGAGACCGGGCTACAAGGTGAAATTCCAGAAAGTTTCCGTCGAGGAGGCGCAGGAGCTCTATGTGGCCCAGTTAAAGGAGTATGAAGCGCTCAGAGAGAAATTCGAGAAGGAGCCGGAGCCCTGCAGCGAGAGGGATGCGGTGATCCAGGCCGCGGTGGCAAAAGAGGCCGCGAAATACTGGAGCCCGGCGGGCAAATACAGAGTCGTCATCGACGGCCAGGAATTTGAAGTGGAGCTCATGGAGGAGACCGAGGGGCTCCGGTAGCGCAGACAGGAGAGAGACGATATGAAAGATTACAGTCAGACATCTCCGCAGGAGATATGGAAGCTCATACGCTCCGGCGAGATCGATTATCCCACAGCCGGCATGTGCGCCGCTACGCCCAGGCAAATCTGGTGATCCTTCCGAAGCAGTACGCCGAGGATTTCAAGGAGTTTGCCAGAAAGAACCCCAAGCCCTGCCCCATCCTGGAGGTGGTGGAGGGAATGCCCGATATTCACGACATGGGCGAGGGCTCCAGCATCGTCACGGACATTCCGAAATATTTTATCTACAGAGACGGCGTGAAGACCGAGGAGGTCACCGACGTGTCGGAATACTGGAAGGAGGACTCGGTGGCCTTTCTGATCGGCTGCAGCTTCTCCTTCGAGGAGGCTCTGATGCGCGCCGGCATCGAGGTGCGCCACATTGCCATGGGCTGCAATGTGCCCATGTATAAGACAAACATCCAGTGCGAGAGCGCCGGCGTGTTTGAAGGCCCCATGGTGGTCAGCATGCGCCCCATGACGCCGGAGAATGCGGGGAAGGCGAAGGAGATCACCGACCGCTACCCCAACGTGCACGGCGGACCGGTGCAGATCGGCGATCCGGCGGCTATCGGCATTAAGGACATCGACCGGCCGGACTACGGCGACGCCGTGGAGATCCGCGAAGGCGAGATCCCGGTGTTCTGGGCCTGCGGCGTGACGCCCCAGGCGGCCATCGAGAACGCGAAGCTTCCGCTGGTCATCACCCACGCGCCGGGGCACATGTATATCACTAATGTGCTCAACACGGAGCTCAATGATTATCTGGAGGCGAAGAAGGCGGAAAAATAGGCCAGGCACGAAAAAGTCCCGTTTTACGGGGCTTTTTCGGCCGTTTTTTAGTAAAAAAGAGGTTGACACGCCCGGAGGGATATAATATAATGTATAACTGTGACATTGAGAAGAAATGCCTGGACCTTTAGCCCCGGAACAGACATTTTTGAATCATCCATATATTTTTATTATCGAATATGACAGGAGGTCAACCAATGAAAAGTTTTATGGCTAGTCCGGCAACAATCGAGAGAAAATGGTATGTAGTTGACGCTACAGGATATACATTAGGACGTCTGGCATCTGAGGTGGCGAAGGTTTTAAGAGGTAAGAACAAGCCGATCTTCACCCCCCACATGGACTGCGGCGACTACGTGATCGTAGTGAACGCCAGCCAGATCAAGGTAACCGGCAAGAAGATGGATCAGAAGATCTACTACAGACATTCCGATTACGTAGGCGGCATGAAGGAGACCACATTAAGAGAGATGATGGCCAAGAAGCCGGAGAAGGTAATCGAGTTAGCAGTGAAGGGTATGCTTCCGAAGGGACCTTTGGGAAGAAGCATGATCGACAAACTTCATGTATACGCAGGTCCGGAGCACGAGCAGGCCGCTCAGAAGCCGGAAGTTTTAGAGATCAAATTTTAATCGAAGGTTCGGAAGGAGGAAACAGTAATGGCTAGCGCAAAATTTTACGGAACAGGCAGAAGAAAAAAATCCATCGCCAGAGTATATTTAGTACCGGGAACCGGTAAGATCACCATCAACAAGAGAGATATCGACAACTATTTCGGTCTTGAGACCTTAAAGGTTGTTGTTCGTCAGCCGTTGGCAGCGACCGAGACCGCTGACAAGTTCGATGTAATCGTAACCGTTCGCGGCGGCGGTTTCACCGGACAGGCAGGCGCCATCAGACATGGCCTTTCCAGAGCTTTACTTCAGGCAGATGCAGACTACAGACCGGTTCTCAAGAAAGCTGGTTACTTAACACGTGACCCGCGTATGAAAGAGAGAAAGAAATACGGTCTCAAGGCAGCGAGAAGAGCTCCGCAGTTCAGCAAGAGATAATAAGATTCATACGATGTTTAAGACCCCGGAAGGCAGAGGCTTTCCGGGGTTTTCTGTTAAAATAGCAAAAGGGATTTTGAAAGTTCCTGGAAGAAGTGTTAGCTTGTTAAAAGAGACAGATAATGGAGATGGAGGAGTGGAAAGATTTGTGTGTATGTCGTGGGAGATGCTTTGCATTGAAAAAAGCATGTGATTTTGCTAAAATCAATAATAGGAATATTTGCGTAGAACTTTAATATTTATTCAGCATTGAGTTAATGACCCAAAGGGCTAGTGAATTAAATGGAAAATATCGGAATCGAAACAGAACAAATAGAATATAAAAAACAACTGGTGAGCTAAAAGAAGCAATTACATCCATTGCTGCCATTTTAAATAAACATGGTTCTGGAGAACTGTATTTTGGTGTTAGAAATAATGGAGATGTTTTAGGACAAGAAATTAATGATGAAACTTTGCGTAAAGTAAGTCAGGCAATAAAGAATCATATTATACCATCTATTTTTCCAGAGATTACAGTTAAGACATTTAAAGGCGGAAAGAAAACGGTATATGTAAAGTTCTCCGGAGATCAACAACCGTATCTTGCTTATAACGTCGCCCGTATCAGACAAGCTGATGAGGACCTTGTTATGTCGCAGGAGATGTATTCGGAGATGTTATTAGCCAGGGGTGGAGAGAAATACAGCTGGGAGAACCAGCCATCTGAGTATACGATACAAGATATTGATATGGCAGCTTTTAAGTCGTATCTGATGAAAGCGAAAGCTGTTGGCAGAATTGAATTAGATTCTGATGATCCGTCTGTAGTTTTGGAGAAGCTGGATCTTTTTGCCAAAGATGGTATACATTTGTTAAACGCAGGTGCTGCTTTATTTTGTCTCTGTAAGACAAATGACGTACAGATGGCAAAATTTGCTACAAATGTAAAAGCAACTTTTACGGATATTCGCCGTGAGGATAAAGGATCTATCATAGGGTTAAGCAAGGTGTGCGAGCAGTATATTATTGACGCAATGGACTGGAAAGCGGACATTATAGGTCTTGAGCGGGTAGAAACACCGGAAATACCTGTAGAAGCTATCAGAGAAGCGGTCATTAACTCGTATGGACATAGAATGTATAATAACAATCAGTGTAATGAGATTGATGTTTTTAAAGACAGGATTGAGATTCATACAACGGGCGGTTTTCCTAAAGGCCATACACCGGAGGAATTTCTGGATGGAAGTAAGAAAGCAATTCGAAGAAACAAACTGATTACAGGAGTCCTTTACTATTCTAAAGATATGGAGACGTTTGCTACCGGTTTAAAACGTATTAAGGATCTATGCGATGAGACTGGATGCAAGGTAGAGTTTAGAACCGAAAAAGATGACTTTGTGGTCGTGTTTTACAGAAATCTTAGGGAAACATGGAAAGCTGAACAGAATAATAAAGATGCAGAAATCCTAAAACATCAAAATGATGTTTTGGATGATGTTTTAAAAGATGTTTTAGAAAATCAGATCATTCAACTTTTGATCGAGAATAATAGGTACAATCAAAAGCAAATAGCTATAAAAACAGGCCGATCCATAGCATCTATACAGCGGGCAATGAAGAGACTTTCTGAACAGGGAAAGATTGTTCGTGAGGGGGGAAAACGCTTCGGACATTGGGATGTGAAGTAGCATTATGGTAATAAAGAGAGCCGTGTAAGCCCCCGGAGGGTAGAACCTTTCCGGGGGTTTGGTTTGTATACCATGGGCGTGCTCTAACGGGGGAAAGTTCTGAACAGGCCCGGATAGTGGTAAACATATAGCTGAATAGCAGGACTGTCCATCGTGAGGGTGGCAGAGGTGTTTCCCATATCCTTGAAGAAATATATAAAAAGCATTTCTGGAAATTCCATATAGGTATTAGACATATCTGACACCCGGAATTATAATATGGCTATATTGAACAGGCATATTTAAAAGGAGGGTTCAGAATGAAACGGATATTTTCACTGATACTTGTATGCATGATGACGTTCAGCCTGGCCGGATGCTCTGCGGGAGATAGCAGGGCGGCGGAAAGCAGTGCAGCCATGGAAAGCGGTGTTGGCCGGGAAAACGGTGCGGTCTCAGAAAGCAGCGCAGCCGCAGAAAACGACACGGTTGCAGAAAATAGCCTGGCTGCGGAAACTTCGGAGCTCCCGGCAGGCGAGGCGTCCGCAGACACTCTGATCATCTACTTCTCCTGCACCGGCAACACAAAAGCCGCGGCCGAGGAGATCCAGAGGCAGACCGGTGCGGACATGTTCGAGATTGTCCCGGAAATTCCCTACACGGCGGAAGATTTAAACTATAACGACGACGACAGCCGCGCGAACCAGGAGCAGAGCGACGACAGCGCCCGCCCGGCCATCAGCGGCTCCATCGACAATTTTGATTCCTACGAGATCGTGTTCGTCGGTTACCCGATCTGGTGGGGGACCCTTCCCAAAATCGTCAACACGCTGCTCGACACCTACGATTTTTCCGGAAAGACGGTGATCCCGTTCTGCACCTCCGGCGGCAGCGGAATCGGCACGTCCGTCTCTGCCATCCGCGAGGCGGAGCCGGAGGCCAGCGTCCTCGACGGCCTGCGTGTCGGAGATACCTCGGACATTGCGGGCTGGCTGGAAGAAGTGCTCCCGTGACACGGCGTTTATGTACCATGACTATGGGCACGAGAGAAAGGTGGAAAAGACAATGCAGTACACAAAGCTGGGAAATTCAGAGCTGACGGTCTCACGCATCTGCATGGGCTGCATGGGCTTCGGCGACGCGTCCAACGGTCAGCACAGCTGGACCGTGGACGAGGTACAGTCCCGGGAAATCATTCACCGGGGGCTGGAGCTGGGCATCAATTTCTTCGACACCGCCATGGGCTATCAGAACGGCACCAGTGAGGAATACCTGGGTCGGGCCATCCGCAGCATGGCAAGGCGGGAGGACGTGGTGGTTGCGACCAAATTCATTCCCCGCAGCAACGCGGAGATTGGGCAGGGCATCAGCGGGCAGGAGCACATCCAGAAGTGCCTGGACGCCAGCTTAAAGCGGCTGGGAATGGACTATGTGGATTTATATATCTACCACATGTGGGACTATCAGACGCCTCTTTACGATATCATGGAAGGGCTTGACCGTGTCGTGAAAGCCGGCAAGGCGCGCTATATCGGCATCTCCAACTGCTTCGCGTGGCAGCTGGCCAAAGCCAACGCGCTGGCGGAGCGGGAGGGATTTGCAAAATTCGTCTCCGTGCAGGGACATTACAATCTGATTTTCCAGGAGGACAGCTACGCCCGCTTCAAGTACGACGCGACGGCCGCCCAGGACCAGATCATCATTGACCGCGTGGCCGGGATCGCAGACCGGCGCGGCGTGTCCATGACCGAGGTGGCGCTGGCATGGCTGCTCGGAAAAGTGACGGCCCCGGTGGTGGGCGCGACGAAGCTGCAGCATATCGAGGGCGCGGCGAAAGCGGTGGAGCTGGCGCTGACGGAGGACGAAATTGCCTGGCTGGAGGAGCCCTACGTTCCCCACGCTCTCGTGGGCGTTATGGCGCAGAACACGCCGCAGGCCGCGCGGGAGACCCATGTGTGGCAGACGGGAGATAAATCTTGACAATCCCCCCGCCGCGCGCTATACTTGTGATACATTTGAATAAATCTTCAGGCAGGGTGCAAGTCCCTACCGGTGGTAAAGCCCACGAGCCGCAAGGCATGATTCGGTGAAACTCCGAAGCCGACAGTATAGTCTGGATGAAAGAAGATCATAGTACGCAGGATGCAGTATATTTTTCCTGTGCCGGGAATCAGTGCTCTGGATTGTTTTTACATTCCAGAGCTTTTTCTTTTGGCACGGGGGCCTTGTATCTGTATCCCATCGGTGCGGCCCTGAACGGTATCGTTCGGGGCTTTTTGTTTAATCGGAAAACTGCTGAAACAAAACGGAGGTAGTTATTTTATGAACGACAACGACTATATGCGCCTGGCACTCCGCCTGGCGGAGCGCGGCGCCGGAAGGACATCGCCCAATCCCATGGTGGGGGCGTGATCGTGAAAGACGGGGCCATCATCGGGCAGGCTGGCACGAGGCCTGCGGGGGCCCCCACGCCGAGCGCAATGCCCTGGCCTCCTGCACGGAATCCCCGGCGGGAGCCACCATGTACGTGACGCTGGAGCCTGCTGTCATCACGGGAGACAGCCGCCCTGCACGGACGCCGTGCGGGAGGCCGGCATTGGCCGGGTGGTGGTTGGCTCCGGCGATCCCAATCCCCTGGTGGCCGGCAAAGGAATCCGGATCCTTAAGGAGGCCGGCATCGAGGTGACGGAGCACGTCCTCGAGGAAGAATGCCGCCGCTTAAACGAGGTATTTTTCCACTACATAAAGACGAAACGCCCCTTCGTGGTCATGAAATACGCCATGACCATGGACGGCAAAATCGCCGCCTACACCGGCGCCTCCCGCTGGGTCACCGGGGAGGAGGCACGGGCGCACGTGCAGCAGCAGAGAAACCGTCTCACGGCGATCATGGTAGGCGTGGGGACTGTGCTGGCCGACGACCCGATGCTCACCTGCCGCATGGAAGGCGGCAGAAATCCCGTCCGCATCATCTGCGACACCGGTCTCCGCACGCCTCTGACCGCGAAGGTGGTGGCCACGGCGCCGGAGGTTCCCACGATCCTGGCCACCTGCTGTCCCGACAGAGACAGGTACCGCCCCTACGAGGCGGCGGGCTGCCGCATCCTGCATGTGCCGGAGAAGGAAGGGCACGTGGATCTTAAAACGCTGATGGAGGTGCTGGGCCAGGAGTCCATCGACAGCATTCTGCTGGAGGGCGGAGGCACTCTCAACTGGTCGGCGCTTGAGGCGGGCATCGTGCAGAAGGTGCAGGCATACATTGCGCCCAAGCTGTTCGGCGGACGGGACGCCAGGACTCCGGTGGAGGGGACGGGCGTTCCCGATCCCGGCGCGGCGTTTGGATTGAAAACAGCGTTCTGACCAGGCTGGGAGAAGATTTTCTGATAGAGAGCGAGGTGACCGGACATGTTTACAGGGATTGTTGAGGAGATGGGGACCGTGAAGCAGATCCGCCGGGGCACACATTCCGCCGTGCTGACGATCTGCGCGAAGGAGGTCTTAAATGGCACGAAAGTCGGCGACAGCATTGCCGTGAATGGTATCTGTCTGACGGTTACGGAGCTGTCTGCCGACAGCTTTTCGGCGGATGTGATGCACGAGACGCTGAACCGCTCCGCCCTGTCCCGGCTGGCCTGCGGCAGCCATGTAAATCTGGAGCGGGCCATGCCGGCCAACGGGCGCTTCGGCGGCCATATGGTGGCGGGCCACGTGGACGGCGTGGGGCGGATCACCCGCATCCGCCGCGACGACACCGCGGTCTGGTACACGATCCAGGCCGATCCGGAGATCCTGCGCTACGTGGTGGAAAAGGGCTCGGTCACGGTGGACGGAATCAGCCTGACCGTGGCGTCGGTGGGGATTAATGGCTTCTCCATCTCGGCGATCCCCACACCGTGGCGCAGACGGTTCTCAGAGAGCGGCGCGAGGGCGACCCGGTGAATCTGGAGACGGATATCATCGGAAAATACGTGGAAAAGCTGCTGGCCGGAGACCGCCGGGCGCAGGCCCCGGGGAGTGCGGAGAGCAGAATCACGCGGGAATTTCTGACACAATATGATTTTTAGGAGGAAGCGCAAATGATACAGTTCAACACAGTGGAGGAGGCTCTGGAGGAGCTTAAAAAGGGCCGGATCATCCTGGTTACTGATGACCCGGACCGTGAAATGAGGGCGATTTTATATGTGCGGCAGAGTTCGCCACCACCGAAAACATTAACTTCATGGCGACCCACGGCAAGGGCCTGATCTGCATGCCCATGTCGGAGGAGTACGTGCAGAAGCTGCGGATCCCGCAGATGGTGAGTCAGAATACGGACAATCACGAGACGGCGTTCACTGTCTCCATCGATCACGTATCCACGTCCACGGGGATTTCCGCCGCCGAGCGTTCTGTCACGGCGCTGGCCTGCGTGGCGGACGATACGAGGCCGGAGGACTTCCGCCGTCCGGGGCACATGTTCCCGCTGCTGGCAAAGAAAAACGGCGTGCTGGAGCGAAACGGCCACACCGAGGCCACCGTCGATCTCTGCCGCCTGGCCGGCTTAAAGGAGTGCGGCCTCTGCTGCGAGATTATGCGGGAGGACGGCACCATGATGCGCACGCCGGAGCTGGCGGAGCTGGCGCAGAAGTGGAATATAAAATTTATCACCATCAAAGACCTGCAGAACTACCGCAAATGCCATGAGAAGCTGGTGGACCGCATGGCAGCCGTGAAGATGCCCACAAAATACGGCGATTTCATGGCCTACGGATTCGTGAACCGTTTAAACGGGGAGCACCACGTGGCGCTGGTGAAGGGGGAAATCGGTGACGGCAGGGATGTCCTGTGCCGCGTCCATTCCGAGTGCCTGACCGGCGACACCTTCGGCTCCCTGCGCTGCGACTGCGGCCAGCAGCTGGCGGCGGCCATGACGCAGATCGAGAAGGAAGGCCGCGGCATCCTGCTCTACATGCGCCAGGAGGGCCGGGGCATCGGCCTTATCAACAAGCTGCGGGCCTACGAGCTGCAGGAGCAGGGCATGGACACGCTGGACGCCAACCTGGCGCTGGGCTTTGCCGGAGATCAGAGAGAGTATTATATTGGCGCACAGATCCTGCGGGAGCTGGGCGTAAAGAGTATGCGCCTTCTGACTAACAACCCGGACAAGGTCTATCAGCTGGCCGAGTTCGGCATCGAGATCACCGAACGCGTGCCGATCCAGATGGATGCCACCTCCTACGACCTGTTTTATCTGAAAACCAAGCAGAAACGTATGGGACATATTTTGAAATACTGATGACTCCCTCTGTATATGGAGAACGTAGTTTACATAAATCAAATAAAAATAAAAAAAAAAGAGGAAAAAACAATGAAAAACATTTGAAGGAAAACTGGTATCAAAGGAAATAAAAATTGGAATTGTGGCCTCCCGTTTCAACGAATTTATCACGGCCAAGCTGCTGGGCGGAGCCATGGACGGGCTGATCCGCCACGATGTCAGGGAGGAGGACATTCACGTGGCCTGGGTTCCGGTGCCTTTGAGATCCCTCTCATCGCCTCCCAGATGGCCAAAAGCGGAAAGTATGACGCGGTCATCTGCCTGGCGCCGTGATCCGCGGTTCAACCACCCACTACGACTACGTGTGCAATGAGGTGTCCAAGGGCATCGCCTCCGTCTCCTTAGAGACCGGCATCCCCGTCATGTTCGGCGTGCTGACCACCGAGAACATCGAGCAGGCCATCGAGCGCGCCGGCACCAAGGCGGGCAACAAGGGCTACGACTGCGCGCTGGGTGCCATCGAGATGGTGAACTTAATCCGCGAGATCCAGGCGTAAGATTGCGAAAACCAGGCGTAAGACCGCGGGCTCCAGACGCAGGGACGCGGGATACAGAACGGGCTGAACGTTTCATCGCTTTCAGCCCGTTTCACTATACTATGAATCGATTTTCAGAACACGGCACGCCCCGCCGCTCTCCGCGGCGTCCCTCAGCCGCTCATCCGGCACGTCTTTGTTTAGATATACTTCTGCATATCCGTCCCGGAAGGCAACTTCGCTCACGCCCTCCAGATTCAGAAAGGCTGTCTTAAGCGTCTCCCGATGTCCGTCGGAGTCCATGTCCGCAAGGTAAACCGCCTTGTAGTCCATCCGTTCTATTTTGAAAATGACGGGTCTCGTTCCGTCCGAACAGCAGGTAATCATGACTCGCTCGTCCTTCATCCAGCCGCGCATGATGGAACCGCCCTGCAGCCCCGCGTAAATGTAGCGGGAGACGGCGTCCCACGCCTCCGAGCAGTGCGGAAAGGCCGGCCCGCCGGCGGTCTGGTCCGCTGTGGATGCGGTCTGTTTTAACGTATTGAGCCCATATGCCAGAAATCGTCGGCGGCCCCGTAGCGCTCAAAGATAAATTCATCCCCACCTGGTAGCAGGCGCAGGGGCCGGCGTCCGGATCCGCGCAATACTGTGCCTGAAGCTCCGGGTATAATTTTTTGTCGATGACAGTCAGTTTCACTTTGTGCAGCATGGTTTTAGTCCTCCTTGACATAGAAAACACGGTTTTCTTTCCGGGCGGGTGTTTTGGGATAATTGCCGTCGATGTAGCCAAGGGCACAGTGGCCGATGCCCTCGTACTCCTCCTCAATTCCCAGCGATTTCAGAAAGCTTCTGCCCCACTCCGTTTCAAATTCTTCCTTCGCCCGGTGTATCCAGCAGCTCCCGATCCCCAGCTCGTGGGCGGCCAGCATGAGGTTTCCCATGACAAGGCTGCCGTCATACACCCGGTTTTCCCAATCCTTTTTTGCCAGGACAATCAACATCGCGGGAGCGCCATAAAAGGGGTCGAACCCTTCCTTCCAGCCGCCGATTTCGCAGTTCATTTTCGAGATTCTGTCCCGCACGCGTTTGTCCGTGACCTGAATGATAATCGTGTTCTGATACCCCATCCCGCTCGCCGCGTACAGACCGGCTTCGATGATCTGGTCGAGAATATCCTGCGGCACCGGATCCGGCCTGTATTTGCGGATGCTTCTTCTGTGCTTTATCTGCTCCAATAATTCACTCATGTCCGATTCCTCCTGCATACCTTGACTTTCTACAGGTAAAATCGTATCATAAACCCATTATTACAACAAGTACGGTCTTTTAATACATGTACTATACTTTAATATAGTGTAGGAGGATATCCATGAATACCAAAATAAAAGAAGAAAAGAGAGTTTTTGCGGCCAATGGAATCAAAAACACAGGATTTTACTACACGAAATCCCTGATACAGGGCAAGTACAAGCTCCCGATCCTGTACTGCCTGCAGCTTGACGGGCCGACTCGCTACAATGAATTATTGAGGAAAATGGAGACGGCGACCTGCCGTTCCCTCACCAAAGCCTTAAAAGAGCTGGAGGAGGACGGCCTGATCATCCGCAAAGACTACGGAGAGATTCCTCCGCGGGTGGAATACAGCCTTTCGCCGCGGGGAAAAACCCTGGAACCGGTGCTGGACGCGTTCTGTTACTGGGGACAGGAGCATAGAAACGACACGTTCTGACATCGGAGGATAAAGGCTCATGCCCTCTTTTTCGGGTCTATTTGCCGCACGTGCGTCCAATTGCCAAAAGTTTTCATAAAAACATCTGGAAAGTTATGCAGCCAATGTGTATAATGATAGCGGAAATTGATATTATATCCTGATGGAGGTAAACAATGAACGACACAAAGGTTACAGATTCCATTCTGTATATAGGCGCAGACGACAAGACGATTGACCTGTTCGAGAGCCAGTACGTGGTTCCCAACGGCATCTCTTATAATTCCTATGTCATTTTGGACGAGAAAGTGGCCGTGATGGACACCGTGGACGCCAGAAAGACGGACGAGTGGCTGGCGAATCTGGACAGTGCCCTGGGCGGCAGGGACGTGGACTATCTGGTCGTATCCCACATGGAGCCGGATCATGCGTCCAATATCCAGGCCCTTGCGGAGAAGTTTCCTGGCATGCAGGTGGTGGGAAATGCAAAGACATTCAGCATGATCTCCCAGTTTTTTGACATAGATCTGACCGGACGTTCCATGACCGTGAAGGAGGGCGACAGCCTCTCCTTAGGCAGCCACACGCTGACTTTCTACATGGCGCCCATGGTGCACTGGCCGGAGGTTATGGTGACCTATGAATCCTCCGAGAAGGTTTTCTTCTCCGCCGACGGCTTCGGAAAGTTTGGCGCGCTGGACACCGAGGAGGACTGGGCCTGCGAGGCGAGACGCTACTATTTCAATATCGTGGGTAAATACGGCGCCAGGTGCAGGCACTCCTTAAGAAGGCGGCGGCCCTGGACATCCAGATCATCTGCCCGCTGCACGGCCCCATTTTAAAGGAAAATCTGGGTTACTATATTGAAAAATACGACACCTGGTCCAGCTACCGTCCCGAGGACGAGGCGTGCTTGTGGCCTGCGCATCCATCCACGGCAACACCGCGAAGGCGGCTGCGAAGCTGGCGGAGATTCTGGAGGCGAAGGGCGCGAAGAAGGTGGTTTTAACCGATCTGGCCCGGTGTGACATCGCCGAGGCGGTGGAGGACGCGTTCCGCTACGATAAAATGGTGACGCTGTGCGCCACCTACGACGGCGGCCTGTTCCCCTGCATGGAGGAATTTCTGCATCACCTTAAGTCCAAGGCCTACCAGAAGCGCAAGGTGGCGCTGGTGGAGAACGGAAGCTGGGCGCCCATGGCGGCGAAGCTGATGCGCGGTATCTTCGAGGGCATGAAGGAGATCGAGGTCTGCGAAAAGACCGCCTCCATCCGCTCGGCCATGAAGGCGGACACGGTGAAGGAGCTGGAAGAGCTGGCGGACGAGCTGCTGGCCATGTAAAAGAGAAAAACGGAATTTAAGACCGGGCATTAAAATCAGACGTGCGAAATGAGAAATGCCGCTGGATCACGAGAGATGATCCAGCGGCATTTTGACTGTCAGCTGTAAAAACTGTAATTCCGGCAGTTTACCGGTTGTTGCTGCGTCTCCAGATTTTCATCTTCTCCGCCTCTTTGATTAACTCATCCCTGAACTGCGGGTGAGCGATGGAGATGATGGCCTCGGCCCTCTGCCAGGTGTTCAGTCCCTTTAAGTTGACCTTGCCGTACTCGGTGACAAGAAAATGAGTGTTGGCGCGGGAGTCGGTCACGATGGAGCCGGGATGCAGGGTCGGGAGAATCCTGGACTTTAACTCGCCGTCCTTCGTCTTAAAGGTGGAAGAGCAGCAGATAAAGCTCTTGCCGCCTTTGGAGAGGTAAGCGCCCATCACGAAATCCAGCTGTCCGCCGGCGCCGCTGATGTGCTTGATGCCGGAGGACTCGGAGCTGACCTGTCCGAAGAGGTCGATATCCACCGCGTTGTTGATGGACATAAAGTTGTCCAGCTGTGCCACAACCCGCACGTCGTTGGTGTAGCTTACAGGAGCGCTCATGCAGGCCGGGTTATTGTTCAGATAGTCGTAGAGCTTCTTCGTGCCTGCGCCGAAGCCGTACACCTGACGGCCCTTGTCGATGGCCTTGTGCGCGCCGGTGATCTTGCCTGCCTCGGCGATATCCACGAACGCGTCCACATACATCTCCGTATGTACGCCCAGATCCTTTAAGTCGGATTTTGCGATCAGGGAGCCGACCGCGTTGGGCATGCCGCCGATGCCTAACTGTAAGCAGGCGCCGTTGGGGATCTCCTCCACGATGAGTTTGGCGACGGTCTCATCCACCTCGGTGGGAGCCGCGCCGCCGCCATCTCCGCGATGGGGGGATTGCTGCCCTCGACGACCATATCCACCTGCGAAATGTGGATGCCTTCCTCGAAGCCGCCCAGGCAGACGGGCATGTTCGTGTTCACCTCCACGATGACCGTCCGGGAGGTCTCGCAGACAGCAGCCAGATGGGAGGCGTTGGGGCCGAAGTTAAAATATCCGTGCTCGTCCATGGGAGCCACCTGGATGATCGCGACGTCGTTGCGGTTTGCGTCGGAGAAATCGCGGTAGAATCTGGGGAGCTCAGAGTAGCGCATGGGGCCGTAGAACGCGAAGCCCTGCGCGATGGCCTTTCTCTCGATTCCGCCCATGTGCCAGGAGTTCCAGGTCATGTGCTCCGCCGGGTTCTCGATCTTGAAAATCTCCGGAACCCAGAGAAGTATGCCGCCGCGGAAATTCACGTCGTGAAGCTCCGGCAGCCTCTTCGCCAGCGCGGCGTCAACCGCCACCGGAGTGCCGGTGGTCCAGCCGTAATCCACCCAGTCCCCGCTCTTGACGATGGCCGCCGCCTGCTCGGCAGAAACGAGTTTTTCTTCATACATTTTTCTGAAATCCATATCGTTCACCTTTACCTTCTATATTTTATGCTATCAGTTTAGCATTATAGGCTTCGAAGGTCAACAGCCTACTATTTTATTCAAAAAAATACAGAAAATTTAATAGTTAATTATTTGACAACTATTTACAAGAGTGTTATCATATAAGTACTATGGTTTATGCTAAATTGCATAGAAAATGTAGTTTTCAAGGAGGAAGTAGTTTATGGCAAAGAAGATTGTTTTGGCTGGAGCCTGCAGGACCGCCATCGGTTCCATGGGAGGATCTCTCAGCACAGTACCGGCTGCGATTTAGGTGCGATTGTAATTAAAGAAGCTGTAAAAAGAGCTGGTATTGCTCCGGAGCAGGTTGACCACGTTTACATGGGATGCGTAATCCAGGCCGGTTTAGGACAGAACGTTGCCCGCCAGGCATCCATCAAGGCAGGTCTTCCGGTGGAAGTACCGGCTGTCACCTTAAACGTAGTGTGCGGTTCCGGTCTGCACTGCGTGAACGCAGCAGCTGAGATGATTTTAGCAGGCGATGCAGATATCGTTGTTGCAGGCGGTACGGAGAACATGTCCATGGCTCCCTACGCGCTTAAGAATGCCCGTTACGGTTACCGCATGGGCAACGCTCCGATGATCGACACCATGGTCAACGACGCGCTGTGGGATGCATTCAACGACTACCACATGGGTATCACCGCAGAGAACATCTGCGAGCAGTGGGGTCTCACCAGAGAGGAGCTTGACCAGTTCGCAGCAGCCAGCCAGCAGAAGGCAGTTGCAGCCATCGAGGCAGGCGCTTTCAAGAACGAGATCGTTCCCGTAGAAGTTAAGAAGAAAAAAGAGACTGTAATTTTCGATACGGATGAGGGTCCGCGTCCCGGCACCACCGCTGAGAGCATCAGCAAGCTCCGCCCGGCATTCAAGAAGGACGGCATGGTAACCGCAGGAAACGCATCCTCCATCAACGACGGCGCAGCCGCTATCGTGGTTATGAGCGAGGAGAAGGCCAAAGAGTTAGGCGTTACCCCCATGGCTACCTGGGTGGCAGGTGCTCTGGGCGGCGTTGAGCCGGCGATCATGGGCATCGGTCCTGTGGCTGCTACCAAAAAGGTACTGGCTAAGACCGGCATGCAGATCAGCGATTTCGACATCATCGAGGCCAACGAGGCGTTTGCGGCTCAGTCTGTTGCGGTAGGCAAGGACTTAGGCTTCGACCTTTCCAAGTTAAATCCGAAGGGCGGCGCGATCGCACTGGGACATCCGGTTGGAGCATCCGGCTGCCGTATCCTTGTAACCCTGCTTCACGAGATGCAGGAGAAGGACGCCAAGACTGGTCTGGCTACTCTCTGCATCGGCGGCGGCATGGGCTGTGCAGCTATCGTTAAGAGAGACTAATCTGGAAGATTCCGGGGAGATGAGCCAATGGGATTTGTAGAGTATAACCAGGAAGCTACATCGGCGTCATGACAGTGAACCGTCCGAAGGCGTTAAACGCGCTGAATCCGGACGTGCTTAAGGATCTTAAAGACGCCTTTGAGGCCGTAGATTTGGAAACGACGAGAGTCATCGTGCTCACGGGAGCCGGCGAGAAGTCCTTTGTGGCCGGCGCCGACATCGCTGCCATGAGCCAGATGACAAAGGAGGAGGGCGAGGCGTTCGGAAAGTTCGGCAACGACATTTTCCGCATGATCGAGACCTTCCCGATCCCGGTGATTGTGGCGGTCAACGGCTTCGCTCTGGGCGGCGGCAACGAGCTGGCCATGAGCTGTGACATCCGCATCTGCTCCGACAACGCTGTCTTCGGACAGCCGGAGGCAGGCCTGGGAATCACGCCGGGCTTCGGCGGAACCCAGAGACTGGCCCGCATTGTCGGAGTCGGCAAGGCCAAGGAGATGGTATACGGAGCCCGCAACATCAAGGCGGAGGAAGCGTACCGCATCGGTCTTGTGAACGCGGTTTACCCGCAGGCGGAGCTGATGGGAGCGGCCATGAAGCTGGCCGGCATCATCGCAGGCAACGCACCGATCGCAGTGAGAAACTGCAAAAAGGCCATGAACGACGGACTGGATACTGATATGGACAACGCGATTGTCATCGAGGAGAAGCTGTTTGGCGCATGCTTCGAGACCGAGGATCAGCAGGAAGCCATGAAGGCGTTCGTGGAAAAGAGGAAAGTGGAAGCATTCCACAACAGATAGTTTTCTGTTATAATCATCAGGAAAAATATATTGAGGAGAAATAAAAATGATAGTAGGAATAATTGGAGCAGGAACCATGGGTTCCGGTATCGCACAGGCATTTGCACAGGTAGACGGTTATGAGGTTCGTTTATGCGACATCAACGAGGAGTTCGCAGCAAACGGAAAACTGAGAATTACCAAGACTCTTGAGAAGAGAGTGGCCAAGGGCAAGATGGCGAAAGAGGACGCCGACAAGATCATTGCAAAGATCAAGACCGGCACAAAGGAGATCTGCAGCGACTGCGATCTGATCGTAGAGGCGGCTGTGGAGAACGTGGATATCAAGAGACAGACCTTCAAGGAGCTGGACAAGATCTGCAAACCGGAGTGTATCTTCACCACCAACACCTCCTCCCTTTCCATCACCCAGATTGCTGCAGGCCTGGAGCATCACGTTGTAGGTATGCACTTCTTCAACCCGGCTCCCGTTATGAAGCTGGTTGAGATCATTGCAGGACTGAACACTCCGAAGGAAGTGGCGGACCGCGTAGTAGCGATTGCCACCGAGATCGGCAAGACACCGGTTGAGGTACGCGAGGCTGCCGGATTCGTTGTAAACAGAATCCTTATCCCGATGATCAACGAGGCGATCGGTATTTACGCAGAGGGCGAGGCGAGCGCGGAGGACATCGACACCGCGATGAAGCTGGGCGCAAATCATCCGATGGGCCCGCTGGCGCTGGGCGACCTGATCGGTCTGGACGTTGTTCTGGCGATCATGGAGGTTTTACAGAGCGAGAGCGGCGATCCCAAGTACCGTCCGCATCAGATGTTGAGAAAGCTGGTTCGCGGCGGCCGTCTTGGTGTTAAGACCGGCAAGGGCATCTACGACTACTCATAATTATTTTAGAATCGCAACGGGTTACGGGTAGGTAACCGTTTAGCGTGATATATTAAAAAATGGAGGAATTGACATGGATTTTACATTAAGTAAAGAGCATGAGATGGCGAGAGCACTGTTCCGTGACTTCGCCGAGAAAGAGGTTAAGCCTTTAGCGCAGGAAGTTGACGAGACCGAGCACTTCCCGACAGACACTGTTAAGAAGATGCAGGCTCTCGGTTTCATGGGTATTCCGATTCCGAAGGAGTACGGCGGACAGGGCTGTGACCCGCTTACATATGCAATGTGCGTGGAGGAGCTTTCCAAGGTTTGCGGCACCACAGGCGTTATCGTTTCCGCACACACCTCTCTGTGCTGCGACCCGATCCAGACCTACGGTACCGAGGAGCAGAAGCAGAAATACTTAGTTCCGCTTGCCAAGGGCGAGAAGTTAGGCGCATTCGGCCTTACCGAGCCGGGCGCAGGTACAGATGCCCAGGGTCAGCAGACCAAGGCTGTCTTAGACGGCGACGAGTGGGTATTAAACGGTTCCAAGATCTTCATCACCAACGGTAAAGAGGCTGACACCTACGTGATCATCGCCGTTACCGGCACCGTTGAGAAGAGAGGCAAGACCAGAAAAGAAATTTCCGCATTTATCGTTGAGAAGGGCACTCCGGATTCTCCTTCGGTACCAAAGAGAAGAAGATGGGTATCCGCGGATCCGCCACCTACGAGCTGATTTTCACAGACTGCCGTATCCCGAAGGAGAACCTGTTAGGCAAGCAGGGCGAGGGCTTCCACATCGCCATGCACACCTTAGACGGCGGCCGTATCGGTATCGCTGCACAGGCACTTGGCCTTGCAGAGGGCGCTCTTGAGAGAACCGTCGCTTACGTTAAGGAGAGAAAACAGTTCGGCAGAACTCTGGGACAGTTCCAGAACACCCAGTTCCAGCTGGCAGATATGGCCACCAAGGTAAAAGCTGCACAGCTTCTGGTTTACAGAGCCGCTATGGCGAAGGCTACCCAGAAGAACTACTCTGTAGAGGCTGCCATGGCTAAGCTGTACGCTGCTGAGACCGCTATGGAAGTTACCACCAAGGCTGTTCAGCTTCACGGCGGTTACGGCTACACCAGAGAGTACGATGTTGAGCGCATGATGCGCGACGCGAAGATCACAGAGATCTACGAGGGAACATCCGAAGTTCAGAGAATGGTTATCTCCGCTGACTTATTAAAGTAATAAGACCAGAACGAGACGAAGCAAATTAAAAAATAAGGAGTGACAATACAGTGAAAATCGTTGTTTGTGTAAAACAGGTTCCGGATACCAAGGGCGGAGTTAAGTTCAATCCCGACGGTACCCTGGATAGAGGTGCAATGCTTGCAATTATGAACCTGATGACAAGGCTGGTCTGGAAGCTGCTCTTCGCTTAAAGGATCAGTACGGTGCAGAGGTTACCGTAGTTACCATGGGCCTTCCGAAGGCTGAGGAGGTTCTCCGTGAGGCTATGGCCATGGGCGCCGACAATGGTATCCTTGTAACTGACAGAGTGCTGGGCGGCGCAGATACCTGGGCTACTTCTCAGACCCTGGCTGGCGCCATCCGCAACTTAGAGTACGATCTGATCATCACTGGCCGTCAGGCGATCGATGGAGATACCGCACAGGTTGGTCCGCAGATCTCCGAGCACCTTGGCCTTCCGGTTATCAGCTACGCCCAGAACATCAAGATCGAGGGCGACAGCGTGATCGTAGAGCGTCAGTACGAGGACAGATACCATGTTCTTAAGGCGAAAATGCCGTGCTTAATCACAGCACTTTCTGAATTAAATGAGCCGCGTTACATGACTCCGGGCGGAATCTTTGACGCGTACAAGAAGGATATCACCGTATGGGGCAGAGCAAACCTGGTAGATGTATTAGACAGCAACCTGGGTATGAAGGGATCCCCGACCCAGATCGCCAAGCTTCCGATAAGGTTAGAAAGGCGCCGGCGAGAAGGTTACCCTGGACCCGGCCGGTTCTGCAGACTACATCGTAGAGAAGCTTCTTGCAAAACATGTTCTTTAATTTAAAATAATAGAAAAGTGTGGTGGAAAGAATGAATTTAGCAGAATATAAAGGTGTATTTGTCTTTGCACAGCAGGTAGATAACAAGATTAGCGGCATCGCTTTCGAGCTGATTGGCAAAGGTAAAGATTTAGCAAAAGATTTAAACACTGAAGTTACGGCTGTTTTAGTAGGTTCCGGCGTGAAGGAGCTTGCAGACCAGCTTGCAGAGTACGGCGCTGACAGAGTAATCGTCGTTGACGATCCGGAGTTAAAGGAGTACAGAACCGAGCCGTACACCCATGCGCTTGCATCTGTTGTTGAGAAGTACAAACCCGAGATCTTCTTAATCGGTGCGACCGCCATCGGACGTGACCTTGGTCCCCGCGTCTGCGCGAGAATCCATACCGGTCTGACTGCTGACTGCACACAGCTGGATATCGGCGATTTCCCGTTAAACCCGATGCCGGGCAGAGAGCAGAAGCACAATCAGCTGCTCATGACCCGTCCCGCATTCGGCGGCAACACCATCGCTACCATCGCTTGCCCGGAGTTCCGTCCGCAGATGGCAACCGTTCGTCCCGGCGTTATGCAGAAGCTTCCGAGAGAGGCTGGAAGAAAGGCTGTTGTCGAGGAGTTCAATCCTGGATTTACTCCCAACGACAAGTATGTTGAGATTCTCGACATCGTTAAGGCTGTTACCGACACCGTAGATATCATGGACGCTAAGATCCTTGTATCCGGCGGACGTGGAATGGGCGGCCCGGAGAACTTCAAGATTCTGGAGGAGCTGGCGGAGGCCATTGGCGGAACCGTAAGCTGCTCCCGTGCCGTTGTTGACGCAGGCTGGAAGCCGAAGGATCTCCAGGTTGGACAGACCGGTAAGACCGTTCGTCCCAACGTTTACTTCGCAATCGGTATCTCCGGTGCGATCCAGCACCTGGCAGGTATGGAGGAGTCCGACATCATCGTTGCAATCAACAAAGATGAGTCCGCTCCGATCTTCGATGTAGCTGACTACGGTGTAGTAGGCGATCTGAACAAGATCGTTCCGCTTCTCACCGAGAAGATCAAAGCTGCAAACGCTGCTAAGAATCAGTAATCAGTAATTATATATGACGGCGTGGAGGACGCTGGCGCACGGGAGTGCGCCGGCGTCTTTTTTATTTAATAGGAAACTGCGTTCCCTATTAAACAAAACGCTCCGCGAGGATGCGCACTACGCGCAGAGGAATATGGCTGCTTTCGCAGCCGCGCTCCGGCGCAAGTGTGCGCCTGGCGCACACTTTTTTAGTGCCTTGCGGCGCACGTCGCTCTGAGTGATAATTTATCGGCGGCATTTTGGATAAGAGAATTGACATTTCCCCGCAACACGGTAGAATGGATATATGGGGAGGGAGAGGTATGAATATTTTTGTGGCGATTATGCTGGGATTTGCAGCCCTGGGACTGTTTGACAAGATGATCGGAGGCAGGCTGGGGCTGGGAGAAGGAATTTGATCAGGGGATGGAAACCGCCGGCGGCCTGGCGCTGTCCACGGTCGGCTTCTACTGCGTGGGTGTCTCCTATGTGCAGAATCACGCGGAGTCCATCGCTCTTGCCAGCCAGGGGATGCCGTTTGACCCGGCGCTGGTGATTGGATGCCTGCTGGCCCCGGATATGGGCGCACTGCCCATGACCATAAAGCTGGCCGCCGATCTCCCGATGGCGGTGTTTACCGGAGCCATGGTGTCCGGCGGCCTGGGGATGACCGTCTGCTACCAGCTGCCGGTGTTTCTGGCCTTTGTGCAGTGGAATGAGGTTCCGGGGCTGATGCGCGGCTTCGTGGCCGGACTGATCACACTGCCGGTGGGGCTTTTCGCGGGCGGCTTCCTGCTGGGGATTGCTCCCGCAAGACTTTTGGTCAACATGATTCCCGTGCTTGCCCTGTGTGTGGCGCTGGTGCTGGCGTTCGTGCTGATACCGGGACTCACCACGAAGATACTGATTGTCATTGGAAATATCATCCGCATTGCCAGCTATCTCCTGTTTGGGCTGGTGATGCTCGGTGTGTTTGTGCCGCAGTGTGCGGTGGTGGACAGTTCCTGGTAGGAGATGCTCTATCTGGTCATCCGCATGGTCGTGGTGGCCTGCGGAGGCATGGTTTTATCCCATCTGGCGCTGGAGAAATTCGGCGGGCACATCGGACGCCTGGGGGATTTCCTGGGAATCAACCAGGAAGCGGTCATGGGACTGATCTTAAGCTGTACGCAGAGCCTGGCCATGCTGCCGCTCTACTCCCGGATGGACCGGAGAGGACAGATTCTCAACGCGGCCTTCTCTGTCTGCGGAGCCTACGTGGTAGGCGGACAGATGGCCTTCGTGGCCAGCCTTGTGCCGGGCGGCATGGTGAATGCGTATATGATCTGCAAGGCGCTGTCCGGCGTGGCTGCTGTGGGGCTGGCGGCGGTGATGTGCAGAGGGGAGAGGCAGATGCTACATAGAAACAGGATTGCCGTCTGGAAAATAAAAGGACAGTAAAAGTCCGGGATTCCGTAAATTGGAATCCCGGACTTATTTTAGACGTTCTAAGCTTTAGAAATGCTGCTCCGTTCTCTCAATAATCTCATCCTGAAGCGGCTTATCCAGATTTCTGAAGTGATCGCTGTATCCGGCTACGCGGACGATTAAGTCCTTGTACTCCTCCGGATTCTTCTGAGCGTCCAGAAGAAGCTGGCGGTTCACAACGTTGAACTGTACGTGATGGCCGTCCATGTTGAAGTAGGAGCGGATGTAGTTAGCCAGGTTGTCGAGGCCTTCCTCACCCTCTAATACGTCCGGGGTGAACTTCTGGTTGAGAAGCGTGCCGCCGGTCTTTAAGTGATCCATCT
The DNA here is from genome assembly GCA_001304875.1 of Clostridia bacterium UC5.1-2E3. GTDB lineage: Bacteria > Bacillota > Clostridia > Lachnospirales > Lachnospiraceae > Ventrisoma > Ventrisoma faecale. Next base: position 143,676 of record BBZO01000004.1, read on the forward strand.
TCGCACAGGACTTGATAACGGCGGTCGGCCCGCAGGTATCGGCGCCCTTCTCCGGGGAGATACCCTCGGAAACCGGCTTGTGAGCCAGACGTCCGTTGGGCTTGCGATCATCACGTCGCCGAAGTATACGTGGCAGGTGGTCGGAAGCATATCTACGCGGTAGGTGCCGCCTCTCATGTTCGGACGGGCGGATACATTGTCCACGAAGTAGTTGAATACCATCTTCATCAGATCGTCCGCATAGTCGTCGTCGTTGCCGTACTTCGGAGTCTTGTTGGCAACCAGGTTGTGAATGGCCTCGTAGCTACGAAGTTGGCTTTCAGAGCCTCTAAGAGCTCATCCATGGTGAACTTCTTGTTGTCGAATACGTTGTACTTCACAGCGGCCAGGCAGTCGGAAATGGTACCGGTACCTACGCCCTGGATTACGCTGGTGTTGTAGCGTGCGCCGCCTGCATTGTAGTCCTTGCCGGTTGCGATACAGTCGTTGGTAAGGATGGACAGGAACGGAACGGGCATATACTCCGCGAAGATCTGCTCGATCATGTTGGAGCCTCTTACCTTGATGTCAAGGAAGTAGTTGATCTGCTTGGTGTAAGCATCCCATAACTCGTCGAAGGTCTTGAAATCTCTCGCGTCGCCGGTCTGAAGGCCAAGCTGCTTGCCGGTCATCTGGTCAACGCCGTTGAAGAGCGTAAGCTCGAAGATCTTCGGAAGGTTGAAGTAACCCTGTAAAATGTAAGCCTCATTTCCGAATGCGCCGGTCTCCACGCAGCCGGAGGAACCGCCCTTACGTGCGTCCTCAAGCGTCTTTCCTGCGTTCATAAGCTCCTGGATGATTGCCTCGGTGTTGTAGAAGCAGGGCTGGCCCCATCCCTCGCGGGCAATCTCGCAGGCTCTCTTTAAGAACTTCTGCGGGTTCTTGCGGCTGATCTGCACGTTGGAGTTGGGCTGTACCAGTCTCATCTCGTCCATGCAGTCAAGGATGATGTAGGAAACCTCATTCACGCCGTCCTCACCGTTGGGCTTGATACCGCCGGTGTTGATGTTGCAGAAATCGGTGTAGGTGGAGCTCTCCTTTAAGGTGATGCCTACCTTCGGCGGAGCCGGCTGGTTGTTGAATTTCACCCACAGGCACTCCATGAGCTCTAAGGCCTGGTCTCTGGTTAAGATACCGTCCTCCACGTCCTTCTCGTAGTAGGGGCCAAGGTGCTGGTCAAAATGTCCCGGTGAATAGGCATCCCACGGGTTTAACTCGGTGGTAACTGCCAGGTGTGTGAACCAGTAGTGCTGGATGGCCTGGTAGTAGGTCTGCGGCTTGTGAGCCGGAACCACGTCACAGTTGGCAGCGATCTGAAGAAGCTCAGCTTTTCTCTTCTCGTCGGTGCACTCGGCAGCCATCTGTCTTGCCAGGTCTGCGTAGCGCTTGCCTAAGATCATGATGCGTCGCAGCAGATGCTCATGGCGTTTAACTGGTTCTTCTTATCCATGGCCTTCGGGTCATGCATGTAGTCCAGGTTGGCGATGGACTCCTTGATGTCGTTCTGGTAATCCAGGTAACCTTTCTTGAAAATGTTCTCGGATCCAACGGTATGGCCCGGTCCGCGCTGCTCCATGAACTCGGTGAAAATACCGGCAGCGTAGGCCTCTTTCCACTCCTCGGTCATGCTGTTAAGGATTTTATGACGGGTGGAGCGGTTCTCCCAGAAGGGAATGATCATCTCTTCCTGGATCTTTAAATCCTCCGGGGAAACAGAAAAGTTAACGATCTTTCTGTCGTTCATGGTGTGCATGTCTTCCAGCGTATGGCAGCACAGCTCCGGGAATGTGGGAGCGGACTGCGGGCCGTCGCCCTTCTCGCCCACGATAAGCTCGTTCTCGCCGATGCTGATCTTCTTGTTGGAGAAGAAATGCTTGAGTACCAGGCGCGGAGCTCCGGAACGGATACGGTGCCCTCGTACATCTTGTACGCCTCTGTCTCCAGAACCGCACGCTCCATGTAGATATGGGGCTGGGTTGTGGTGCTTTCTTTGCGAAGCTTGCGGATTCTCTCGTTCATTCCGCGCTCCTGCTTACCGGAAAAATCTTTCTCGTAGACGTTTCCGCCGCAGCAGCAAGATACATTTGTTTCGTTTGCCATGTTCTTAACCTCCTATTTTTGTGTTGCTGAACCCTTTGTTTACAAATATATTCTTGAACAGTTCCATGCGGTCCTTGCCTGGAACTGTCAGAAGTTCCTCCTCGTCGTAAGCCCGGTCAAGCTTGCGGTACTTGTGCATCCCCGTGTTGTGTAGGGGAGCAGATTGACCTGCTTTACGCGGATGTTGTTATCTTTAAGGTAATCGGCGACCTCGTTCATGAACTCCTCTGTCGCGTTGACCCCGCCGATGGTGGGGATGCGGACGTTGATGGATGCGCCGTCGTCGCTTAATTTCTTTAGGTTTTCCAGAATGAGCGCGTTGTCCACGCCGATGAACTTTTTATGTACCTCCGGATCCATCGCCTTGATGTCGTAGAGAAATGTGTCCACGTAGGGGAGAATCCGCTTGAAGTTCTCGTAGGGCGCGTAGCCGCAGGTGTCGATGTTCACCCGATAGCCCTTGTTATAAAGGATACGACACAGCTCCTCGATGTAATCCATGTTCTGAACCATGACCTCGCCGCCGGAGAGTGTGATGCCGCCGCCGGAATCCTCGTAGAACATCCGGTCTTTCTCGGCTTCCTTCACCAGCTCCTTGATCGTGTATTCCTTTCCGGCAACCTCGCGGGCGTTGTTTAAGCACCAGTCGGTGCAGACGCCGCAGGCGGTGCATTTCTCCCGGTCCATCACGACCTTCCCGTCCACAATGGAGTTGGCTCCGTTCGGGCAGTGGGCCACGCAGCGCCGCAGACCGTGCATTTATCGTGGAAGAACATCAATTCCTTGTGATAGCGCTGGCTCTCCGGGTTGTGACACCACATGCAGTCGAGGGACATCCTTTGAAAAACAGGGTCGTGCGGATGCCGTCGCCGTCGTGCACGGAAAACTTCTGGATGTTAAATACATATGGAGTTTCCATCAGGCTCCTCCTTTCAAAACAGACTACAGTCTAGTATTAAGTCTATAATACTACGATATGCTATAAAATGCAATAGAAAAAACGTAAAAAAATCGTGAAAAATTTGCCTAAGAAATAAGGGGCGTTGGTTCTATTTCCTTTACTAAAAACCGAAAAAATGATATAATACGAAATGTGCAGCGCCGATGCGGCGCGGGAAAGGAAATTATCATGGGCAGAAAGAGAAGTACGAAGGCCGAGATCGTAAAAGTGGCCTGGAAATTGTTCAATGAAAAGGGGTATGAGGAGACTACCATAGATGAAATTATCGCAGGCTCCAACACTTCAAAGGGGAGCTTTTATCATTATTTCAACAGCAAGGACGAGCTTTTGTCCTCGCTCTCGGAACTGTTTGACGTGAAGTACGAGGAGGAGATGGCGAATCTGGATCCGGAGATGAACAGCTACGACAAGCTTTTGTATCTGTGCTACTGCGTGCACGACATGATCCAGGACGAGGTGCCGGTGGGGCTTCTGGCCTCCCTCTACGCGTCGCAGGTGGTGACGAAGGGATCGAAGCATCTGCTGGATCAGAACCGGTATTATTACCGGATGATCAATATTCTCGTGGAGGAAGGACAGCGCAGGGGACAGATCCGCAACGATATGACGTATTTTGAGATCGCCAGGCTGTATACGCTCTGCGAGCGGGCGATCATCTATGATTACTGCATCAGCAATGGGGACTATGATCTGGGAGACTATACCAGACAGACGATGCCGCTGCTGTTTGGGTGCGTGAAGGCCTGATGGGGGAGGCAGGGGGAAAGGACGCGAGGCCTAGGTGGAGGTCTCGCGTCCTTTTCTGACGGCTTCTACCAGGAAGGAGGAGACTTCCTCGATGGGGGTTCCGGCGTCGGACTGGAAACGGGGGATCGCTTGCGAGCCAGTACATGAAGTGGCTGCGGTCAAAGACGCGGGAATTTTCCGGGGCATCCAGGATGACATTCGGCCGGGTGAATACGGAGGCGCTGAAAACGGGGAGATGTTTCCAGAGGGTCTGGCACAGGAGGAGCCTTGCCAGATCCTCTTCCTGCTCCATGGAGCGGATGGGATTGGTGATCTCCTTGATGGTTTCGTTCATATTCTGCATGAAGCGTTTCCCGTTCTGCTCTGTGTAGATGTGGCCGCCGAAGCCGTAGCAGCGGATCACCAGGAGACCGAATCTGCCTACCAGGATCATGGAGGACGGGCTCACGGTGTTGTTGCAGAGAAAATTCCCGGGGAAGACGATCTTCATCCCGTGTCTGGATGCGTGGGATTTGAGCGCCGCCAGAAACTGCTCGATCTCGGAGGCTTTTCCGTTGTGCGTGTGGAAAAGCTTTTGCTTACCAGTAAAATCCTCCGGGCGGATGGCTTCGCCTTTCTGCCGCTTTTCCCACACCTGTTTCTGGATGCGCCGGCGGCGCAGAAGGCGGGGGAAAATAAGGACGGCGGCGAAAACAGCCAGGCATATAAGCAGCAGTTCTCCGTTCGACAGGCTTTGAGTGGTTTCCATAAAGTGTGTCTCCTCCTTTGATTTTACGTATTTGAAAATTATTATACAATAGGTCTTGAAAAAATGTAAAGAGTATGCTAATATACAAACAACAGATATATCAGTTGTTTGGGAAAAATATAAAATTATGGAAACGGAGAACAATTTTGGGCAAGACAGACAGCGCATATGAGTACATAAAAGCGAAGATCATAAACGGGGACTATCCGCCGCTCAGCGATATCTCGGAGGATACGCTTCAGAAGGAGATGAATATGAGCCGGACTCCGGTGCGGGAGGCGATTCTGCGCCTGGAGAAGGAGGACTTTGTTTACGTTTATCCGAGAAAGGGCACCATCGTCACTGCGGTTACATTGGATCTGATCGAGGATATTTACGGCGTGCGCCAGCTGATTGAGCCGTCCATGGTTTTAAGCGCCATGAACCAGGTGAACCGTCCGCTGCTTCTTGACATCCGGAGACGGTTTATGGAGCCGCCGGAGAACTTAAGCGAGACGGAGCTTCGAAGATATTATATCGATCTGGACACGGAGCTTCATGCGGCGATTGTGATGGCATGTCCCAATCGATATCTGAAGCGGCTTCTGAACAATATTGCAGATCAGAATCTGAGGCTCCGCATTATCAGCTCTCATCCGACGGAGGGAGAGGGAAGTATCGATGAGCACATCGGACTGATCGACGCGATTCTGGAGGGGGACCGGCAGAGTGTGGATGAGCAGCTGAGGCATCATCTGGAGGTCTCGAAGGAGAGGACCATCCGCCATTTCCGTTCCAGAGAGCCCATCAGATAGTTATTGTGCCATTGATATGTATAAAGAAAATAAAGCCACACGGTCAGACAGGAAGGCGGTTTGCCGGCCTGGGCCGTGGGGCGATATTTTTAACCACTATAGATATATCAGTTGAATAAGATAAATATATAAATTATATATTAAATTTTAAATATAATAAAAATAAAATCAAATTACAAGGAGGAAAAATCATGAACACGAAGATCAGGAAGGCCAGTTTTTACCGGGCGGTATCTAAGATCAGCAAACCCATCGCGGATTCCACCCACACCATCAGCAAAATCGCGTTTTACGTGGCTGAAGTGGAGACAGAGGACGGAGTAAAGGGACAGGGATATCTGCTCTCCTTCCACTACTCACCGGGAGCCATCGAGGGGGCACTCAGAGACTGCAGAGATTTCCTGCTGGGCAAAGAGTACGATGTGTTTGAGACCGTCCGCGCCAAGAGAGAGTGGGATATGGAGGCGGAGTATTTCGGAAACACCGGTATCAACACCTGCGCCATCGCCGCGTTCAATGTGGCCATGTGGGACGCCTGGGGCCGCACGGTGGGACAGCCTGTCTGGAAGATGCTTGGCGCGAACATCACAAAGATTCCGGTCTACGGAAGCGGCGGCTGGATCAGCTATTCTGACGAGGAGCTTCTGGAGGAGGTTCTGGATTACAAGAACCGCGGGTTTACGGCGGTGAAGATTAAAGTGGGACATCCCGACGGCATCGAGCGCGACATGCACCGCCTTTCCATCTGCCGGGAGAAGCTGGGCGACAGCGTGAAGATTATGATGGACGCCAATCAGGGCATGGACGTGGTGAGCGCGCTCAAGTTATCTGAGCAGGCCAAAGGCATCGGTCTCCAGTGGTTTGAGGAGCCGGTTCCCCACACCGATTTTGCCGGTTATGAGCTGCTTCGCCAGAAGTGCGGCATCGCGCTGGCCATGGGTGAGCGGGAGTATGACTGCGAAGCGTTAAAGAATCTGATTGCGAGAAATGCGCTGGATCTCTGGCAGCCGGATCTCATCCGCCTTGGAGGCGTGGAGGAGTGGAGAAATTCTGCGGCTCTGGCTTCTGCCCATCAGCTTCCAGTGCTGCCGCACTATTACAAAGATTACGACGTGCCGCTTCTGTGCACCATCGCAAGGCCTTACGGAGCGGAGTCCTTTGACTGGATCGACGGCATTATCGACAATACCATGAGAATTGAGAACGGCTACGCATACCCGAGAGAGGGAGCCGGCTGGGGATTTACATTTAAGGAAGAAGCGCTGGAGGAGGTCAGATAGATATGAAAGCTGTATATGTGAAGGAACCGGGAAGCCTGGAAGTCGTCGAGGTGGAAAAGCCGCAGATTAAGAAGGATACCCAGGTACTGGTGAAAATTACCGCCGCAGGAATCTGTGGGAGCGACATTCATATTCTGCATGGAACCCATGCCTATGCCACCTATCCGCGGATCATCGGGCATGAGGGCTGCGGCGTCGTGGCGGAGGTGGGCCGTGCGGTGAAGAACGTGTCCGTCGGCGATTCGGTTATCATCGAGCCGATTCACGGCTGCGGAACCTGCTACGCCTGCCGCAATGGACGCTACAACTGCTGCCCGGATATCGTGGTGGCGGGCGTGCACGCCGACGGCGTCATGGAGGAGTATCTGGTGGTGGAGAGCGACAAGCTCTACAAATATGACCCGGAGGAGCTGACGCCCGTGGAGGCGGCCACCGCTGAGCCCTACACTGTGGAGCCCAGGCCAACGCCCAGGCGGACACACAGCCGGGAGACCTGGTGCTGGTCCACGGCGCGGGGCCCATCGGCATGATTATCTGCGATATCGCAGCCAGCAAAGGGGCCACGGTCATTGTCAGCGAGGTAAACGAGGAGCGGCTGAAAATCGCAAAGGATTTCGGCGCCTCCTACACCATCAATCCCAGGACCGCGGATCTGAGGGAGGAAGTCATGCGTATTTCGGAGGGCAAGGGAGTCAACGTGGTATTTGAGACCAGCGGCGTGCCCGCGCTGACAAGCCTTTCTGTGGAACTTTTAAGCCCTCATGGCCGTCTGGTGCCGCTGACCTTTGCCCCGGAGCCAGTGCCGATTAATTTCCGGCTGGTGAATAAAAATGAGCTGGTAATTGCGGGAACGAGAAATCAGAACAGCAAGTTTAAAGAGGTTGTGGAAAGTCTGCCCGGACGCAGGGAGCGGGTGGATAAGCTGGTTACCCATGTGTTCCCTGTGGAGGAGGCAAAGAAGGCCTTCGAGACTGCCATGGACAAGAACAGTGGGGCCTGCAAGGTTGTCATCACATTTTAGGAGGGATGAGAAATGACATCGAAGGATTATGTAGCAAGTCTGTTTGACCTTACCGGTCATGTGGGAATTATCACAGGGGCCAGCCGCGGGCTGGGCCTGGGACAGGCGAAGGTTCTGACCGATGCCGGGGCTACCGTTTATAATCTGGATCTGATGCCCCACACCGATGAGGAGGAGATCGCCGGGGGACGCATGACGGACGTTATCTGCGACGTGACAGATTATAAGAAGCTTGAAACGGTGGTGCGGGAGATCGCTGAGAAAGAGGGACATCTTGATTTTCTCATCAACAACGCAGGTATCACCTACAAATGCCGGGCGGAGGAATTTCCGGAGGACCGTCTGGACAAGATTATGGAGATCAACTTAAAGACACCGCTCATGCTCTCCAGAATCTGCTATCCCTATCTTAAGGAATCTCAGTACATCGGCCGCATCGTGACCATTTCCTCCATGGCGGCCTACATGGGTTTCACCGGGGTGCTGCCCTACGACATGACCAAATCCGGAGTGCTGGGGCTGACCAGAGGGCTGGCGGAGGAGTGGAAAAATGACAATATTCTGGTCAACAGTGTGGCGCCCGGCTGGTTCCTCACAAAGCTGAATGAGGGCATGTTCGAGCAGAATCCCGACCGCAAGGCGGCGGCGCTGGCGAAGCCCATGTTGCCCAAATTCGGTCGCCCGGTGGAGATTGGGTATATGATGCTGTTCCTTCTGTCCGGCGCCTCCACCTATCTGACAGGACGGGATTTCCCCGTGGACGGAGGGGCGACCTCCCACGGATTTTAAGGAGTGTATGAAATGATGAAAACATCCATAACTGCCATTGAGAGCGCCAGCTGGCATACGCCGCTGGTGCTTCGGGGCGATCATATAAGCTGCATCAGACAGGCAGCGCGTCTTGGATATGAGGGGATTGAGCTGCACCTTAAAGATTCAGATGCTCTGGACCGCCAGACATTATGTTCTGCGCTTAAGGAGAACCACATCGCTCTGACGTCCATCGGAACCGGGCCTTCCTACAGCCAGGAGAGAATCTTTTTACTCATGCCGAGCCGGAGGTGCGTGCCGAGGCGATCCGGCGGATGAAAGGACATATCCGTCTGGGTGCGGAGACCGGAGCTGTCGTCATTATCGGCCTGATGAAAGGTCAGAAGAAGGACTGCGCCGACCCGGAAAATACGGAGAGTATTTTAAACGGGGGTTGGAAGCCTGCCTCGCCGAGGCGGAGCGGCTTAAGGTGACGCTGGCCTTCGAGGTTATCGACCGGTTTGAGAGCGACTGGCTCAACACGGTGGATGAGGGGCTTGCACTCCTCCAGGAATACCCGTCGGAATTTCTGACGCTGCATCTGGACACCTTTCACATGAATATTGAGGAAGCAGACTGTGCAGAATGTATAAAAAGAGCGGGGAAAAAGATCGGTCACGTCCATGTGGCCGACAGCGACCGCTGGTATCCAGGTCATGCGCATTATGATTTTGCGTCCACGTTTGCGGCCCTTAAGGAAGTGGGGTACGAGGGGGCGGTGGCCCTGGAATCGTTCCTTTACCCAGATCCGGAGACAGCAGCGCGGCTGGCGCTGGAGCATATAAAAACGTTTTGTAGCGCATTTCAACAAATTTGACTGACAAAAACTGTGCATATGTTGAGAAATTATAAAGATTGTGACGAATCCTCTTGATTTTTCTGTTATATATATATATAATATCACTATCGAAACTGTGATATATCAATAGTATTTAATACAAATATCACAAAACCAAGCATCTAAAAAGGAGAGAGGAAGAAATGAAAAAAGTATTAGCAATCACAATGTCACTGGCGGCAATGGTGTCACTGGCGGGATGCGGAGGCGGAAATTCTGCACCGGCTGCTACGGAGGCCCCGGCAGCAGGAACACAGGCCGAAGCGGGAGCAGATACAGCCGCGGAGGGCGGAGAGGCCGCCGGCTCCAGCGAGTGGGGACAGTATGATCTGAAGCTGGCTACCAACCTGGCGGAGGACCATGTGGCATGCCAGGGCTACTATGCTTTTGCCGACGCGGTGGAGGCCGCGACGGATGGGCATGTGACGGTTACCGTTTACTCCGGTGAGCAGCTTGGAAAAGAGAGCGACGTTACCTCGGCGGTGGCTATGGGAGCGAAGACCTGTGATATCGTCTGCACCGGTCCGTCGGAGCTTTCCAAATATGACCCGGTATTTTCCCTGTTCGACGCACCTTACGTGTTCGATGACGGCGACGCTCTGGTGGCTTTCGCCAACAGCGACAAGGCTCATGAGCTCTATGACACGCTGGCAGAGGCAAGCAATTTAAGATGCCTGGGCATGTACTATTACGGTTCCAGAGAAGTGACCACCAACGGCTATGCGGCCACTGAGCCTTCTGGACTTGCAGGCTGCAAGCTGCGCGTTCCGGATTCCGAGATGGCCATGGCCTACGGCGCAGCCTGGGAGCGACTCCCACCGTTATGTCGCTGGGAGAGGTTTACATGGGAATCCAGCAGGGTGTTGTGGACGGACAGGAGAACCCGCTGCCGACCATCGACTCCAATGCGTTCTATGAGGTATGTGACAATCTTCTGATGACCGACCACGTGATTGCAGCCGTCACCTACACTATCGACAATAATGTATGGCAGAGTATGCCGGCGGATCTGCAGGAGATCGTGATGCAGTGCGTACAGGACAGCTGCAATTCCATCAGCGAGGACATCAAAGCCCAGGAGGCAGAGCTGATGGCCAGCCTGACCGAGAAAGGTATGAACATCGTAGAGGTTGACAAGGAAGCCTTCAAGGCAAACGCGCAGAGCATTTACGACGACTATGCGGATATCTGGGGAGACTGGCTTGGCATTGCACAGTCTTACAACAAATAGCTGACGGGGAGTGCAGTGGAGGTGCTGTGGCAGAAGGTATCCTGCTGCCGCGGCACCTCCATTTTTAATAAGGAAGGTTTAAAAGGAGGAGATGTTTTTGAAAACAGTAATGTCTGGCATCAATAAGGTCTATGACGGATTTAACAAGATCAACGAGTGGTTCATCATTTTCCTCATGGCTCTCATGTGCCTGGATCTGCTGGCGCAGGTGGTGTGCCGTTATGTGTTCAGCTATCCGTTAACCTGGTCGGAGGAGCTGGCCCGCTATATTTTCGTGTGGATGGCGCTGCTGGGGTCTGCCTGGTGCGGGAGGGACATATCCATGTGCGGATGACCGCAGTGACCAGCAAATTTCCCATGTCCCTGCAGAGGATACAGATGATTGCGATCAGCGTGGTCTGTGCGGCCACCTGCTTTATCCTGTTTCCCCACGCCTGTTCTATCTTTGTGGCGCAGAGCAAGATCAAAGCGGTTACGCTGGGCGTGAGTCTGGGAATCGAGTACATCGCGGCACCGGTGGGAATCATGATGATGGCCATTCAGTGGACCGTGGACGCACTGTATGCGCTGTTTGACTGGGATGGCTACAAGGAGCGCTATATGAAGAAGGAGGATGAGTAGGGTATGGCAGTATTGATGATAAGCTTTTTGTTGCTGATGGTGTTGGGGTGCCCGATCGCGTTCTGCCTTCTGTGCAGCGGCACTCTGTATTTCATGGTCAATGACATGGCACTTTTCATGGTGGTGCAGCGTCTCACTGAGGGAGCCAACACCTTCACGCTTCTGGCGGTTCCCGGTTTTATCCTGGCCGGCAACCTGATGAACAGCGGCGAGGTGACGGACCGGATTTTCGATTTCTGCGGCAAGCTGGTGGGCCACGTTACCGGCGGTCTGGGCCACGCTAATATTCTGGCCTCCGTGGTGTTTGCCGGCATGTCCGGAGCGGCCATCGCCGATGCAGGCGGGCTGGGAGCCATCGAGCTGAAGGCCATGCGCGACGCGGGCTACGACGACGATTTCTCCCTGGCAGTGACGGGCGCGTCTTCCCTGGTGGGGCCAATCATCCCGCCCTCTGTGCCTGCGGTTGTTTACGGCACAGTGGCATCGGTGTCCATCGGCCGTCTCTTTATGGCCGGCGCGGTGCCTGGGGCGATCATGGCGGTTGCCATGTGTGTGATGGTCTACATTATCAGTAAAAAGAAAGGTTACCGCAAGGAAGAGTGGTGCGGATTCCCGGCGCTTTTCCAGTCCTTTAAAAGAGCGTTTCTGTCCTTGCTGACGGTAGTAGTGATTTTGGGAGGTATTCTGAAAGGAATTTTTACGCCTACAGAGGCGGCTATCATTGCAACCTTCTATGCGATTTTCCTGGGCTTCTTTTATCGGACGCTCAATCTGAAGAAGCTGGCGGCGGCTCTCAAGGAAGCCAGCGAGACCACCTGCACCGTTATGATGATCGTGTGCGGCGCGACCATTTTCTGCTATATCCTCTCCTTCGAGCGGTTCCCGCAGATGGTGGCGAACTTCTTCCTGACTTATGTGGACAACAAGTATCTGGCGCTCCTGGTCATCAATATTTTCCTGGTGTTCGTGGGAATGTTCATGGACTCCTCACCGTCCATCATCATCCTGACTCCGGTGTTCCTGCCGGTGGTGACGGCGTTCGGCGTAGATCCGGTGCATTTTGGCATTATCATGATTCTGAACCTGATGATCGGACTTTTAACGCCTCCTGTGGGCATGGTGCTCTACGTGCTTTCAAAGGTGTCCAGCGTGCCTTTTGAGCGGATCTGCAAGGCAACGGTTCCGTTTATCATCATGTTCTACATTCTGCTTCAGTTTATCACCTATATTCCGCAGATCTCGCTGGCTCTGCCCAACTGGATGTATGGAGCGTAGACAACTATGGATGACAAAAAGCTGCTGTTGATACAGCCAAACGACAACGTGGCCATCGCCCTTTGCCCTTTACGGGCGGGGGCGGTGTGCGCTGTGGGAGAAAAAAAGATTATTCTGAAAGAGGATATCCCCGCCGCGCACAAGGTGGCCTTGGAAAATATAGCCCCCGGACAGGATGTGGTGAAATACGGTCTCTCCATCGGTCACGCCACGGCTCCCATCGAGGCGGGGGAGCACGTACATATTCATAATGTGCTGACCAACCTGGAGGGACTCATTGAGTACAGCTATCAGCCGGTTTCCGATGTGTGGAAGAAGTTCCGCCCGAAGGAGGAGGCCTGGTTTGACGGATATTTAAGAGAGGACGGGCGCGCCGGCACAAGAAACGAGATCTGGATTGTTCCCACGGTGGGCTGCGTGAACCGGACCGCGCAGATTCTGGCCGAGCGGGCTGGAAAAAAATATGCGGGTCTGGTGGACGGCGTGTGCGCCCTGACGCACAATGCGGGCTGCAGCCAGCTGGGGGATGACATGCTGACGACGCAGAAGCTTTTAAAAGGTCTCATAAACCACCCCAACGCCGGAGCGGTACTGGTGGTGAGCCTGGGCTGCGAGAACAACTGCCTGGAATATTTTAAGCCGGTGCTGGGTGAGGTGGATCCGAGACGGGTGAAATTCCTGGTGACCCAGGACCACGAGGACGAGTATGAGGCGGGTATGGAGCTTCTCGACGGGCTGGCAGAGTATGCCGGCAGCTTCAGACGCCAGAAACTTTCGGCGGAGCTTCTGCAGATCGGTCTGAAATGCGGCAGCTCCGACGCGTTCTCCGGCGTGTCGGCCAATCCTTTATGCGGGCGCGTCACCGACCGCGTCGTGAAGTGCGGAGGAAAGGCGATTCTCACGGAGGTGTCGGAGATGTTCGGCGCCGAGACCAGGCTCATGGAGCGGGCGGCGGACCGGCAGGTGTTTGACGGCATCGTGGGCTCATCAATAATTTTAAGGAATATTTTATGAAATACGGTCAGCCCATCGACCGCAACCCCTGCCCCGGAAATATCCGGAGCGGCATTTCCACGGACGAGGACAAATCCCTGGGCAACATCCAGAAGGGCGGAACTGCGCCGGTGGTGGATGTTCTCTACTACGGCGATCCGGTAAAAAACAGGGCTTAAGCCTTCTGACCGGCAGCGGAAACGACGCAGTCTCCGTGACGAATCTGACAGCCAGCGGAGCCAATCTGGTGCTTTTCACCACGGGAAACGGCAATCCCTTCGGCGCTTTTGTGCCCACCATAAAAATCGCCTCCAACACGGCGCTGGCGAAGAAAAAAAGGGACTGGATCGATTTCAACGCGGGACAGGTGTTAGACGGAGCCAGCTTTGAGGAGGCCGCGGACCGCCTGTTTGAGCTGGTACTTCAGGTGGCCAGCGGACAAAAGCAGACGAAGAATGAGGAGTTTGGCTACAGGGAGATTTCCATTTTCCGCGATGGCGTCATTCTCTAGGAGATGAGCGGGCGTGCACCGGAGCGCACGCATTTTATAAAAGGTATATAAAAAGGAGCAGATGATGGACATGAAATTCAGTGCGACAGTCACATTACAGTATGACACCGTATTTTCTTCCTTCTCCGCCGCAGATTATGTGAAGGGGCTGGACTGGATGAAGGAGAACCGCCTGGACGGGGCGGAGCTTTGTATCAGCAACTATGACAATCTGGATCTGGGAAAGGTGAAGGCGCAGCTTGACGAGAGGGGACTGGGCTGCTCCACGATCTCCACCGGGCAGGCGAGGGGGCTGGAAGGGCTCTCCCTCATCGGTGTGCCCGCCGATGTCACGGCCAGGACGCAGGAGCGCTTCAAAAAGCACATCGATGCGGCGAAGCTCCTGGGCAGCAAGGTGACCATCGGTCTGATGCGCGGTCTGGGAAGCCTGGACACCGCAGAAAGAGATCTGGACGAGCTCTCGGAGGCCATGAAGCCGCTGGTGGAGTATGCCGGAAAAAACGGCGTGACGCTGTGCCTGGAGGCCATCAACCGCTATGAGACGGCGCTTCTCAACTCCGCCGAGGCCACCGTGGACTTCATAGAAAACCGCCTGGGAAATCCGGACTGCGTCGGAATTTTGTGGGATTTATTTCACGCAAATATCGAGGACATCGGATTCGAGCGCAGTATCGAGAAAATGGGAAAGAAACTGAAACACGTGCACATTGCCGATTCTGACCGCATGTTCCCCGGTTACGGACACACAGATTTTGAGACGATTTTCAAGTGCTTAAAGAAAAATGGATTCAGCGAATACTGTTCGTTTGAGTGCTTTAATCTTCCGTCTCTCGATGTGGTTCTTAGAGATACGGGAAGCTGGGTTCAGAAAATGCGCGAGCTGTAGGAGCGAGAGCGGCTGGAGGCCGTTTCCTGTACGGAAAGGAGAAATGAAATGGAAGTGCTGAAACAGATAATGGAAGAAAAGATCGTGGCGATTATCCGCGGTCTTGAGCTGGAGCAGACCGTGAGGACGGCCGGTGCACTGAAGGAGGGGGCATCCGCCTGTCGGAGATTCCCTTCGATCAGACAAAGTCGCTGGACTACACCACCGACAAGATTCGCGCCGTGGTGGAAAGATACGGTCCGGAAGGTGTGCGCGTCGGAGCCGGAACAGTGCTGAATGTGGAGCAGGTGCGGGCGGCCTGCGAGGCCGGGGCGGAATATATTATCACACCCACCACCAGCCGCGAGGTCATCGAGGAGACCAAGCGGCTGGGGATGGCGGCCATGCCCGGCGCCATGACCCCGTCAGAGATTGAGCAGTGCTACCGGTGGGGAGCCGACATCGTGAAGGTGTTCCCGTCGGATAATCTGGGTATTTCCTACATCAAGGCGGTCCGCGGCCCGCTGTTTTATATTCCCCTGGCGGCCGTGGGCGGAGTCAGCCTGGACAATATCCGCGAGTTTTTCGCGGCGGGCGTCTGCAGCGTGGGAATCGGCGGAAATATCGTGAACAGGAAGCTCATCGAGGCCGGAGACTACGATGCCATCCGCGATCTGGCGGCGGCTTATGTGGAAAAGCTTCAGTGAGGAGGAAACGCGAATGTATATCATGTATTATGATTCGGGTACGACCAATACACGGGCTTATCTTCTGAAAGACGGAGCCATCGTCCGCAGCATGGCGAAAGCCATCGGGGCGAAAAATTCTGCTCTGGAGCGGGATAATACCAGGCTGGTGGGCGAGCTTTACTCCATGTATGAAAAACTGCTGTCCGACGAGCAGATCACCGGATCCGACGTGTCCCATGTCTTTCTGTCGGGAATGATCTCCTGTCCGTCCGGCATTGTGGAGGTGGAGCACCTGCCTGCGCCGGTGGACGCGGGAACGCTGCGGGAGAATGTGGCGGTTTACAGGGATGACCGTTTTTTTCACAGGGAGCTGGAGATTATTCCGGGAATCAAGACACTGGAACGGGGCGCTTTGGTCTCCCCGGAACTGGCGGCATCGGTAAATATTATGCGGGGCGAGGAGATCGAGGTGTTTGGAATCCTCCGGGCAAACCCGGAGCTTTCTAAGGGAACCTGTGTGTTTGTGCTGCCCGGCAGCCACACCCAGGCCGTGCTTGTGAGAGATGGATGGATCGAAGATATTTCTTCCAATATCACGGGGGAGTTTTTCAAGGCGATCACTAAGGAGAGCATTCTTGGAGCCAGCGTGTCCGGCGGGGAACAGTGGGTGATAGACCATGAGATGGTGCGCCTCGGCGCCCGGAACGTGCACGAGTACGGCTTCAACCGTGCGATGTATATTCTGCGGATTCTGGATCTGTTCACGGAGGCGGATTTAAACGGAAGGCGTTCCTATTTTGAGGGGGCCCTGAATGTGGGCGTCATGGACGCGGTCAGCCGGATGATCGAAAAATGCGGCGCCAGTGAGGCGGAAACGGCCGCACCGGGTGCCGTGGATGAAAATAGGCAGATTCGTCTGGCCGTGGTCGGCGATGAGATCCAGAAGGAGATCTTCGCGGCGTTCTGCGAAGAATATACCGGTTCCAGATGATTCCTGTGCGGGAGGCGGCAGGGATGCCGTTTTCGGTGAGTGGGCTGTTGGGGATGATTTCTTAAAAAGGAGCAATATTTGGAAGACCATTTACATTTTTGATCCCAGAGCTGGAATAGTGTTACATGGAAACGTGTGCTGAAAATTCCTCAAAAAACTTTGCCTGTATTATCTTTATTATTGATGGAATGAGGTTATTGTGCATCGGAATATAACTGATCAAGCAGAAAATCGATATTTGTAGAAAATTGAGGATGGATACCAGAGGCGTAATCATCAAGATATTTTTGGCAGTGTTGAATAATTTCTTTTGAGTTGCGATTGATGATATTATGTATTAAAGTTGCAAATTCGTTGCCTTCTATTCGATATCGAATTAAATATTGGCGCGTAACAGGAAACATTTTGATGTAATGGATACCATGACGGTTTTTCGGCTTTGTAGTAGGGCGTGGCGGAAGGGCGAAGTACTGATCTTTGGGTGCAGAGGCAGGAATATTGGATCGGATCGGTACGGCGAAATCCTGCTTTTTCCCTTTATAGCTAAGATGAACAACCAAAACATATGGGCGTTTATTCTTTTGCAATACTTCTTTATCGTGAAAGTATTTTTCAAGCAATACAGAATTAATAGAAACAAGTTTCATATATCACCTCAAAAATGGGGCTCGCCTTACGGCAAGCCCCGTTTTACAAGTGAACGATATTCTACGCTTATAGCACCCCGTCGTTCACGGAAGTTAAACATACACGTTCATCATATTCTTGCCGTGATGAACGGCAAACCTTTGGTTCATTTATATTATATGCAAAAACATAGGAAATAGCAAGCTCTTCATTGAAAGGTTCACGCTTCTACTCCGGTTTGAGGTTTCACTGCCCCCCGTTCATCTCCCCACTCTACCCAAACAACCTCCCAAACAAATACCCCTTAAACTCCTCCACATCCCCCTTCACATACTGCTCATAAAGCCTCCGGCACACATGTCGGTGGGGTAGTTGATCTGGTCTTTGCCGTCTTAATGCCGAAGGGCTTCAGCTCATAGTAGAGGGATTCCGCCATTCCCAGCTGCCGCAGAGCTTGTCCGTATCATCCGCAGGAATGCCGGGACTCTAGACGGATGATTCCCGCCGCTGCTTTTTCACCATATCCCATATCATGTCGTGCATCCACGCCACCGTCTCCTTCTGCTTTTTGTTGTCCGCCTCCAGCGCTTTTATCTCCTGGGACATTCCCTCGATCACGGTGACAAGGTTGGCGATGATCTCGCGGTTGTTGTTTTCGCGGTGCGGCTTCACCAGGCGCGCAACCAGCGGGCTGTGCTCGATCAGCTTGCGGGCCAGAAGCTCATCCCGCTGCGCGCAGTCCAGGTCCATAAAGTCCTGATAGCGCATGTCTAAGGACATCATTTTCTCGTCGCATCTGGGACACACAGCGTTTCTGCTCAGCTGGTAGAAGGCATAAAAGCCGCATTTGGGGCAATAGTGCACTGCCAGTTCTCTCATGATTATTCCTCCTGGATTCGTATTTAATTTGCACAAAGTGACATTTCCTCAATAAAATAAAACTAAAAAGCATGGAAAATGTCAGCTGTTTTGACAAAAAGATTGTTCTTATTGCGAAAACGCATCAAGTGAAGCCTGCCTTGCACATAAAAATGATCCCTTCCTTACATGATATCAGCGGCTTTCAGTTCACTTCCATCGGCAAGGGAAAAACTCCTCTATTAATATAAACGCAAAAATTTTGAAATTATTAACAATATTTACAAAAAATTTCCATTTTACGCAGTTGTGGAGGACGCAGCTTTGTTTTACTCTTTTTCTTGTATGGATAGCGCAGGCTGTTGCTGCTTACAGGGAAGGAGGTCCAATCGTGGAATTGGCAGTGGAGTTTGCAGAGTATCTCAAAAAGAAAAATTTGTCGGAGAATACGATGAGGGCGTACCGCTATGCGGTCGATCAGTACATGAGCAAATACGGAAAGGTGACGAAGGCAAACCTGCAGAAGTATAAAATGTACCTGCTGGAGAATTATAAGCCTAAGACCGTAAACCTAAGAATCCGCGCGTTAAACTGTTATTTGGAGAGCCAGGGCAAGGAAAGCCTTGCTCTGACCTCGGTGCGGGTACAGCAGAAGACATTTCTGGAAAATGTCATCAGCCAGGCGGATTACACCTATTTCAAGACGAGGCTTAAGGAGGACGGGGAAATGTACTGGTATTTCGTGATCCGTTTCATGGCCGCCACCGGGGCGCGTGTCAGCGAGCTGGTGCAGATCAAGGCAGAGCATGTGGACATCGGCTATCTGGATCTCTACTCGAAGGGCGGAAAAGTGAGGCGGATCTATATTCCGGAGGCCCTGCAGTCGGAGACGAAAGAGTGGCTGAAGACCAGAGGCATCGAGAGCGGCTTTCTCTTCTTAAACCGTTTCGGCAAGCAGATCACCACGCGGGGAATTGCATGTCAGCTGAAAAAATTTGCTGCCCGCTATCACATCCCCGAGGAGGTGGTGTATCCCCATTCGTTCCGGCACCGTTTCGCCAAAAATTCTCGAAAAATTTTCCGATATCGCGTTCCTGGCTGATCTGATGGGACATGAGAGCATTGAAACCACCAGGATTTACCTGCGCCGGACCAGCTCGGAACAGCAGACCATCGTCAACCAGGTGGTGGACTGGTGACGGGAAATGTAAGAAAATCTTCCGTAGGATTTTGCACATATGTATGATATAATAGGAGCACTTAGCGAGGTATCGCACGAGCTTAGTGCGAGTCATCCTGTGGATAATAGGAGCACTTAGCGAGGTATTGCACGAGCATAGTGCGAGTCATCCCGTGGATAATCAAGTATTATACATGTGTCGAGTGGCCGGCAGCGGGGCTGTGCGGGCGGGAGAGGAGATAAGATCATGAAGATAAAGGTTTCCAACTATTTGTCAGAGCGGCTGGTGCAGGCCGGGATCACGGACGTGTTCACGGTGACGGGCGGAGGCGCCATGCATCTGAACGATGCGCTGGGCCATCAGAAGGGCCTGACCTGCTGGTACAATCACCACGAACAGGCGTCGGCCATCGCGGCGGAGGCGTACGCGCGCATCCACAACCGGCTCGCCCTCGTCTGTGTGACCACCGGCTGGCGGGACCAACGCGCTGACGGGAGTGGTTGGGGGATACCTTGACTCAATCCCCATGCTCATCCTGTCCGGACAGGTGCGTTACGACACCACGGCGCGCAGCACCGGGCTGGGGATCCGCGCCATGGGAGACCAGGAGTTTGATATCACGAAGGCCGTGGCCAGCATGACGAAATACTGCGAGATGGTCATTGACCCCATGCGGATCCGGTTCTGCCTGGAGAAGGCGCTCTACTTATCGCAGACCGGACGCCCCGGCCCCTGCTGGCTGGACATCCCCTTGAATGTCCAGGGGGCGTACGTGGAGGCTGACGAGCTGGCCGGTTTTGACGCGGCCGACTACGAGGCCGGAGGAACCGGCTGGGGAGAGAAGGCGGGAAATCCGCACCAGATTCCCGAGGATCTGGCGGGAGCCGGCGAGAGGCGGGAGCTGCGGGCGCCGAAGGTGACGCGGGAGACGGCCCGGGCCATCGTCGATAAGGTGAGGGCCGCCGAGCGCCCGGTGATAAACGCCGGGAACGGAATCCGCATTGCAGGCGCGCACCCCGTGTTCATGCGGGTGGCGGAGAAGCTGGGAATCCCGGTGGTGACCGGCTGGAACAGCCAGGACTGCATTTATGACGAACATCCTCTTTATATAGGAAGGGCGGGGAACATGGGAGACCGCCCGGGCAACTTTGCCGTGCAGAACAGCGATCTGGTGCTCTCCCTGGGGAGTCGCTTGAGCATCCGCCAGGTGGGCTACAACTATGAGACCTGGGCCAGGGCGGCCTACGTTATTGTGAACGACATCGACGCCGAGGAGCTTAAAAAGCCCAGCGTCCACGTGGATATGCCCGTCCACGCCGACGTGAAGGAGCTGCTGGAGGAGCTGGAGGCCGTGCTGGACGAGGAGACGGGAGTCTCCGCGGAGAAGGCGGCAGACCGGGAAGACGGCAGTAACCGGAACGAGGCGCAGGCAGAGTGGCTGCGCATCTGCCAGTCGTGGAAGCGCGACTACCCGGTGGTGCTGCCGCGCCACTACGAGGGGGGCAGTGAGAAGCCGGCCAACGTCTACGCGCTGGTGAAAGAACTGAGCCGCCGCCTGAACGAGGGACAGATCACGGTGGTCGGCAACGGCTCCGCCTGCGTGGCGGGCGGCCATGCCTGGATCATCAAGCCGGGCCAGCGCTTCATCACCAACTCGGCCATCGCCTCCATGGGCTACGACCTGCCGGCGGCCATCGGCGCCTGTGTGGAGGACCACAGCCAGGATATTATCCTGCTGACCGGCGACGGAAGTATACAGATGAACCTACAGGAGCTGCAGACGATCATCCATCATCGTATGCCTATAAAGATATTTTTGATAAATAACGGTGGATACCATTCGATCCGGCAGACGCAGAAGAATTATTTCGGCGAGCGTTAGTCGGAATCGGAGTAGACAGTGGAGATTTGAGTTTTCCAGAGATGGAGAAACTGGCGGCAGCTATGGCTATCCTTATGTTTCAGCTCACAACAACGAGATGCTGCCGGAAACCATCGAGAAAGCTCTGGCCATGGACGGCCCGGTGATCTGCGAGGTGTTTGTCACCACCGACCAGGTATTCGAGCCGAAATCCGCCGCCAAGCGGCTGCCGGACGGCACGATGGTGTCCCCGCCGCTGGAGGACCTTGCTCCCTTCCTTTCCGATGAGGAGATGGACCGGATCATGATTATCGGGCGTCTGCAGGAGTGATGAGATGAACAGACAGGAGGTAACCGTGGTGATGACCGGGGCCACCAGCTTTGTGGGGGCCGCGGCCGTCCGCGGATTTTTGCGTGAAGGCGTCCGGGTCATTGCAGTGGTGCGGCCCGGATCGAAAAAACTTGACAAATTGCCCATAAATGATAATATACTTAGCGATCGTATGGACGTGGTGGAGCTGGATTTAAGCGGGCTTTCCCGCCTTCCGGAGCTGGTTTTGAAGGCCGATATTTTTCTGCATTTCGGCTGGGGCGGCTCCGGCAGCGAGGCGAGAAAGGATGCCGCGCTCCAGAATGCCAATGTGGAGTATTCCCTCGAGGCCGTGCAGGCCGCGGCCCGGATGGGCTGCCGCCGGTTTATATTCAGCGGTTCCCAGGCGGAGTACGGGTTTCACCGGGAGAGGATGACCGAGGAGACGCCCTGTTTTCCCGCGTCGGAGTACGGGCGCGCCAAGCTTGAGACCGGCGTGAGGGCTTCGGCCATGTGCAGGGAGCTGGGCATGGACTACGGGCATCTTCGCATTTTCAGTGCCTACGGCCCCGGAGATCATCCCTGGTCCCTGGTGTCCGACTGTGTGAGAACCTGTCTCGCGGACGGCGAGATGCGGCTGGGAAGCTGCGATCAGATGTGGAACTTCCTATATATAGAAGACCTGGCGGAGGCTGTGGTGCGTCTGGCGCTCTGCGAAGAGCCGCTGATGGCGGACGGTGCCGGCGGGTATGTATACAATCTGGCGGGCGCGCCGGAGGACACCCGCGTTCTCCGGGAATTTGTGGAGAAGATGCGGGAGCGCTGCGGCGGAAAGGGCCGGCTGGTATTCGGCGTCCGGCCTCCCAACGCGGAGGGCGTGGTGAGCCTGGATCCCGACATCTCAAAGATATGCCGCGTGTCCGGGTGGACGCCGCAGGTCCGCTTTGAGGAAGGAATCGACAGAATTATAGGAAAGACTTAAGAATTTGTAAGTTGCCAAATAGCGTCTGGGCGATTACAATATATGAGTGCAGAAAGAAGTATCGAGGAGATGGATTCAAAGGATATGGAACAGAAGACGAAGAAGATAAGCGTGCTGATTCCCTGCTATAACGAGGAACTGAACGTGGAGCCCATCAGCCAGGCGGTGATTGAATGCCTGGAGACGGAGCTTCCCCAGTATGACTACGAGCTGGTGTTCATCGACAACGACTCGTCGGATAATACCCGTCCCATCCTGCGCAGGCTCTGCGCGGGCAATCCAAAGATCAAGGCCATCTTCAACGCGAAGAATTTTGGGCAGTTCAACTCCCCCTACTACGGGATGCTGCAGGTGACGGGCGACTGCGTCATCACCATGGTCTGCGATTTCCAGGATCCGGTGGAGCTCATCCCCCAGTATGTGAGGGAGTGGGAGAACGGATACAAGATCGTTATCGGGATCAAGACCAGCAGCCAGGAGAATCCCGTGATGTACTGGCTGAGGAGCTGCTACTATAAACTGATTAAAAAGCTTTCCGACGTGGAGCAGATCGAGCATTTCACCGGTTCCGGGCTCTACGACCGGGATTTCATAGAGATTTTGAGGGGGTTGGACGACCCCACCCCGTTCCTGCGCGGCATCGTGGCCGAGCTGGGCTACAAGCGCAAGGAGATTCCCTACGAGCAGCCCCAGAGGCGCGCGGGAAAGACCAGCAATAACTTTTACAGGCTCTACGACGCGGCGATGTTAAGCATCACCTCCTACACGAAGGTGGGGCTGCGTTTGGCCACCATATTCGGGAGCATCTGTTCGTTCATCAGTATCGTGGTGGGCTTTGTGTACCTGGTGATGAAGCTTCTCTACTGGGACCGTTTCCCGGCAGGCATGGCGCCCATGCTGATCGGCATGTGCTTCCTGGGCTCCGTGCAGATCTTTTTCATCGGGCTTGTGGGAGAATATATCCTGACCATCAATTCCAGGGTGATGAAGCGTCCCCTGGTGGTGGAAGAAGAAAGGATCAATTTTTAGATGAAATACAGTGTAGATGTGGTTAGAATACGGGAAAACTCCATAACGCTCAACGGCTGGGCCATCGGGAAGACCCCGGAGGAGCAGGTGAAGTTTGCGGTCGAGGACGAGAAGCACCGCCCGCTTGAGCACCGGTTTGTGACCACCCGCCGGGACGACGTGAGCCAGATCTATTTCGGACGCATCGTGGACCGCGATCTGGGCTTCGACATCCAGTTCCCCTACGAGAGAGGGAAAAACTACTATCTGGTCATCACCTGCGGACGGCGCAAAGCCACGGTGAAGTACAACGAGGAGCTGATCGCAAAGCGCAGCAGCGTGGCCCACAAGCGGATGCAGAAGATTAAGGACTTGATGAACATGGAGACCGTTCACGTAGCCATGGATTTCTGGAAAGAGAACGGCCTGAGGGCGCTGATCGTCAAGTCGAAGCACAAGCTCCAGGGCCTGGACAACGATTACGACTACGGCGAGTGGTACGAGCTCACAAAGCCTGCGGAGGAGCAGCTTGAGGAGCAGCGGAAGGCCGTGTTTGACTATATGCCAAAGCTCTCCATCGTGATTCCGGTGTATAAGACGCCGGAGCGGTATCTTAAGGAGATGCTGGACTCCATTCTGGCGCAGACCTACACGAAATGGGAGGTCTGTATCGCCGACGGCAGCCCCAGAGGCGAGAGCGTGGAGCGGATTTTAAAGCGCTACGCCCAGAAGGACGAGCGGTTCAAGTACGTGATCCTGGGCGAGAACAAGGGGATCGCCGGCAACACCAACGCGGCCATGGACATGGCCGGGGGCGATTTCATCGTCCTGGCGGATCACGATGACACGCTGACGCCGGATGCGCTCTACGAGTGCGTGAAGGCCATCAACGCGGATCCGGAGTACGATGTCATCTATTCCGACGAGGACAAGCTGGATATGGACGGGGGTTCCCTGTTCGATCCCCACTTCAAGCCGGATTTCAATATCGATCTGCTGCGAAGCGTCAACTACATCTGCCATCTGTTTGTGGTCAACCACGATCTGGTGGACGCGGTGGGCGGTTTCCGGCACGAGTTCGACGGAGCGCAGGACTACGACTTTATTTTCCGGTGCACGGAGGCGGCCAGAAAGATTTACCACATTCCGAAGGTGCTCTATCACTGGCGCTGTCACCAGGATTCCACGGCCAGCAACCCGGAGAGCAAGCTCTACGCCTTCGAGGCGGGGGCACGCGCCATCATGGCCCACTACGGCCGGGTGGGAATCAGGGCGGAGAAGGTGGAGAAGGGCGTCGATTACGGCATCTACCACACGATCTACGAGATCGAGGGAGAGCCGCTGGTTTCCGTCATCATCCCCAACAAGGACCACCACACGGATCTGGACCTGTGCATCCGCTCCCTTATCGAGCGCGGCACCTGGAAAAATCTGGAATTTATCGTGGTGGAGAACAACAGCACGGAGCCGGAGACCTTTGAATACTATAAGAAAATATCCGCGGAATTTCCGCAGGTGAAGGTGGTGACCTGGGAGCGGGAGTTCAACTACGCTGCCATCAACAACTTCGGCGTCACCTTTGCCAGTGGAGAGTATCTGCTGTTTTTAAATAACGACACCGAGATCATCGAGCCCGACTGCATCCATGAGCTTCTGGGATTTGCCCAGAGGCCGGACGTGGGAGCCGTGGGGGCCAGGCTTTTGTACCAGGACGACACGATCCAGCACGCCGGCGTGGTGGTGGGCTTCGGAGGCATCGCGGGGCACACGTTCATCGGGCTTCACAAAGCGGAGAACAGCTATTTCCACCGGGCCATGTGCGCCCAGGACTATTCGGCGGTGACGGCGGCCTGCATGATGAGCAAGCGCAGCGTGTTCGACGCCGTGGGCGGGTTCAGCGAGGAGCTGGCCGTGGCCTTCAACGACATCGATTACTGCATGAAGGTGCGTGCCCTCGGCAAATTGGTGGTCTACGCGCCCTACGCGCTTCTCTACCACTACGAGTCGAAGTCCAGGGGGCTGGAGGACACGCCCGAGAAGGTGGCCCGCTTCAACCGCGAGGTGAAGATTTTTGCGGACAAATGGCCGGAGATCCTGAAGAACGGCGACCCCTACTACAATCCAAATCTGACGCTGAGAAAATCCAACTTTGCGCTCAGAGATCTGAAGAAAGAGAAGATAGGCGAGCCCTATCGTCTGGAAGGAATTGAGTGATGATGAGTAAAAAAGTGACCATTGTCATTCCCAACTACAACGGCCTCGCGTTTATGGAGGACTGCATGGCCGCGCTTGAGGCGCAGACCTGTAAGGAGTTCGAGGTGCTGGTGGTGGACAATGGCTCGACGGACGGAAGCGCGCAGTGGCTTAAGGAGCGGGAGATTCCCACCATTTTCCTCGGGGAAAATACGGGCTTTTCCGGCGCGGTCAACGTCGGGATCCGGGCGGCGAAGACGCCCTATGTGATTCTTTTAAACAACGACACGAAGGTGCACGGGGATTATGTGGAGGCCATGGTGAGAGCCATCGAGCGGTCTCCGAGGATCTTCTCCGTCAGCAGCAAAATGATACAGATGTATCACCCGGAGCTCATGGATGACGCCGGGGATATGTATACGGTCCTGGGCTGGGCGTATCAGCGCGGCGTGGGACAGCCGTCCGGCGGCTACCGTCGCCCGGTGAAGGTGTTTTCCGCCTGCGCGGGGGCAGCCATCTACCGGCGGGAGGTCTTCGAGGAGATCGGCTATTTCGACGAGAACCATTTTGCCTATCTCGAGGACCTGGACGTGGGCTATCGGGCGAAGATATTCGGCTACGACAACGTCTATTGTCCGGAGGCCGTCGTCTATCACGTGGGGAGCGGGACCAGCGGTTCCAAGTACAACTCCTTCAAGGTGAAGCTGGCGGCGCGGAACAATATTTATCTGAACTATAAAAACATGCCGGCTCTGCAGCTTCTGCTGAATGCGGTTCCCATTCTTCTCGGCATCGCGGTTAAGTATCAGTTTTTCAAAAACCGCGGGTTCGGGGAGGACTATCTGGAAGGTATTAAGGAAGGCATCGGCACAGTCGGAAAATGCACGCGGGTAAAATATGAGCCTGGGCATCTGAAAACTATCTGGCCATCCAGCTGGAGCTGATCGCCGGGACGTTTATCTATGTGTGGGAATTTGCAAAAAGAAGGCTTAAAGCGAGGTAATTGCCAATGGAATACGATGACGAGTTAGAGCGCGCCAGGGCGCGTTCCAGCCGCCGCAAGACGGAGAAAAGGAAAAAAAGCTGGAAAAAGGAGCAGGATCCGCTGAAGGTGGATGACATCGAGCTCAGAAGCTCCTTAAAGAGCGGAAAGAGCCGGAACCAGAAATGGCGCCAGGACGATAAGAAAAAGCGGCGCATCAAAATCATCATTGCGGAGGTGGTGGTCCTTCTTCTGGTGGTGGCGATCGGCGCGTTTGCCTATGTGAAAAGCCTCTGGGGCCGCATGGCGACGCTGGACTGGGATCCGGACAATGTGGCGAACCCCTATCTGACCGTGGAACAGCAGGAGCAGATGAAGGGCTACTGGACCATCGCCTGTTTTGGCGTGGATTCCCGCGACATGAGTCTGGGCAAGGGCACCAACGCGGATGTCAATATCATCTGCAACATCAACCGGGACACCGGCGAGATCCGGCTGGTTTCCGTGTTCCGCGATACATACCTGAATATCAACGACAAAAACTCTTATAATAAGATCAACGCAGCCTATGCCCAGGGCGGCCCGGAGCAGGCGGTCAAGGCGTTAAATAAAAATCTGGATCTGGCCATCGACGACTACGCCACCTTCAACTGGGCGGCGGTGGCCCAGGCTATCAACCTGTTAGGCGGCGTGGACATCGAGCTGAGCGACAACGAATTTTCGTTTATCAACGCATTTATCACTGAGGTCGTGGAGAACACCGGCATCCCGTCGGTGCAGCTGACCCACGCGGGCTTAAACCATCTGGACGGCGTGCAGGCCGTGGCCTACGGCCGCCTGCGTCTGGGCGACACGGACTTCGCGAGAACCGAGCGCCAGAGAATCGTCCTGGAGAAGGCGTTTGATAAGGCCAAGTCGGCGGACTGGGCGACGCTCAACGCCATTGTGGAGCTGGTATTCCCCAACATCGCCACCAGCGTCCAGGTGGAGGAGCTGGTTCCGCTTCTGTGGGATATCAAGGATCTCCACTTCGGCGAGACCGCCGGATTCCCCATGGCCCGCGGCGACATGGATGTGGGCAAGGTGGGAGACTGCGTCATCCCGCAGACCCTGGAGAGCAACGTGCAGGAGCTCCATCAGTTCCTGTTTGACGAGGAGAATTACCAGGTGTCTTCGGCTGTGAAGGAGTACAGCCAGCACATTTCCGAGGCCACCGGCATGTATAACGTGGGCAAATCCATCGGCCACGTTTCGACGGACGGAGGTATCTCCGCATCCAGATATCTGGAGCTGACCAGAAAGAACAAGAGCAGCACCAAGGCGTCCGAGGCGGTGGAGTCGGCGATTTCCGCGGCTGATGCGGAGACTTCCGAGGAGGTAAGCACCGACGAGAATGGAACCGATGAGCATGGCACGGATGTGAACGGCACCGACGAGCACGGAACGGATATCAATGGCACCGACGAGAACGGTACTGACGTATTTGGCACCGATGAGAATGGAACCGATGAAAACGGCACCGACGTGTACGGTACCGATGAGAATGGAACCAATGCCGCCGGCGAGACCTACAGCCCCAGACGGCCTGGAACAGGCCCGTGGGGAACCGGAGGCTGGGGCAACCCCAACCGCTCCACCGAGGACCTGATCGACGGACCCGAGGAGGACTGGTACGAGGACGCGCCCTACAGGCCCACCAACCAGACGGAGGGAAGCGACAAGCCGACCTACGAATCCACGGAGGGACCGGGCTCGGAGAATGCCGGACCCGGCGCGGGATCAAACCGCCCCGCGAGGCCGACATCCCCGGGGCAGTCCGCGGGTTCGCAGAGTCCGGTAAGCCCGGTGAATCCGGGCGGAACGTCCGGACCGACGGCATCGGCGCAATACCAGGATAAGGAGACTACCGTGGATCCGGATCAGATCAGCGGCCCGGGGGCGGAGCCCATCTCCCCGGCGGGGCCCGGCTGACGGCAATAGAAACAGAGAAAACCAGGTGAATGTACTATGATCAAAGATAATCAGACAAAGCTGAATCATGTTCATGTGCTGCTGGACGCGCTTGTGACGCTGGCGGCCTACGCGCTTGCCTGGTTTATCCAGATTGGAAGCGGCTGGAACGTAACCCGGGACAACGTGGTGAACATGAACCGGACCTACGTTCTGGCGGCAGTGCTTATCGTACCGCTGTATCTTGTGCTGTACGGGATTTTCCACCTCTACACGCCCAAGCGCGTGCTGGGAAGACGGCGGGAATTTGCAAATATTTTAAAGGCGAATATTATCGGATTGTTTGTCATCACCATGACGCTGTTTCTGGGGAGCAAGAACGATTACCTCTACAACTTCTCCCGAACCATGGTGGCGCTGTTCTTCGTGATCAACGTGGCGGCAGAGACCGCCGAGCGGGCGGCCATCCGGCTGACGCTGCGCACCATGCGCTCCAAGGGCTACAATCAGAAGCACATTCTTCTGGTGGGCTACAGCCGGGCGGCGGAGGCGTTCATCGACCGTGTGGCGAACAACCCGGAGTGGGGATACCAGGTGCGCGGCATTCTGGACGAGAACCGGGAGTGGGGCACGGAGTACCGGGGCGTCAAGGTCATCGGCACGCCCCGCGATTTAAAGGACATCCTGGAGCTCAACACGCTGGATGAAATCGCCATCACCCTGAGCCTTAACGAATACAAAAATCTGGAAGAAATTGTGGCGGCCTGCGAGAAATCGGGCGTGCATACAAAGTTTATCCCGGATTATAATAATATCATTCCCACCATCCCGCAGATGGAGGACCTGCAGGGACTGCCCATCATCAATATCCGGCGCGTGCCCCTGACCAACATGTTCAACGCCACGATCAAGCGCATTGTGGACATTTTCGGCGCGCTGGTGGCCATCGTCATCTTCTCGCCGCTGATGCTGGCGACGGTGGCGCTCATTAAGCTGACCTCCCCCGGCCCGATTATCTTCAGCCAGGAGCGGGTGGGGCTTCACAACCGTCCGTTTAAGATGTATAAGTTCCGCTCCATGGAGGTGCAGAACCCCTCCAGCGAGAAGAGCAAATGGACCACGCCCAACGATCCGCGGGTGACCTCGGTGGGGCGTTTTATAAGAAAGACCAGCATCGACGAGATGCCGCAGTTTTTCAATATCCTTAAGGGTGATATGAGCCTGGTGGGGCCGCGCCCGGAGAGGCCGTTTTCGTGGAACGGTTCAAGGAGGAGATCCCGCGCTACATGGTAAAGCACCAGGTCCGCCCGGGACTTACGGGCTGGGCGCAGGTGAACGGCTACCGCGGCGACACCTCCATCACCAAGAGAATCGAGCACGATCTGTATTATATAGAGAACTGGACGCTGGGATTTGATTTCAAGATCCTGTTTCTGACCATATTCAAGGGCTTTATCAACAAGAACGCTTACTAAGAACGAAGGACGAGGTTTTTACATGAGCTATGACAACGAGTGGAACCGCGAACGGCCCCGCCGGAGCCGGAGACGGCAGACGGGGCAGGAGAGGAAAAGGGAGAGGGAGCAGCAGGAGGATCACGGCCCGGAGCTGGATATAAGTCTTGGGCGGAGGGAGCCTCTGCCTGAGCCCGAGCCGTTAAAACCGGCTTCCCGTGTGTCCCGTGCCAGGGAAAAGCAGCAGAAAAAGAGAAAAAAGCACAAGCTGATACTGATAGCCGTGGAAGTTCTGGTTTTCCTCGGCATTGTTGCGTTT
This sequence comes from Clostridia bacterium UC5.1-2E3, assembly GCA_001304875.1. Classification (GTDB taxonomy): domain Bacteria; phylum Bacillota; class Clostridia; order Lachnospirales; family Lachnospiraceae; genus Ventrisoma; species Ventrisoma faecale. The sequence goes on from BBZO01000004.1 coordinate 173,915, forward strand.
CTGATCTATTCTTACTTAAAGAGCAGCATGGATCTGATCCAGAGGCTTCCCTTCGACGAGCAGCAGGTTATGAACCTGGAACTGACAGAGGAGAAGCAGGAGCAGATGAAGGGCTACTGGACCATCGCCGTCTTCGGCGTGGACGACCGCGGTACGGTCATCGGAAAGGGAACCCACGCGGATGTAAATATCATCTGCAACATAAACCAGGATACGGGCGAGATAAAGCTGGTGTCGGTGTACCGCGACACCTACCTGAATATCAACGATAAAAACAGCTACAACAAGATCAACCAGGCCTATTTTGACGGCGGTCCGGAGCAGGCGGTCCGGGCACTCAACAGGAACCTGGATCTGAATATGACCGACTACGTGACCTTCAACTGGAAAGCGGTGGCCGATGCCATCAACATCCTGGGCGGCGTGGATCTGGAGCTGAGCAAAGCGGAGTTTTACTATATTAACGCGTTTATTACGGAGACTGTGGAGGCGACGGGCATCCCGTCCAAACATCTGACCCATGCGGGCATGAACCATCTGGACGGCGTGCAGGCGGTGGCCTATGGCCGTCTGCGTCTGATGGACACGGACTTTGCCAGAACCGAAAGACAGAGAAAGGTCATCAACCTGGCCTTTGAGAAGGCGAAGAAGGCGGACTGGGCGACGCTCAACGCCATCATCCAGACTGTGTTCCCCAACCTGGCCACCAACGTGGAGATGAGCGAGGTGGTGGATCTGGCCTGGGATATAAACAAGCTTCACATGAGCGAGACCAGCGGATTCCCGACGGCGAGAAGCGACGCGCGCATGGGCTCCAAGGGCGCCTGCGTCATTCCGCAGACGCTGGAGAGCAACGTGGTGCTTCTTCATCAGTTCCTGTTCGGCGACGAGAATTACAATCCGACGGACGCGGTGAAGACGATCAGCGCCAAAATTTCGGCGGACAGCGGACTTTACAAGGCGGGGACCCCGCAGGGAGATAAAGGAACCGGAGGCGGTGTGATTCCCAAGGAGACTACGGAGGCGGAGACGTCGGAGGCCGCGGAGAGCACCCCGGAGGGGGAGACCAGGGAGCCGGAGACCGATGAAAACGGCAATCCTGTTGAGACCACGGAGGGGATCTCCATGGCGCCGGAGGAGACGGCGGACGGCGTGAGACCCGGCGGCGATGCCAGCGGCTGGGAGGCCTGGGAGACCGATGAGCACGGAAACCTGGTGGACCCGGCCTGGGGAAGTACCGGCGGAAATCATAATAACGCCGCCACATCCACCGAGGATCTCTATCCGACGCCGGGAGGCGGAAGCACCCAGACTCCTGGCGGCAGCCAGAGCTATCCGGGCAGCAGCCCGACGACTCCCGGAGCAGTTCGCAGACGCCGGGAGGAAACCAGGGCACGTACGACAACGGGAAACGGAAGCTATCAGACCCCGGGCGGCAGCCAGAGCTATCCGGGAAGCGGACAGACCAGTCCCGGAGGCAATTCCCAGACCCCGGGCAGCGGCAATTACCAGACGCCGGGAGGAAGTCAGAGCACGTACCCGACGACGGGAAGCGGAAGCTACCAGACCCCGGGCGGCAGCCAGAGCTATCCGGGAAGCAGCCAGACCAGCCCGGGCGGAAGCTACCAGACGCCCGGAAGCAGTTCCCAGACACCCGGAAGCGGCAATACCGGCTACCAGACGCCCGGAAATTCTGGGCCCCAGCCGTTTTCCCCCGGCTGACAGAGCAAAATATAGAGAGCGGACCGGGAACACCGGCCGATGGGAGACAGCGCGGCAGTTGCCGGGCTGTCTCTTTGCATTTCACAGGAAATGTGAAAAGTTGGTGAACCTATGGTATTCGCCGGTTTCATCTGATAAAATATAAAAAAGAAAAATTTCTTTGAAAGATAAATAAAAAATGCAGAAAGAAAGAACACTGAAAGAGTGAGGAGAAAGCCATGGAATCATTGAAAGTTCTGGTAGTGGATGACGAGAGCCGGATGCGCAAGCTGGTCAAAGACTTTTTGAGCGTCAAAGGCTTTCAGGTGATCGAGGCGGCCGACGGTGAGGAGGCTGTGGATATTTTCTTTAACCAGAAGGATATTTCCCTGATCCTCCTGGATGTGATGATGCCCAGGATGGACGGCTGGGAGGTTTTAAAGACCATCCGCCAGTATTCCCAGGTACCCATCATCATGCTGACGCCGGGCCGAGGAGAGGGACGAGCTGCAGGGGTTTGAGCTGGGGGTGGACGAGTACATTTCCAAGCCCTTCAGCCCCAAGATTCTGACGGCCCGCGTGGAGGCCATTCTGCGCCGCAGCAAGGTGGCTGTCTCGGAGGTGATCAACGTGGGGGGCATCTGCATCGACAAGGCCGCGCACCAGGTGACCGTGGATGGGAAAAACGTGGATTTAAGCTACAAGGAGTTTGAGCTGATGACCTATTTCGCCGAGAACCAGGGCATCGCCCTGTCCCGCGAGAAGATACTGAACAATGTCTGGAACTACGATTATTTCGGCGACGCCAGGACCATCGACACCCACGTGAAGAAGCTGCGCAGCAAGCTGGGCAGCAAAGGCGATTATATCAAAACCATCTGGGGCATGGGGTATAAGTTCGAGGTAGAGTCATGAGAGACACCATCCGGGCCCGTTTCACCCTGATATTCGGCGCGCTGATGATCGCGGTGCTGGTGAGTATCTGGGCCGTCAACAACTGGTGGCTGGAGAGCTACTATATGAACGAGAAAATCCGCATCCTGGAGACTGCTACGAGGAGATCGACGACATTATCCTGCGGTCCGGGTCGGATGATCTGACGGACGATGCGAAGAGCAATGAGGAGATCTCGGCGGTGATGCGCACGCTCAACGAGGAATCCGGCGTCGCATGGTGGTGTTTGAGAGTAGCAGCGGGCTCCCCCTGTTTTCGTCGGCCAGCGATATGGATTTTCTCATGGACAAGGTGCGCCGCTATATCGTGGGCATAGATATTCCCAGCCGGGAGGTGCTGAGACAGCACGAAAATTACGCGATACAGAGAGCTTATGACAGCAGAAGCAAATCCGTTTATCTGGAGAGCTGGGGATTTTTCTCTGACAACGGCACTATTTTCATCATGTCGCTGCCCCTCTCCAATATTCGCGAGAGCGTGCACCTGGCCAACCGTTTTCTGGCTTATGTGGGACTGGCCGCCATCATTTTGAGCAGTATTCTTCTGTATGTGACCATCCGCCGGCTGACTGCGCCGATCCTTGAGCTGGCCAGACTGTCGGAGGAGATGTCGCACATGAATTTCGAGGTCCAGTACCGGGAACCCAGACATTCCATGCAAGAGCTGCGGATTCTGGGAAACAACATGAATGTGCTGGCGGAGCGCCTCAAGGAAAACATAGGAGAGTTAAAATCCGCCAACAATCAGCTTAAGAAGGACATCGAGGAGAAGATTCAGTTAAATGAGATGCGCAAGGAGTTCATCGGAAACGTGTCCCATGAGCTGAAGACCCCCATTGCCTTGATCCAGGGCTACGCCGAGGGACTTTCCGAGGGAATCGCCGAGGACAAGGAGAGCCGCGATTACTACTGCGAGGTCATCATGGACGAGGCGAACAAGATGAATCAGCTGGTGAAGCAGCTGCTGACCCTGAATGCGCTGGAGGACGGAAATGACGCGCCGGTGTTTGAGCGCTTCGATCTTTCGGATCTGATTGGAGGCGTTGTAAATGCTTCCGCGCTGCTGGCACAGCAGAAAGGAATCCGCATTCATTTTGAATCGCCGGGGCCCGTCTATGTGTGGGCCGATGAGTTTAAGATCGAGGAGGTCGTCACCAACTATTTAAACAACGCCTTAAATCACGCGGACGGGGAGAAGAACATTGTCATCTCCATCCATCGGGAGAGCGGGTGCGTCCGCGTGACGGTGTTCAACAACGGAAATCCCATCCCGGAGAAGGACCTTCCGAACCTGTGGACAAAGTTCTACAAGGTGGACAAGGCCAGAACCAGAGCCTATGGCGGCAGCGGCATCGGCCTCTCCATCGTGAAGGCAATCATGGAGGCACACCATCAGCAGTACGGCGTCCGGAATGTGGAGGACGGCGTGGAATTTTGGTTCACTCTGGACTGCACAGTATAGTCTTGTTTTAAATACGCAAAAACGCCTTTCGGCCCTGCAAATCAGCGGGGCCGAAAAAAATAAAAAAATTTTTAAAAAAGTTGTTGACAAACAGAACACCCCGTGCTAAACTACATAGGCTGTCGGCGAGAGAGCCGGACAGAAAAAAGC
>BBZO01000005.1 GCA_001304875.1 Clostridia bacterium UC5.1-2E3
TTATCCAATTAATCGGATAAGAACCCGGCCACCAGGGTGGCGTCCGGGCGCTGCATATAGATGAGCATGGTGTTGTTGACGGAGTAGCGGTGGAACTTGGACATGACGGACAGATAGCGCATATACTTCTCGCTCTCAAACAGTTCCTTGATACCCTGTTCAATGCCCGCTGTGATCTCTTGTAACCGTTCTCGATTGGTGGTCTTATCAGCCATGAATTTCACTCTCCTTTCCAATTTGGCTATTTCTGATTGATGTTCGGCAATCCACAGCTTTTGCTCCTCCGGGCTGTTCTCCAGAAAAAATCCAGCAGATAGCCACATAGTCCTTTTTCTGGATTGCTCCATGAATCGGGGATGTGGATTTTCCTCCGGTGTTTTGGGTGTGTAGTCCGTTTCCCACTTGCGGAGCAAATGAAAGTAGTCGGCCAGGACACGAAAGGCATGGTCTCGGTCCTCCTTGAATTTCTGCGCCTCGGATTTCTGGCGGACATGGCGTCGCCGGGGAGGGGCCTGACTGTCATAAGCCAGGCCAAAATCCTGGGCCAGCTTCTCGGCGGCCTCTTTGGGGGACAGATTGTAGAGCCTCGCTGTGAAGTCGATCACATCGCCGGTGGCTCCGCAGCCAAAGCAGTAGAAATATTCCTCATTCAGCTTCATGCTGGGATTTTTGTCATCGTGGAACGGGCAACAGGCCATACCGCTCCGATTGACCTCGATCCCATACATCTGCGCCGCTTCCCGGACGGTGATGGACTGCTTGACGGTCTCAAAGACACTTTCAGCCATGCTTACTCATTGCCTTTCTTGGGGGTGGGCGGCCTGTACCCGGCAGCCTTGGCTCGTTCACTGGCAGCTTTGCGACGCTCGGCGCTGTACGGTTCCCGGACAGACACGCAGCGTTTGGGAACGAGAAAGGTTTGGCGGTCCTTTTTCACGATCTGGTCCGGGTATTTCTCCGCCAGCCGTCGCAATTTCTCCAGCAGCCGGGAATCATGGGTATAGACTTCGGCGGTAGCCTCGGCCTGGTTGTAGAGGATAATGGTTTCCTGTTCGTAGAGGGAGAGCTTCATCGTTTGCCACCTTTCTGCTGGTCAAACTCCAGCTTGAAGTTGGCGTACTGCCCATCGTCCTCCAGAACCACTGTGGCATCGTAGGTCTTACCGGTCTTTTCGGAATAGCAGCCGGTGATCCTTGCGCGGCCATCTTTGAGCAGCGCCGTCACCACAGCCTTGGTGGGCTGTTTTTTCTTGGCGGCCCACCACTTGTTGTTTTTCCAGATGGCGAATTTACAGCCTCGTTCTGGCAGAAGAAGCCTTTTTGCAGCTCCGCCACATCGCCGCCGCAGCGGGGGCATTTGCCCACCACTTCGCGGGGCGGAGTGAACAGATACTCGGTGCCTTTAATCATCCGATAGGTTCCCACCAGCTCTTTGAGCATGGCACTAATCCCAGCCATGAAATCCTCCGGGGCCAGCTCGCCACGCTCGATTTCACCCAGCCGGTACTCCCACTCAGCAGTCAGAAGGGGCGATTGCAGCTGCTCCGGCAACACGGTGATAAGGGATACCGCATCATGGGAGGGCATGAGCTGAACGGTTTTCTTGCTCTTTTTGCGCTCCAGAAAGCCGGTGGAAACCAGCTTTTCCAGAATCCCGGCGCGGGTGGCCGGAGTTCCCAGACCCTTGCGTTCGGCATCGTCCGGCATATCGTCCTTCCCGGCAGTCTCCATTGCGGAAAGCAGCGTATCCTCGGTGAAGTGCTTGGGCGGGCTGGTTTTGCCCTCCTTAATGGCAGCACCAGAAAGGGGCAGCGTCTGACCTTCAGACAGCTCCGGCAGCGCCTTGTCCTCGGTTTCTTTGTCCGGCTCCGCATTTTTCAATCCGGCGCGATAGGCAGTGTCCAGCGCCCGCCAGCCGTAATTTTTCACTGTGCGGCCCTTGGCGGTAAATTCCGTTCCAGCGCACTCGACAACAACAGCGGTTTCCGCAAAGGTATAGGGCTGGGCCACGGCACACAGCAGCCGCAGGGCCACCAGCTCCAGCACCGCCTTTTCGCCCACCGGCAGGCCGGACAGGTCTGCGCCCTGGAGGTTGCGGGTAGGGATCACCGCATGGTGGTCGGTTACTTTCTTGTCGTTGATGACCGCACCGGCATCGCAGGAAATGGCAATTCCTTTCCGAAACGGCATGGCCTTGGCAACCAGATTGACCAGCACAGGCAGGCTTTCAGCCATATCGCTCGTCAGATAGCGGCTGTCTGTTCGGGGGTAGGTGCAGAGCTTCTTTTCGTACAGATTTTGGAGGTAGTCCAGGGTTTGCTGGGCGGTAAATCCCAGCAGCCGGTTGGCATCTCTTTGGAGCGTGGTCAGGTCATAGAGGGCGGGCGCTTTCTCGGATTTTTCCTTACGCTCCACCTTTTTCACCGTCACAGCCGCACCTTGACAGGCAGTTTTCAGCTGCTCGGCAGCGGCCTTGTCCGCCATGCGCTCCCCGGAAACAGAAAAACCGGGCAGTTTTAGCGTGACCGTGTAGAAGGGCACCGGCTTGAAGGTGTCGATCTCGGCTTCCCGCTGGACGATAAGGGCCAGCGTCGGGGACATGACGCGCCCGATGTTGAGGGTCCGGTGGTACAGCACCGAAAACAGCCGGGTGGCGTTGATACCCACCAGCCAATCCGCCTTGGCGCGGCAGAGGGCCGCATCCCGCAGGCCGTCATAGTCTGCACCGGGGCGCAGGTTTGCAAAGCCCTCCCGGATGGCGGAATCTTCCATCGAGGAAATCCAGAGCCGTTTCATAGGCTTCTGGCAGCCCGCCAGCTCGTAGACGCTGCGGAAGATCAGCTCACCTTCGCGTCCAGCATCGCAGGCGTTCACCACCTCAGTCACATCCGGGGCATTCATCAGCTGTTTCAGAATGTCAAACTGTTTCTTCTTGTCCTTGCTCACCACCATCTGCCAGGGTTCCGGCAGAATAGGCAGATCGTCATAGCGCCACTTGGCGTAGTCGGGGTTATAGGCGTCGGCATCGGCCAGCCCAGCCAGGTGGCCCACACACCAGCTGACCCGCCAGCCGTTGCCTTCTAAATAGCCGTCCTGGCGGATGTTGGCCCCAATCACAGCGGCCAGACTTTGGGCAACGGACGGTTTTTCAGCGATTACCAGCTTCATATTTATAAACACCTCCGTTCTCGTATTTCCTTTAACCAACCCAATAGTTCTTTCGTACACAAATCAACACAAGGACGATTGTCACAGTAGTTACACAGCCATAACAAGGATGACTGGGGGACAAATGCGAGGGACGGGAAATTACTTTCCCGTCCCTCATTTTGCACGATATAGGAGAGTTGGATGAGGAGTCTGCGATACTGGTCATTCCAGTTTGTCCTCGCTTTCTTCGCCGCCGTCCCCATCATCGTCCGGCTCGTCAGATTCCTCGGTCTCCCAGGAGTCCTCGTCCTCCTGGTCGGTATCATCCTCGCCGTAGTCGTAATCATCCAAATTGTCGTTACCCTTGGTCTTAGGTTTGTTTTTCACCAGCTTAAAGTAGGCCAAAGCGCCGCCGCCACCCAGTAGGGCCAGCACCACCAAAAGAATGGCCGGATTCAGTCCGGCAGGTTTCTGCGCCGGTTCCTCCGGCTCTGCGGTTTCCTCCGGGGTCTCCGGCTCCGGCTCCTTGCCCGTGCAGCCGCTCATATTGGTGGCGCACACCGGGCAGGCGGTATTGACCGTACCGGCTACACATTTCTCCGTACAGTTACAGACAGCGGGCTGCTCCTGGGTAGTCTGACCGTCCTCCATCAGAGCCATCAGATCGGCCTCGTCCACCTGATTCAAGAAGTGGACGGCAGTTTCTTTGTCCTCGTTGGCTCGGTCAATGAGAATGTAGAAGTAGTTGCCCGCCTTGGTAGTGACGGTAATGAGCTGTTTGTTGCCGCCGAAATCATCCACCAGGGCGGCGTTGCCCTCCGGGGTCAGGGCCGGACTGTCCTCAGTTTCCTCCACCACCACATTGCTGTCGTTGGTGGCGTCCTCTGCCGGAGGCTGGTCTGTTCCCTGGGCAAAGGCGGTCACGGAAAGGCCCATCATCATCACCAGAGCGGCGCAGAGGGCCGAAAAGGTCTTGAAAATTCTCTTATTCTTCATAGTCGATCTCCTCCTGTTCGGGGTAGTCAGTAGAGGCAGCGGCCATGCCGGGAACCACTCCGCCGGAGAGCATGGCGTTCAGCTGCTCCGGGGTCAGCCGCAGGGCGCGCACCATCTGGACGATCTCCAGGTTCTCTGCCTCGGTTTTCTGCGCTTCCAGGGTTTTCAGCTTGTCCTGGTACTCCGCGATCTTCTCACGAACCCTGGCAATCTCCTGGTCAATGCGCTGGATTTTGTTCTTAGCCATTTCAATCACTCCTTTTCTCATAAATCGGCCTTACCAGTTCATCAGGCCATAGCCCTTGATGCACTCATAGGTCAGGGAATAACTTTTGATCTTACAGGCGTCGCCGGAATTGCCTTCCACGGTGTAAACCCGGCTGCCATCTGTGCCGACCACAAGGCCCACATGGTCAGCTCTGCCGTCCAGGTCCCAGTCAAAGAAGATGGCATCGCCGGGGGCGATATTGGCGTAATCACGCCCTCCCCATTGCCCATGAGATTGAAACCAGGGAATGCCTTGGGACTGGCAGGAGGCAAAGCGTGCTCGGACAGCCCCATCTGGCCATAGCACCAGGACACGAAGCAGGCACACCATTCCACGCGGGAATTGAATCCATACCAGCTCCAAAACGGCTGACCGCCCACATTGCCCACCTGACTTTTAGCAATATCCACCACAGCTTGATTACCGGGGCGGGTGCCGTTGACAAACACCACGCCGGTCAAGTCCTCGGAATTACTCATATCCGGGGAGCCGCCACCGAAAATGAGCGGCTTGTTGCCCAGCGTTTGCCGGTACACCTGATACATCTCCAGCTGTTCCGGGGTCAGCAGCTCCGAAGCCACAGAGGATATGGGCTTGCTGGTGAGCTTTACATTCAGAATGTAGTAGTTGTAGGGAACCTGAACGGTGTAGCTATTGCCCTCGCTGTCAGTCCGGGTTTCTGTCCGATAGCGTACTTCAACTTCCTCTGTGAGTGTCAGCTGATACTGAGCACCAAATACACGCTCCAGCTCTGCCTGGGCGCTTTGCTGGGTATAGCCCTGCAACACAGCAGATAGGTAGGCCGCCAGCTCATGGGGGTCATGCCCAATCATAGCCAGGTCATACCGATACTCGTCATACCCTGGATGGCTGCTTTCGATGTTGTCGATCTCGGCTTGCAGCGCCGCTTCCTTGGCAGCGTAGTCGGCCTCTACCGCCACCAGTTCCGGGTCATCTGAAGGATAGGTGGTTCCGGAAATTGCCGAACCAATTCCTTGACTCAACACAGAGCAAGAGGACATGATGTTGAGCAGCATACAGACCAGCAGGAAGATCGCACCCGCAACCAGGAAGCCCTTTTTGTGGTGCATGACAAATGCCCCTGCCTCCTGTGCTTTTTCCTTGACCGTCTTGGCGGCCTTGCCGGTCTTTTTTGCGGTGCTGGCGGTATTTCCGGCAGCTTGACCGGTGCGTTTGGCGGCAGCGTATTCTTTTTTGATAGCCTGTTTCTGCTGCCAGCGGGAAAGGGGGTTGCTGGCAAGCTGGGGATTTTCTCGCAGGGACTTCTGATACAGGGCGTTCACATTGGCCTTTTCCAGCTTCTGCTCGGACTGGGCTGCCTTGCGGTAGGGCTTCAACTTGTGGCTGCGGTAGCCCTCCCGAACCAACCGTGCGCCGGTCTCGGCAGCCTCCTCGGACTTGTGGGCGCTCTCCACGCCCACATTGTCCTGTTCGGTCTCCCGGATTTCCTTGTGAACTTTTCCCAGGGCGGCATTGGCGGGGGTATCCCGCACCGCATGGGACAGCTTGGAGGGCGGCTTCTTCTTGTCCTCCATCACCAGCTTGGTGGTCACTTTGCCGGTCTCCGGGTCTACCGTCTTTTGCCGGACCTGCTTTTTGGGAATTTTAGCCTGCGCCTTATCCGCTTTGGCGGCGGCCTTGTCCGCCTTGCGGATGGGCTTCTCCAGCGCCGGGTCAGCCCGTTCCTCGTCTGTAAAGCGCAGGCGCGGTTCCTTATTCAAACCATTCACCCAGCATAAGGCGTCCGTCATGTAGCGCAGCTCCACACAGACGGCCAGCCCCACAGGGTCATGGAAGGGGTGCTGAAGCAGATGGGCGTAGATTTGCGCCACCACATTGGCCAGCAGCTCGGTCTGGCTGCCTTCAAAGATGATGACAGCAGGAATGCCGCTCATGGCACACCAGATTTCCGTCAGGCGCAGCAGGCCCGCCTCGCCATCCTCATTCAGCTCCATTTCCTGATCTGCCGCCGTGCGGTCTCGCTGACGGCATCCGCCAGCTCGGTGAGCAGACAGGTGTGCTCACCCTCCAGGCATCGTCAAAAACATCATAGTATCCAGTTCAGTGTTGGTTTTCATGGTCATTCATCCTCCTTTTTCAGTTCCTGGGGTTTGGTAGTCATAATGCGATACAATTCTGTATCCTTGGGGAAGTGATCCACAAAAGGCAAGATGGTGGAGCCGTAAAACAGCAATCCCTCACCCTCACTGGAGTGGGTCACATAGCTGAGCTGGTGCGGGGAAATGCCCAGCTGCTTGGCGAGAATCTGCCGGTCACCGCCCGCCTGATTGAGCATATATACGAAGTCGGAGTTTTCAAAGATGTTCTCCACCTCGCGGCTGCTCAAAAGATCTTTGACATTCTGCGTGATACCGGTGGGAATACCGCCCCATTTTCGGAACCGCTTCCAGATCTCGACGGTATAAGCGGCAGTCTGTTCCTCTTTCAGCAACAGGTGCATCTCGTCGATGTAGTAGCGGGTGGACTTGTGGGCGGCACGGTTGATGGTGACACGGTTCCACACCTGGTCCTGGACCACCAGCATACCGATTTTCTTCAGCTGCTTGCCCAGCTCCTTGATGTCGTAGCAGACAATGCGGTTGTTGATGTCCACATTGCTCTGATGGTTGAACACATTGAGGGAGCCGGTCACATAGATTTCCAGCGCCGTGGCGATGTACTGTGCTTCCTTTTCCTCTTGCGCCCGCAGCAGGTTGTAAAGGTCCTCCAGAATGGGCATATTCTCCGGGCGGGGGTCATTGAGATAGGTCTGATAGACCAGCCGCACACAGCGGTCAATGATGGTTTTCTGGACCGGCTGCAAGCCCTCTTTGCCGCCCACGATCAACTCGCACAGGGACAGAATGAAGTCGGACTTGAGGGACAGCGGGCTTTCATCGTCCGAGTAGTCCAGGTTCAGGTCCATGGGGTTGATATAGTTGGTGGAAGTGGGCGAAATCTTGATGACCTGCCCGTGCAGGCGTTCCACCAGGGGTGCGTACTCTGCCTCCGGGTCACAAATGATGACATCATCGGTTGTGAGCAGAAAACAGTTGGCGATCTCACGCTTGGCGCTGAAGGACTTGCCGGAACCCGGTGTACCGAGAATCAGGCCGTTGGGGTTTTTCAGCAGCTTGCGGTCTACCATGATGAGGTTGCTGGACAGGGCATTGATTCCATAGTACAGCGCCTCTTTGCCGTTCTGAAAAAGTTCCTGGGTGGTGAACGGTACGAAGATGGCTGTGGAGCTGGTGGTCAGCCCGCGCTGAATCTCGATCTGATTGAGGCCCAGGGGCAGGCAGCTCATCAGCCCTTCTTCCTGCTGGAAGTCAAGCCTTGTCAGCTGGCAGTTGTACTTCTGTGCGATGGAACTGGCCTGGAATACATTGTTGTCCAGCTGGCGCGGGGTGTCAGCCGTGTTCAGCACCAGGAAGGTTACGAGGAACATTCGCTCGTTCCGGCTCTGCAAATCCTGCAAGAGCTTTTTGGCCTCGGCACCGTAGGTGGCAAGGTCGGAGGGAATGATGTCCATATCGTATCCGGCACGGACGGCTTTTTTCTGTTCCTCGATTTTGGATTTGTCCAGGTCAGTGATCTTGCGCTTGACCGTCTTGATGGCCTTGATCTGGTCCACGGACTGGATATGCAGGCTGACAATCAAGTTGGATTCCATATCCAGAAAATCGGCCAGCATCCGGTCATTCAGCTCCGGCGCGAGAATCTGCAAAAAAGAAACAGCCCCGTATTTTTTACCCATACGGAACTGCTTGCCGGTGCGGAACTCAAACCCAGACGGCGCGATGAAGTCCTTGGTGGACAGGCCGCTGGACGGGAGCCAATCCCAATCGAAGCGGAACGGCAGCTGCTCATCCATGTGGAAGATTCCATGGAGCTGGGCAAGTCTTGCCTTACCGTCCAGAGTCTCGGCAGACACGCCCAGACGCTTGAAGTTATTGAGAATGTCGGTCTCAATACGCTCCAAACGGGGTTTGGCCGATTTGATGCTGTCCGCGTCAATGCCGAAGGTGAGATACTTGGTTTTGATAAGGCCGTTGTTGCCCTTTGCCAGCTGGTTTTGCAGCATGGTCATGTACTCAACCCGGATACTGTCAAAGTCATCCCCCTGGAGAGGAATGGAAATGGCACGGGCAAAAGTCTCTTTGGATGCTGCAAGATTCAAAAAGACAGCTCAAATTTGATCGAGCTGTCGAAGTAGTTGAGGAAATCACACCAGCCCTCGAAGATCGCTGTTTTGTCCTCGTTCTGTGAGAGCTGATAGTTGATGTCCTGAAATTGAATTGTTTTTGTGTAGTGACCGTCTGATACCCGGCAGATACCATCCGGCCACATTCGTTCATAGGGAATACTGTCCTGAGCCGATTTCTCCTTTTTGTCTGTGCGGTTGGCACGGGCAATGGCAGCCTCAATCTGCTTTCTGTCGGCGCGGGACAGCTTTTTCTTTGTCCTGACCGGCTGCACAGCTTTTTCCTCGGTTTTTCCGAACAGCCGGTGCAGCCAGCTTTTGATTGCCGTGAACAATGTCGTACACCTCCTCGTCAAGATTTGCCTGCCGCTGCAACACGGCATAGAAGTTATTGGTGCGGTACGGGCGCTGCTTGGGGCGGATCACCGTGACACGGATAATATTCCCCACGATCTTTTCCAGTGGCTGGCCGTGCTTCTCATACATGGCAAGCATGAAGAAGGGCAGCATGACAAGCATCATACACATGGCTGCCACGCTGTTTCCCGCAGGCCCCCGAAGCAGAAAGAAAAGCGGTACGCCGATGAGCGCCCCGCCGCTGAAGCAGACCAGCTGCCTCTTGGTTAAATTGAACGCGACCTTGGTTTTGACCTTCGTAAGATCCTTGGGTACGGGTACATAAGCCAATGGGATTTCCTCCTTTCTGGTTAGTGTGCGTTAAACACAGCTTTTGCAAGGCTTCCGGTCTTAAAGAGCGTAAAGCACAACAGGACCGTATAGCCCACACAGCTCCAGATAGCCATGATGATGTCGGATTCAGTGGCGATATTCTGTACCAGCACGGCATAAATCGCCACGCAGACGATGATGAGAAATGCCTGGAAGCCCAGGGCAAGCAGAGAACGCAGATAGTTCTGTCCCATGCCGCCCGATTCCTTGCTCATCATGGTAGCCATAGGGATAGGGGCAACCGAAGTCACAAGGTAAATCTCAATCATACGGCCATAGATCACGATAAAGATACAGATATACAGCGCCCACATGGTAATGCCAATCACAAGAGACTGTGCCCACAGGCCAATCAGCGGCCCCAGGTCCATTTCCATTAGGCGGGTCTCCATATCGCCCATAACAGAGGAGATGTCGATAGATGCGTCAGAACCGATGATACCTGCTGCCTGTGCTACCACACTTTGCGCCATGTCGAATACACCCATGACGATGTTCCAGGTATTGGTGACTATGAGGATAGCGGCAGCACTTTTGAACACCCACTTGAAAATCATCCAGGTGTCCACATCGTGCAGGTTGTTTCGGTCAGTAATCATTTGAATCAGCTCCAGCGTCATCACGATAGCCAGGATCACGCCAGCAATCGGCACCATGATGGAGTTGGAGAGGTTCTGGATCATACTAAAAATGCTTCCGTTCCAGCCCTGGGGGGTCTGGCCTACCTGTGTAGCAATGTCTGCGACCTGCTGATTAACAGAATCGAACATCCCCGATAAGTTTCCCATGATGCCGCCCACCAGCATTTCTTTCAGCCATTGGGTCAGGGCATCCAACAAGAAATCCATACGGTGTCAACCTCCTTTCAGCCGCCCCCGCTTGGAGGCAGGGGCGGCAAGGATTTCTTATGACAGCTTAGCGGCGGGAGCGATCAGACGGTGAACAGACCGGAGAGCAGGGGTACGAGGACCATGCCGACCACGGCGACGCCAGCGCCAGCCATGAGCTGCTTCATGCCCTGGGACTTCGCGCCGGGGTTGTCGTTGCCGTAACCTTCCAGCAGGTTGATGACACCCCAGATGCCGAGACCAGCGCCCAGAGCGATAACGAGGGTCTGAAGAACGGTGATAGCCTGATTGAAAAATGCCATAAATTATAGTTAGCCGGAATCATTTGAAAAGTTTGAATTAGTCATTCATAGGCATACAAAAGCCGGAACAATCTGCCGCCCGGTTTCCGGGGGCTGATTCCGGCTGTCCTCCTTCTTTTATTATTTTTGGTGATTGTCCGCTTTGTACGCCAATGGCCCCGTCCGGGGCAGTTGAGGCGGGTAGATACGATCACTCCTTTCACAGCGGAACAGATTTACGCACCCTCCGCGTCTACTTCGTACACATCGTAGACTTCATTGGGCTTGAGTTTCAGCCGAGTAGACAGAAACGCCTCAATGTCAAAGGCGTTTTTGGGGTCCGCATCGGCTGTGTATTTGAAATTGGGGTGCTTGGTGATGTCGTACTTATCCGAAAGGAAGGGTCTCACACCTCGAAGCTGTAAAATGCACCGGCCTCCATCCATGACGGCCAGCTCGTCCTGACTCATCAGCTCTTTCCCCAATTTTTGATAGTTGAGCGAGTGGGAGGTTTCCCGCCCACGGCTCTCGCCGGTGTTGTAGGTGTCGATGGTCTCCTTGCCCAGCACGGCGGCCAGCTCCTTGAGGGTAGTCGGTTCCTTGCCGCCCAGGAAGATGGAGGTATCCATGTTGCCGATGATGGTGTCGGCGTTGTCCTTGTAGATGGCTTTGAGCTGGGACTGCGCCTGCAATACCAGACAGGCGGAGATCTCACGGCTGCGGATGGTGGCGACCAGTTTTTCCAGCCGGGGTATCTGGCCGATGTTGGCACACTCGTCAATGAGGCAGCGCACATGGACCGGGAGCCGCCCGCCGTACACATCATCTGCCTTTTCGCAGAGCAGGTTAAACAGCTGGGTGTAGCACATGGAGATCAGGAAGTTAAAGCTATCGTCCGTGTCGCTCATAATGAGGAACAGGGCGGTTTTTTGGTCTCCCAGGGTGTCCAGCTCCAGCTCGTCGTAGGAAGTGACCTCCCGCAGTTCCGCAATGTCGAACACGGCAAGGCGCGCACCGCAGGAAATCAGGATGGATTTTGCGGTTTTGCCAGCTGCCAGCTTGTACTTCTTGTACTGGCGGACGGCGAAGTGGTTGGGCTTCTCCGCCTCCAGCGCGTCAAACATCAGGTCCACAGGGTTTTTGAACTCCTCGTCATCCTCCCGGACCTCCATGGCATTGATGAACTCGATAAGGGTGGAGAAATTCTGTTCCTCCACCGGAGCCTCATAGTGGATGTACCCAATCAGGGCGCAATACAAAAGCGTTTCCGCCTTGACCCAAAAATCGTCCCCGGCCTTGCCCTCACCCTTGGTGTTTGCAATTAGGGTCGTGACCAACTTCAAGATGTCCTTTTCCGAGTGGATGTAGGCAAAGGGGTTATAGTGCATGGACTTCTTGAAGTTGATGGTATTGAGGACTTTGATCCGGTAAGGCTCATAGATGACCTTGCCGTGCTTATCCTTCATGGGCTTGCCGTCCTTGCCCAGCTTAGGTGTGCCGCGCTGGAGCATTTTTCCGCACTCCACCAGGATGGTGCCTTTGGGGTCTGTGACCACATAGGACGAGTGCATCTGCATCAGGTTGGGCTTCAACCAGAACCGGGTCTTACCGGAACCGGAGCCGCCGATTACCAGAACATTTTTATTTCTGGCAGTTTTAGGGTCTTTCGGGCGGCTGTTCATGGTTAGGCTCTCGGTTTTGGTCAGAATCACATTGTTCTGGAATACCGGGTCGATGTAGGGGGCAATATCCTCATGGGTTCCCCAGCGGGCGGAGCCGTACTCCATGCCATGCCGGTACTTCTTGGCGTTCTTGCTCTTGAGATAGACCGCCAGCCGCAGACCAGCACCACAACACAGGCCCACAATCAGGTCCAGCGGATGCAGGCTGGGCCACCAGCTGGCAAGCGCCTTCGGAAGTGTGGTGAAGAACGAGAGCATTTTTGCCGAAGCGTCCGCGCCCACGGCCATCCGCCATCCTTCACCGAAGTTGGTGGCAAACAAGCCCATCAGAATATACGGCAGGTTCAAAACAAGGAGCTTTTTGATGTCAAGCTGCTTTTTCATCGTTCCAGCTCCTTTCGCTTGGTGCGGTCCACCACAGCATTTTTGACCAGCTCCTTGAACTGGCTCAGCTTTGCCAACACGGACGGGCGCTCGGATTTCTCCACTTTTTTGACCTTCTTGTTGGTGTACTCAGTAAAGGCCGAGGTCAAGGCGTCCGCATCCCGCCCCTTGAAAAAGATCAGATACTTGGGCGGGGAACTGCTGCGGTCCTTCTTCACCGCATAGTCCACACCATATTTCCGAGCGATCTTTTCAAACTCCTTGATGGAGGGGTCGGTGATTTCGATGTTGGAAACACCCTGGTTCTGACCGATCAGCTGTTTCACCGTCTGCTTGCCCTGGGGCTTCACAGGCGCGTCACGGCTTCTCTGCTTTTGCAGCTTCTTTTCCTTGCGGTGGGCAAGATATTTGCAAATGGCAGCCTTAAACAGCCGCCCGGTGAGCTTTGTGCCGCTGACTACCAGCGTTAAAGTCCTGTTTTCTACTTCCTCCTGCATAGGTCATCGCCTCCTTTCTGCGGTTTTGCAGGGGTGCATTTGATACTAAGGCGGGACCACCAACCGCCGTAAAAGGTAATGGGTCATCATATCATCACCAAAATGCTGTCCCGCAGCTGGGCAAAATACAGCTTGCCCTGGGGCGTAACCAGCGTGTAGGAGCCGAAATGCCCGTGGTTGCAGTAGTCTTTGACACAGAACAGACCGTCATTGGAAGGCTTCGCGTAGGGAAGTACATTCCCTGATGCCGTGCGATAGACAAACCGCTGCTCCAGCAGGAACCGGACAAACCGGCGCTCCGGCACAACCAGCTCTTTGGCGGTGGTTCGGAGATTAGTGCTGTGGTTGAGGTCGATGAACAGGTCATAAAAGGCGGCCTTGCTTTCCAGCAGAGCGTTTTCCTCCCGCAGTGCCGCATTTTCTTCCCGCTCAGCCAGCAAATCGGAACAGAGCTTCAAAAGTGCCTCCGGGGAAGTAGCCACCTTCCACAGCTTTTCCTTGGTCACATAGGCTCCGTGCTTGCGGATAGAAGGCAGCACCTCGTCGAACACCCATCTCTCAAACCGTTCCGCAGAGGGAAGTTTGCTGTAGACGATCAGGCGATAGAGATTCCCTTCACTGATAAACTTCACTTTCTGTTTGCGGCCCAAATTATCGGTGAGGTGGTAAAACGCCACCCCATCTTTGCTGCAATGTGCTTTGAGGGCATTTACTGTGTCTTTGTACCCCAGTGCTTTTGCGGCATCCAAGCCGCAGAACAAATACTTGCCATTCTCCTCAATGACGCGGATACTGCCAAACTCCTCGTTATTGAAAACTTCAATCTGACTCATATCGTGCCTCCTTACCAGCCGCCTGCGTTCATATCGTGATTGACTTGTGAGGTGTAATAATTGTTGATAGTAGTGGGAGCATTGAACAAGGTGGTCAGTAGGTACTGTTTCATGTTGCGAACATCAGTGGTGTTTTTCTTCATGCAGTCCATAACAAACCGGATATGCTCACTGGTCAGCTTCAGAAATCTTGATCTAACCACCTCATGAGGAAAGTCGCTGCCTGCAATTCTGGTAGCCTGTCGCTTGGCACAGACAGTCTCCACGATTAGCTCCACGATCTCATCCAGGTCCTCCCGATAGAGCGAAAACTCCCTGCACAAGTAGTCATACTCGATGTTCTCCAGAATCAAATTCCGATAATTCTCTATCTCTGAGACAGGCATCACATCCCTTCCTTTCCGTTCCGGCAGCACTGCTGCCGCTGTTTCCCGGAAGGGAATGGAATCGGTATTTGATCCGTGAGTATTTTGTTTTTGGGTACTTGATTTCTTAGTATTTAATTGTGTCGGAGTTCCCGGCAACGGTTTCTCCGCTATCGGCTTTTCCGTTGTCGGTTTTTCCGATGACGGACTCCCCAACGACGGACTATCTGTAATGGGGCGCTCATAGATGCTGTATTCGTTGGACCCGAACTTCCCGGTGGCATCTGTAGTTTGTCTGCGTCGAATATACCCAGCGCGTTCCAGTTCATTGATTGCAGAACGAATGGCATCTTTGCTTTCTCGGTTGATGAAGCAAAGGCCAGATAAGGTATAGTCC
Organism: Clostridia bacterium UC5.1-2E3; assembly: GCA_001304875.1. Lineage (GTDB taxonomy): Bacteria > Bacillota > Clostridia > Lachnospirales > Lachnospiraceae > Ventrisoma > Ventrisoma faecale. The sequence goes on from BBZO01000005.1 coordinate 14,655, forward strand.
CAATCATCCGGCAAAGATAACATCTGAGAGAGCAGCCCTTTCGCTTTCAGTGATAACCGCTTGTCTTTCAAGTGGAAATTGCTCATAACGGTATAATCATGAGTGCGTTCCACACGAAATACGGGCATTGACTTCACTCCTCCCTAAAACTCCACATGAAAAACGCCGCAGTCTTTTTCACAAAAGATTGTGGCGCTCAACTGTTTCTTCGGTTTTTCGGGGCCGGTAAGGTCTCTTGTGCCTCGGCTGACTGAACGGCCCTTGCTCTGAAAACGGGAGAGTCTGCAAAACTTGGTCAATGTCGGTGGATTCCATGTCGTATTGGGACTGGCAGTTTTCTCGGATGGCATCTTTGATGCTCTGGATAGTACACATATTCATTCCTTTCCTTTCGTGATAATTAAATTACGGGTGACGGCGGCGCTTGTCCGGTTTGAAGTCGAGAATATGTCCCTCGATCACACGGGCATACCGCTTGATTTTAATTTCCCGGCGCTGCTGACTCAGGAGGGCAGCCTGATACCCGTCCTCTGAAAGAAACAGCCGCATTTCATCACCGGGGCTGCCGTAGAAACTGGGACGCTGAACGGAAAACTCAATCATCCAGCGGGTGTTATCCTGAAAACGCTCCACAGCAAGAATGTTGTGTCCTTTCAGCTCACGGGCCGAAATATCCCTCATAGGCGGCTCCTTTCATCGTTCCTGGTCTCGCTGGCGCTTTTTTGCCACTGTTCCAGCAGTTTGATAATGGTCTCCTGCATCCGCTGGGGTGTGTAGCTCTTGGGGAAATACTTTCGCAGGGTGTCGGAGGTAAAAGTGACCTTATCGAGATCACTTTTCTTTTCCTCGCCCATGATGACACGCATCATATCGAGGGTCAGATGTCCCTCCTGGCTGTATTTCTTGAGCCGCTGGGCCTGCGAAAGAGAGGGGGTAGCCTGTTCGCTCTCTATCGCGTCCAGTAAATCCCTCTGTTCCTCTTTTTTGAGGAAGGACAGTTCATAGGCCGGATTGAGAGCGATTTTTCGTTCATCCACCATATTCAGCAGTTCAGGAATCAACTCCGTCAAACGGATATATCTTTGGATATTCCGTGCGCTCTCTCCAGTTTGCTCTGCAAGCAAATCCCGGCTTTTTTGACCAACAGACTTGTGGCCAACTTGGCCACAAGTTAAATCAGCTCGTTTTCCCTGATGATTCATGGCCTCGAGTTTCATGCGATATGCAAAGGCCCTCTCACTGGGAAGGAGGCTTTCCCGCTGTAAGTTGCTGTCTACCATGATGATTGTGGCAGCATCATCGTCCAGATCACGGACAATAACCGGCATGGTCTCTTTCTCAGCCAGTTCACTGGCCCGGTGCCGTCTATGTCCAGCGACCAGCTCATAGCCACCTTCCGGGTCCGGGCGGGCAATCGCCGGAACCAACACCCCGTACTGCCGCACACTGTCGGCGGTCTCCATCATGGCGTCGTCATCCTTGACCTTAAAAGGGTGGTTCTTGAAAGGATGCAGCTCAGACAAGGGGATTTCCATTACTCGTTCCCGCTGGGCATCGGCGCGACTTTCCTCGGTGGAGAACAGATCATCTACCGAGGCCAGCTCTACTTTTTTCGCGCTGCTTTTCAAGTTTCATCACCTCCTGGGTCAGATTTTTGTACCCCTCAGCCACCTTGCCGTTGGGGTCGTGGGCAAAAATACTCTTGCCCTCTGCACTGATTTCCTTTGCCCGGACGGAATGGGGAATCTCAGTGCCGAACACTTTGATTTTGCTGCCGTAGGTTTCTCGCAGCAGAGCAGCAATCTCCTTGGCAAAGTTGGTGCGGTTGTCCACCATCGTCAGCAGGATACCGTCGATCTGGAGCTTGGGATTGATTTGCCGCTTCACCTTATTGACCGTCTGGAGCAGCTGTTCCAGGCCCTTGGCGGGCAGATACTCCGCCTGGACGGGGATTATGACCCTGTTGGCAGCCGCCAACGCATTGACTGTGAGCATACCCAGGGAAGGCTGGCAGTCAATCAGGATATGGGAATACTGTCCCTTGAGCGTGTCCAGATATTGCCGCAGGATAGTCTCTCGGCTCATAGCGTTCACCAGAGAAACCTCCATGCCGGAAAGCTGGATGTCAGCGGGCATCAGGTCAACGCCTTCCGGGTGATGCAGGATACCCTCGCCGGGGCGCAGCGGTTCGTCCATCAGGATACGGCCCATAGCATCAGAGAGAGTAAAGGGCAGCTTATCCGGCTGAGGGTGGCCCAGGCTGATGGTCAAGCTGCCTTGCGGATCTCCGTCAATCAGCAGCACTTTTCTTCCGGCCTGTGCAAGCCCAATGCCAGATTCGCACAGGTCGTTGTTTTGCCCACACCGCCTTTCTGATTGGCGATGGCGATGATTTGCGTATTCATCATTTTCACCTCGTTTCACTCTGAGTTTTAGATATGAAAAAAGCGCCTGCTTTACCTCTCGACTGAGAGATAAAACAGGCACTTTTCTTGCCCCACACATCTCTTGTAATGGGGCACTATGTATGATAGTATACTCAATAAGTGACAGACCAAGTAGATACTCACGCAGCATAATTTGAGTTTGCTCCGAGAGAAATCGAACTCAAAGCACACGCTATTAAGCCTTGATTTTGCTAACATCCTGCCAACAAGAGGGGGTAAAACCCCTTTATTTTGGCTTGATTTTGCTTGTACCAGATTTACACCTGACTTGGAGAAAAGCCTTGATTTCTCTTGGTTTTTTATACTCGCTTGATAGTGCTTATGTCGCTTGGGGCCATCTCCTAAGCGGAAGGCCGGCGGTTCGAATCCGCCCAGGAACGTTTGTGTGCCCGGCAGCCGGATGGCTGCCGGTTTTTTGTCTAAGGATTAAAAAGAAGACAGTATAGCAGTTGATATAAGGGGAATAAATAATTTTTAAAATGGCTGGAGGCTGTCGGCTGAATCGATAGGAGGGATGGAAAATGTGGCCTCTTCTTGCGGTGGGATCTTCGTTCTTTGCCGGGATCACGGCGATTCTGGCGAAATGCGGAATCCGCAGGACGGATTCGGATGTGGCGACGGCGGTGAGAACCGTGGTTGTGCTTCTGTTTTCCTGGGGAATTGTGTTTCTGACGGGAGCGGCGGAAGGAATCGGTGAGATCGGAGGGAGAACCTTCCTGTTTCTGATTCTGTCTGGGCTGGCGACCGGTGCGTCCTGGCTCTGTTATTTTCGCGCCCTGCAGAACGGCCCGGTGAACCGGGTGGCGCCCATCGACAAGTCCAGCACGGTGCTCACGATTTTTCTGGCGCTCATTTTTCTGAAAGAGGGGCTGACGTTGGAGAAGGCGGTCTGTGCGGTGCTCATTGGAGGCGGAACGCTTCTCATGGCGGCGCCGGGAGCGGGGACGAAGGGCGCGGCGGATGATATTGGAGAGGTGGTGAAATCCGCGGCGGCTGGCACCGGCCCGTGGCTGGTGTATGCTGTTTTATCAGCGGTATTTGCCAGCCTGACAGCCATTCTCGGCAAAATCGGCATCGAAGGGATGGACTCAAATCTGGGAACGGCGATACGGACGACGGTGGTTTTAGTCATGGCCTGGATGATGGTCGGCGTGGCCGGGAAATTCCGGAAGGTTATGGAGATTGAGAGGAGAGAGCTTTTCTTCATCGTTCTGTCTGGCTTTGCAACCGGTGTGTCCTGGCTCTGTTACTACCGGGCGCTTAAGGAGGGACCGGCCAGCGTGGTCGTCCCCATTGACAGGATGAGCCTGCTGGTGACGGTGGCGTTTTCCTGGATCGTGTTCGGCGAGCGGCTGACAGGGCGGTCAGCTCTGGGGTTAGCTCTGATCATTGCAGGCACGGTGATTCTGGCCTTTCTGTGAGGTCGGAAGACATGGGAGAAGAAGCTTTGTGCGCGGCGGATTTCCTTCTGTCGGCGACTCTGGGAGTCGTGGAATGCAGCTGCCTGTGGAGCATCCCGGAGTTAAAATCCCAGGAAAAACGGGTGGAGCGCGGATGATTTCCGGAGAATCCAAAACAAAAGAAAAAATCTGACAAATAGGCCATAATGTTACCATTGACTAACATTTGCCCGCTGCGTTACAATGAACAGACAGAAACGAACAGCTTTTTGTTTGATACAGTAGGAGGTATTTTATGCAGTCATTGGCAGAGACAAAGGCAGGGGATGTGTGCACGATCAAATGGATGTTCGGCGTGGCGGAGGATATGGCGCGGTTTGATATTTTCGAGGGAAGCCTCATCCGTGTGCTGAGCCGGATCGGCGACGGGGTGATTATCGCGAAGGATAATATCCGCCTGGCGATCGGCGGGGAGGCGGCGGAGAGGATTAAGGTGTGAGATCAGTGGAAATGTGAAACTATCTGATTTTTATGCGGAGAAACCGGGTGTATTTGAATGGTTGGAGGGACGGTTTCTCCGTCAGTGTTGATTTTTATATTCTGTTATTCTGTGATATTCTGTAAAGTCTTAAAAAGTTCTGACGGGGATTCTGTTTGTATTTTCCAATGATTTTAAAAATTTAATAGGGAGAGGAGCGATGGCATGGGTGAAAAAATGATGGCCGTTGAGAAAGAAAATCAAGTACCGGATGTTGAGGTGACGCGTTACGATATAACGAATATGGTGTATTTTATTCGCAATCAACAGGTCATGTTGGACAGCGATCTGGCGATGCTGTATCAAGTGGAGACAAAGAATCTGAATAAAGCGATGAAAAGAAATGGACAAAAGGTTTCCGAAAGATTTTTGTTTTTCAATTATCAAAAGAGGAGTATGACAACTTGAGGTTCCAAATTGGAACCTCAAGTTTAGAGGATAATAATTATGGCGGAAGACGATATCTGCCTTACGTTTACACAGAGCAGGGAATTTCCATGCTTGCAAGTGTACTCCGTAGCGAAGTGGCTATAAATGTGAGTATCGGCATTATGCGGGCGTTTGTGGAGATGCGGCGTTTTATCGCAAATAATGCCCTGCTTTTTGATCGAATTAGTAATATAGAACTGAAACAGCTGGAATACCAGAAACAGACCGATGAAAGCTGGAGCAGGTATTTAATTACATATCCGGGCATGAGGAAACCAGTCAGAAGATATTTTTTGAAGGCCAGATATACGATGCCTTCAGTCTGCTTGTCAGCCTAATACAAAAGGCGGAAAAGGAGATCGTGCTGATCGATGGATATATAGATATAGGGACGTTAAATTTACTCTCAAAAAAAGGAAATGCCGTGGCTGTGACAGTCTACACGCAAAAGAGGACAAAGCTCACAAAAACTGATATCGAAAATTTCAACGCCCAGTATCCGGCTTTGGAAGTGCGATATACAAAAGCGTTCCACGACCGTTTTTTAATTCTTGACCGGAGAACGGCTTATCATGTGGGGGCATCTTTAAAGGACGCGGGAAAGAAATGTTTTGGTATTAATCTTATCCGGGATGAGGGTATTATCAAAGATATCATCCAAAGGCTGGAATTGGAAACAGAAGCGTAAACAAACCATATCAAATAATCCGGGAGAATACTCTTCCCCCGGACCATCGCTCAAACATTTCTCATAAAATTTTTCTACCCATCTATCTTCCGCAGAATCTTCCCCAATTTCTCAATCTGATCCGTATCCTTCACTCCCGGCCGTATCTCCATGCCGCTCATGACATCCAGGATATCGGGGTGCATCTCCTTCAAAATACTCCGGACGCTGTCGGGGGTGATTCCGCCGGCCAGGATGAGGGGGAGCGTGAGGTTTTCCTGTATCTGCCTGAAAAATTCCGGCTCCGCCAGCTTGTGGCCCTTGGGATCGGCCGAAGAAAAATGGCATCCGGTCAGAACCGCGGCCACCTGGGTTTCATTGAGCAGCCTGGCGCAGCGGGCCGGATCCATGGTGGCGAACTGGATCATGCGCTCGAAGGGATCCGCGGGAATGGCTTGATGACCTTAATTCCCTCGGGGAGCAGGGTCTTGGCGATGACGGAGGCGTCCACCAGTGTCTCATGCTCCTGCAGCTGGATATAGTCCGGGCGGAGTTTTTTTGCCAGGGTGAGAATCTTGTCCCGGGAGCCGCCGGTGACGACACAGGTCTTTGTGCCGCCGGTGACATTTGCCATCAGGCGCTCTGTCTGGTCTCTGGTCAGATCCCAGGCCACGGGCACGGGATATTCAGTGACAAAATCTATAATGTCCACGCCGTGCCGGCAGCAGAAGATGACATCCTGCGCGCGGGTGATGCCGCATATTTTTAACTGGGTCTTTGCCACTTGATTCACTTCCTCTCATTAAAAAGAACTTCTTTGAGAGTACCATAATTTGATCAAAAGCTCAACCTCAAAAATTATCTCAAGGCGTCTTTCATGGACTTCACATATTCTCCCACATAGCGGGGCGCGTCCTTGCCATGGGCCTCCAGGAGCTTTATGATGGCGGAGCCCACGATGGCCCCGTCGGAGATTCCGGCCATTTTCCGGGCCTGCTCCGGCGTGGAGATGCCGAAGCCGATGGCGCAGGGAATGTCCGTGTTCTGGCGCACCACCTCCACGATGGAGGTTAAGTCGGTCCTGATCTCGCTTCTCGTGCCCGTCACGCCCAGGCTGGAGACGAGATAGAGAAAGCCCTCGGCCTCTCTCGCGATCATGGCAATGCGGCCCGCGGAGGTGGGAGCACGAGGGAAATGAGATCCACGCCGTATTTTTGGCAGAAGGGAAGAAATTCCTCCTTCTCCTCGAAGGGCAGGTCGGGCAGAATCAGCCGTTGATGCCGATTTCCCGGCAGGTGGAAATGAAGGTTTCTGCGCCGTAGGAGAATACTACGTTTGCGTAGGTCATAAACACCATGGGAATACTCACGTCCGTCCGAAGCTCCCTCACCAGATCAAAAATTTTGTCTGTGGTGACGCCTCCATTTAAGGCGCGCAGGTTGGCAGCCTGGATCACCGGGCCCTCGGCGGTGGGGTCGGAAAATGGGATTCCAAGCTCGATTAAGTCCGCGCCGTTTCTGGCGGCCTCGCGGACCGCGGCGGCGGTGGTCTCAAGATCCGGGTCGCCGCAGGTGATGAAGGCGATAAATGCCTTTCCATTCTCAAAGGCGTTCTTAATTCTACTCATGGATATCCTCCCCTCTGTAGCGGGCGATGGCGGCGCAGTCCTTGTCGCCGCGGCCGGAAATGGTGATGACGATGATTTTATCCCGATCCATCTGCGGGGCCAGCTTCATGGCGTGGGCTACGGCGTGGGCCGACTCGATGGCGGGGATGATGCCCTCGGTCTTTGCCAGATACTCGAAGGCACAGACCGCCTCCTCGTCGGTGACGGGGACGTACTGGGCGCGGCCGATGTCGTGCAGGTGCGCGTGCTCCGGCCCGATGCCCGGGTAGTCCAGTCCGGCGGAGATGGAGTAAACCGGGGCGATCTGGCCGTAGTTGTCCTGGCAGAAATAGGACTTCATGCCGTGGAAAATCCCCAGCCGGCCAGTGCCGATGGTGGCGGCTGTCTCGAAGGTATCGATGCCGCGGCCGGCGGCCTCGCAGCCGATGAGGCTACGTCTTTGTCATCAATGAAATGGTAGAAGGTTCCGATGGCGTTGGAGCCGCCGCCGACACAGGCGATGACCGCGTCGGGCAGGCGTCCCTCCTTCTCAAGGATCTGCTCCTTGATTTCTCTGGAAATGACGGCCTGGAAATCGCGGACGATGGTGGGGAAGGGATGGGGGCCCATGACGGAGCCCAGGCAGTAGTGGGTGTCGTCGATGCGGCTGGTCCACTCGCGCATGGCCTCGGAGACCGCGTCCTTTAAGGTGGCGGTGCCGGTTTTACGGGAATGACCTCGGCGCCCAGAAGGCGCATCCGGTAGACGTTTAACGCCTGGCGGATGGTGTCCTCCTCGCCCATGAAGACCACGCACTCCATGCCCATGAGAGCGGCGGCCGTGGCCGTGGCGACGCCGTGCTGGCCGGCTCCCGTCTCGGCGATCAGACGGGTCTTCCCCATCTTCTTGGCGAGAAGCGCCTGGCCAAGCACGTTGTTAATCTTGTGGCGCCGGTGTGGTTTAAATCCTCGCGCTTTAAGTATATTTTCGCGCCGCCTAAATCTCTGGTCATTTTTTTCGCGTAGTAGAGGCGGGAGGGGCGGCCGGCGTACTCGTTTAAAAGCTCAGAGAGCTCCCGGTTGAAGTCCGGGTCGTTTTTATAGTGGTCGTAGGCGGCTTCCAGCTCGATCACTGCGTTCATCAGCGTCTCGGGGATGTACTGTCCGCCGTGGATGCCGAATCTTCCTTTGGGGTTTGTCATGGGTTTATGCTTCCTTTCTGTCTATGTGATCTGTGTTATTTCATGGCCGTGGCGCTCCGCACCGCGCGCACAAACTGTTCCATTTTTATTTTGTCCTTCCATCCGTCCGTCTCGATGCCGGAGCTTACGTCCACGGCGTAGGGAGCTGTGGAGGCCAGAGCGCAGGGGGCCGCGGCGGTCAGAGCGTAAGGGAGCGCGGCGGACAGGGCGTCCCGCACATTCTCTGCGGTCAGCCCGCCAGCGAGAAAATAGGGCCGGGTAATGCGGGAAGGATGCTCCAGTCGAAGCTCACTCCGGAACCGCCGGCGGCGGAATCTAACAAGATGAGATCGGCGGGGCTCTTCTGGGCGCGCTCCAAATCTGATTCATTGCGGATACATACGGCCTGGATGATGGGAGCGGATGTCAGTGTTCTTAAATAACTGATGTAGTCCCCGTCCTCGTGCCCGTGAAGCTGGATCATATCGATGATGTGTTCGCGGACAAGTGCGACCACACACTCCGGCTCCTCGTCGGTGAACACGCCCACGGTCTGGATTGCTGGGTTAAGCTGTTTTCTCAGCGCGGCGGCAGTTTCGGGGGAAATGTACCGACGGCTTCTTCGTGCAAACACGAAGCCGACGTAGTCGGGCATCAGAGCGTTGGCGGTCTCGATGTCCTGGGGGCGGGAGAGGCCGCAGAGTTTGATTTTCATTTTCATTCGTCAGCGCCTCCCCCGCAGTTCTTCCAGTTTCGCCTTTTTATCCCCGGCGCGCATCAGCGTCTCTCCCACCAGAACCGCGTCGGTCCCGATTTCCCGCAGCCGTTTCACGTCCCCGGCACTCTGGATGCCGCTCTCGGAGACGAAAAGCACGTGCTCCGGTATGATTTCCCGGAGACGGAGGCTGTTCTCGGTGTCCACGGAGAAATCTCTCAGATTCCGGTTGTTCACGCCGATGATCCGCGCGCCGGCGCGGACGGCCATTTTTGTCTCGGCCTCGTCGTGGGCCTCCACCAGGGCGGAGAGGCCCAGCTCGTCGCAGAGGCCGATGTACTGTCGGATCTGCTCCTCAGTTAAAATCGAGCAGATGAGAAGAACGGCGGAGGCGCCGAGAACCTTCGCCTCGTAAATCATGTACTCGTCCACGGTGAAATCCTTGCGCAGGCAGGGGATGTTCACCTGGGAGGCGATTTCTTTCAAATATTCATCGCTCCCCAGAAACCATTTCGGCTCCGTCAGAACGGAGATGCAGTCGGCTCCCGCCGCCTCGTACTCCCGGGCGATCGCAAGGTACGGAAAGTCCGGGGCGATTAGGCCTTTGGACGGGGATGCCTTTTTACACTCGCAGATGAAGGAGAGATCCGGCGTGCGAAGGGCGCACTCGAAGGAGAAATCGCCGTTCGGGAGAGCGAAGGCCCGTGCCCGCATTTCCTCTGCGGGAATGATTTTTTTCGCTTCGGCCGTCCGCTCCATGGCGTGGGCGGCCAGCTGGTCTAAGATGTTCATAAACAGTCTCCTTGTGCTGGAAAATTCAAAATGATATCTGCGTTTACTGTGCGTACTCGTTGCTCAGTAGAATTAATTGTTCCAGTGTCTCCATGGCCTTCCCGGAGTCGATAAGTCCGGCGGCCAGTTCTATGCCCTCCGCCATGGTTTGGGCCTTGCCGCCGATGTAGAGGGAGGCTCCGGCGTTCATTAACACCGCGTCGCGTTTCGGGCTCTTTTCGCCCCGCAGGATGGCGCGGGTGATCTCTGCGTTTTCCTGCGGCGTGCCGCCGGTCAGCTCCGCTTTCGTGCAGCGGGTGAAGCCGAAGTCCTCGGGGGTGATGACGTAGGATTTGAACCAGCCGTCCTTGAACTCGCAGACGGTGGTCGGCGCGCTCATGGAGATTTCATCCAGCTTTTCCTGCCCGTACACCACCATGCCGCGTTTCACGCCCAGGCTGATCAGCACCTGCGCCAGCGGCTCCACCAGGTACTCGTCGTAGACGCCGAGGAGCTGCCGGGAGGGACTTCCGGGATTGGTCAGCGGCCCCAGGATATTGAAAACGGTTCTGAAGCCCAGCTCTTTCCGGATGGCCCCCACGTACTTCATGGAGGTGTGGTATTTCTGGGCGAAGAAGAAGCACAGACCGACTTTTTCGAGGAGTTTTACGCAGGTCTCCGGGCTCTGCTCAATGTTGACGCCCAGGGCCTCCAGGCAGTCGGCGGTTCCGCATTGGGAGGAGGCGGCCCGGTTTCCGTGCTTTGCCACCTTCATGCCTCCGGCGGCGGCCACCAGGGCGGAGGTGGTGGAAATGTTGAAGCTGTGGGCGTTGTCTCCGCCGGTGCCCACGATCTCAAAGAGATCCATGTCGGTTTTTACCTTCGTTGCGTGATCCCGCATGGCCGCAGCGCAGCCGGCGATCTCCACGATGGTCTCCGCCTTCGTGCTCTTGGTGGAGAGGGCGGCTAAGAACGCCGCGTTCTGGGTGGGGCTGGTCTCGCCGCTCATGATCTCGTTCATCACGGCGTAGGCCTCGTCGTAGGTTAAGTCCTGTTTGCTCACAATTTTCACGATTGCTTCTTTAATCATTTCTGTCTGCCTCCTGTTCTGTCTGTTTACAAGTATATGCGATGAAATTTTCAAGCATTTTCCGCCCGTCCGGCGTCATGATGGATTCCGGATGGAACTGCATCCCGAAAATGGGGAAGTCCCGGTGCTGGACCGCCATAATCTCACCGTCGGCGGTCTGGGCGGTGATTCTAAGCTCTGCGGGGAAATTTACCGGATCCGCCTCCAGGGAGTGGTACCTGGGCGACGGGGGCTGTTTCCGGGCAGTCTCTAAAGAGCGGGCACTGCCGGTCGAAGATGGCGATGGACTGTTTCCCGTGCATCAGCTGCCGAGAATAGGTAATGTCCGCGCCGTAGGCCAGGCAGATGGCCTGGTGTCCCAGGCAGACGTCCAGGATCGGAATCTCGCGCCCCAGCGTCCGCGCCGCCTCGACGATGATGCCGGCGTCCTCGGGGCGTCCGGGGCCGGGGGAGAGAATGATGCGGTCGGGGTTCATTTTGCGGATCTCCTCCACGGTCATGGCGTCGTTTCTTATGACCCGGATGTCCGGCTCGATCTCGCCGAGCATCTGGTAAAGGTTGTATGCAAAGCTGTCGTAGTTGTCAATGAGCAGAATCATAAGTCAGCCTCCTTTGCCAGTTCCAGCGCGTTCACGACGGCCCGCGCCTTGTTTAAGCACTCCTCAAATTCCTTCTCGGGGACCGAGTCGGCCACAATGCCTGCGCCGCTGCGGACAAATACGAGGCCGTTTTTCCTGTAGGCGATGCGGATGGCGATGCAGGTGTCCATGTTGCCGGTGAAATCGATGTATCCGATGGCGCCGCCGTAAATGCCCCGCTTGTTGTTTTCCAGCTGGCCGATGAGCTGGCAGGCCCGGATTTTCGGAGCACCGGAGAGCGTTCCCGCCGGGAGCACGGCCTCGATGGCGTCCAGCGCGTCAAATCCGTCCCGTATCTCGCCCCGCACCGTGGAGCCGATATGCATGACGTGGGAGTAGCGCTCGATGGAGTGAAATTTCTCCACCTTTACGGAGCCGAACCGGCTGATTTTTCCCAGGTCGTTCCGCCCTAAGTCCACCAGCATGTTGTGCTCGGCCAGTTCTTTCTCATCGGCCAGAAGCTCGGTCTCCAGCGCTTTGTCCTCGGCCTCCGTCTTTCCGCGGGGACGGGTGCCTGCCAGCGGGAAGGTGTGGAGCACGCCGTTTTCCAGCTTCACCAGGGTTTCCGGCGACGCCCCGGCCACCTCCACGTCGGTGCCGGAGAAGTAGAACATGTAGGGCGACGGGTTGGTGGTTCGGAGCACCCGGTAGGTGTTGAGAAGGCTTCCCTCAAAGGGGGCGGAGAGGCGGTTGGAGAGGACGATCTGGAAAATGTCTCCCTCGCGGATATACTGTTTTGCTTTTCCACCATCCCGCAGTAGGCGTCCCGGTCGAAAAGCGGAGTCACCTCGCCGGCCAGATGGCCGCCGGCTCCTGCTTCTTCTCCCCGTCCCGGAGGAGGGAGGCCATCTGCTTAAGCTCCATTACCGCCCGGTTGTAGCCAGCCTCCGCTTCGTCCAGACGCATGTTGGCGATGAGGATGATTTTCTGGCGGAAGTTGTCGAAGGCGATGACCTTGTCGAACAGCATCAGGTCCACGTCCCTGAATGCCTCGGTGTCCTGCGCCCCGGTACGCACGGCGGGCTCGCTGTAGCCTAAGTAGTCGTAGGAAAAGTATCCCACCAGCCCGCCGGTGAAGGACGGAAGGTAGTCGAAGCGGGGGCTTTTGTAGTCGGCCAGGATCTGCCGCAGGCAGGCGGAGGGATTGTCGGTCTTAAAGGTCAAGTTTCCGGCTTTCATCTCCCCGTCGGTGCAGGTGATCTCCATTTTCGGGTCAAAGCCTAAAAATGTGTACCGGCCCCAGGTCTCCCTTGCAGCCACGGATTCCAGAAGATAGCAGTGGTCGGAGACGTTTTTAAGGATTTTGAGCGCCTCGATGGGGGTCGTGATGTCCGAGAGGATTTCACAGCTTACAGGGAGAACTTTATAGGTTCCTTCTGCGGCGATGCGTCTGACGGTTTCGATGTCGGGTCTGAAGTTCATGTCGCGTGCCTCCTTGTTGGGTGGTGCAGGTCTTATTTCTGCCGGGCAACGCTTTCGCAATAAAAAACGCCCTCGACAGAAATGTAGTTTCTGTCAAGGACGAATAATAAACGTTAAAAGATTATCCGCGGTGCCACCTTGATTCACGGACGGAACGTCCTCGCGCTTAGCAGGATACCAACATATCCCCGGCAACTGACGTATGCCTACACGTCGCAGAATACTCGGAATACAATTCCTTTGACTGCGCCCTCCGCGGTCCATTTGACGACTTGTTTTCTGCCCGATTCTCAGCACCGCGGGCTCTCTGTATGAGCATTATCGCCGTTATCTCCGCTTCAACGGTTTAAGGTGATTAAGTTTGAATTTAAAATACCACCAAATTATTTCACTGTCAAGAAAAAAATTTCTACATGTGGATGATTCCCAGCACGTTGGCCACCGAGCTGATCAGGATGATAATGACGCAGATGGGAGCCACATAGCGGATCATGAAGTCAAACAGCCGCTCGCGCTTGAACGCGGAGCTGATGCGTACATGCTCCACGATCCGGTTTACACCGACCACCTTCACGATCAGGAAGCAGGTGCAGAAGGCGGCAATCGGCATCATCACCGAGTTGGTGAGGAAGTCGAAGAAGTCCAGGATGGACATGCCAAACGGCGCGACGAAGCTCCACACGCCGAAGCCCAGCGCGCTGGCGGAGCCCACCACCAGCATGATGACGAACATGAGGACGCTGCATCTTGTCCGGCCCAGCCGGTCTCGTCCACGAAGGTGGAAACGCCGGTCTCCATTAAGGAGATGGCGCTGGTGAGCGCGGCGAAAAGCACCATCAGAAAGAACACGAAGCCCACGATGTTGCTGAAGCCCATGCTGGCAAATACCTTCGGTATGGTGATGAACATGAGGGACGGGCCCGCCTGCAGGGTGGCCATGTCGCCGCCGGAAAAAGCGAACACCGCCGGGATGATCATGAGACCCGCCAGCATGGCGATGCCTGTGTCGAAGAGCTCCAGCCGGGAGGTGGACTGCTCGATGTCCACGTCTTTGTTTAAGTAGGAGCCGTAGGTGTAAAGGATGCCCATGGCGATGGACAGGGAGTAGAACATCTGCCCATGGCTGCCACGACGGTCATCAGCGAGAAGTTCTCGAAGTTGGGGATGAGGAAATATTTCACACCCTCAAAAGCACCCGGCCGCGTCACGGAGTAAGCCGCCACGAAGATGGCGAGAACCACTAAAAGCGGCATCATAATGGACGACACCTTTTCCACGCCGTGCTTTACGCCGGCGATGATGACCAGGAACACCATCAGTGCGAACAGGGCGAACCAGAACTCCGCGCTGGGGGAGTTGGCGATGAATGCAGAGAAATACTCATCCGTGGCCATGGCCGCGGCCTGTCCCCGCAGATACTCGAAGAGATATTTGGTCACCCAGCCGCCGATCACGCAGTAGTACGGGACGATGAGCATGGGTACGATGGCGTTGATCCAGCCGCCGAATTTGAACGGAAACGATCTCCCGAAGCGCTGGAACGCACCCACCGGGCTCTTCTCCGTCATGCGCCCCAGCGAGGTCTCCGCGATAATCAGTGTGTAGCCGAAGGTGACAACTAAAATAAGGTATACCAGTAAGAACATACCGCCGCCGTATTTGGCAGCCAGGTATGGGAATCGCCAGATATTTCCCAGGCCGACGGCGGAACCCGCGACGGCGAGGACGTAGCCTAAGCTTCCGGAGAACTTGGCCCGCTTTCTTCCATGGTGATGATTGCCAGATCCACTCATATTTTTCCTCCTAAATGTGTATGTTGTTCTATTTTACAATATTATGGGTTGACAATCAACAGGGGAATGGAAATATTTACGCGGACCATGCACCGACGTCCGGGAGATTGCCGGAGGGATCAAAGGGCATGGGCTCGGGAGATCCCAGTATTTCAATGTCGGGGTTTTTTCGGGCATCTTCCAGCATGCTTTCGGAGATATAAATTTCACCCACATGCAGTGTGTTGGGGATGCGAACCATACGGATTCTGCTGCGGTCCACCTCGTTGCAGGTCCGGATGCAGGCGGCAATGGCATAATAATCGTTTTTTAAGATCATGGGCAGCCGGACACAGTCGAATACCGTGGAGGTGATCGCATTAATGTAGCTGGCTTCCAGGTTTGCCTTGTCTACCAGGCGCTTTGTGCAGGTGTCGGCACAGCCTGCGCCGATCATAATGCCATGGCTTTTCTCGGAGATATCCAGGACGCAGACCTTCTGTATGGTGAAGTCTCCGGTGGCATAGGGGGTGGCAAAGCGGGAGCTGACATTGGGATCCTGGCCGTCGCCGCTGAAATTTTTTCCGATCTGGTCGATGATCAGGACGGCGATATCGTCAAACAGGATTTTGGGCATCAGGGAGCGGGCCAGGTTTAGAAGCCGGGGCTCTTCCTCCGGGATTTCCTGGGGCGTAAGACCTTTCAGCATATATGTTTTGCTGTAAGCGTTTTCCACGATGGCAAGTCCGAATAAAATTTTGCAATTCTTGAGAATCATGTTTGCAAACATGGGAACCAGACGACCCATGTTTTTAAAACCGGACTGGTGGCAGGTGCTGGCGCCCTGGCGTTTTCCCAGTCCGATCGTCATCATTTTCATCAGACCGCTCTCATAAGGGCCGCGGAAGGCGGTGTGCGGTTTTATCTTGTTTACCACGATAATACCGTCTGCGGAGTGGGCATAACGGTCGATGTAGATCTCATGGCCTTCCGGGCTTACGCCGATTTTTACGGTTTCCATGCTGGCCTTGATCGGGCATCCCAGATAATCTGGTGTAATGCCAAAGCCTTCCAGGATTTCAAGCTGGCCCTCGGCTGTGGCGCCGCCGTGACTTCCCATGGCCGGGATGACGAAAGGATTTCCGCCTCTTTCTTTTACAAAATCTACGACAGCTTTGATAATACGCCGGTGATTTGTAATTCCCCGGCTGCCGGCAGTGATAGCCACGCTCATTCCCGGTCGGATGGTTCCGGCAAGTGCCGGGCGGCTGAGCTCCTCGCGAATTACCGGCTCGGGATCCTTTATTTCGTGATTGTCAAAGGACTGTCTGACGCGGACCATTTTCGGCATGGTCACATCGGACAGTACCTCGTAAAGTGCAGATTTCAAACTAATTCCTCCTCTTAATGTCTGCCGAAATGGAGAGGAGATATCCGATATTAAAGAGCTCTGACGGATTTTCTTATCACCAGTTCGGCGCTCACGGAGAGGGTAATGCCGTTGTGATCCCGGTTGGAGCCCAGGGAATCTACAATCAGGTTGCAGGCTCTCTGGCCCAGCAGACGGGCAGGCATATCCATGGTGGTCAGAGGCGGATGAATGAGGGCGGAATAGGGGATGTTGTCGAAGGAAATAATAGAGACATCCTCCGGGATCCGTATGCCCTGTTCCAAAAGTCTCTGAATAATTCCGTAAGCAATCAGGTCGTTAATGGCAACAATGGCCGTATACGGCTTTTTCTTTCTGGCGTCCATGAATTTATCCGCAAGCTTTCTGCCTGCATTCAGCTCATACAGACTGTCGTCTGCCTCCGATTCATACATGACGGTCATCACGTCACTTTCTGAGAATGGAAGATTGTGAGAGGTGAGAGCCAGCCGGAAACCGTCCAGGGTTTTGACACGGGTTTCCCTGTTAAAGGGAGTGCTTAAAAAGGCAATGTGCTGGTGGCCCTGGCTGATGAGATACTCTGTGGCATCCCGGCTGGCGCCCAGATGGTCGGTCTTTGCGTTGATTACCTTATCCATCTCTGAATAATTTGATTCAAAAATACAGACCTTTCCTCCGGTGGCTACAAACTGCTCCACTGCCAGAGGGGAGTCGTCGATGGAGGAGATCATAAGACCCCGGACCCGGTTTTCATCAGGTTGTTGATCAGATTCCTCTCGATCTCGGGACTTCTCTGGGAGCTGAATACCAGCGGCAGATAATTGTTTGCTATGGCTTCCTTCTCAATCCCGATAATAAGCTGTGTGTAGAACGGGTTCTGGAAGGAAGGAATGATAATTCCGATGGACGGATTCACATCGGTCTTGAGCATCCGGCCCAGCATGTTTGGCTCGTAGCCTAAAGCTGCTGCGGCCTGCAGTACCCGTGACCGCTTGTCGGCGCTGACCGGGTAGCTGCTCCCGCTTAAGACACGGGAAACGGTGGAAATAGAAGTGTTAGCGGCCTTTGCAACGTCGCTGATTGTAATATTATGGCTGTCTTTAGTCATAATGGGTCTCCTTTAAAATCTCGTGAAAAGCAATTCTATATTGATATTATCATAATACGGAAAAAACAGAAAATCAAATAGAAAAATAGAAAATCATAAAAGTTTGCATATCGTTGGAAATAAAAGAAAAATTAAATAGAAATATTGACAGAAAACGTTTTCTAAAATATACTGAGATCACATTGAAGGAAACGAGAGTGAAAAGCAAAACTATTAATTTATTTAAGGAGGTACAATTATGAGGAAAAGCGGTTTGAGGAAAATGAGTCTTGTGATGGCATCAGTCCTTGTGATGGGAAGTCTTGCAGCCTGCCAGAGCTCCGGGGGGAGTGAGACGCCGGCTGCGGAAGCCACCGCGGCAGAGAACAGTCAGAGCGAGGCAGCTCCGGCAGAGGGTTCCGGGGAGGCGAGAGAGCTTTCCTGGTATGTGGGCGAGCCGGAGAGCCATGTGTGGAGCCAGGTTTCCTATGATATTGCGAAGGAAATTGAGGAAGGAACCGGAGGCAGCTTAAAGATCAATGTGTATCCGGGTGCAACTTTGGGAACGCAGGCAGAAGCGCTGGATATGTTAAGAACTGGATCCCTGGCGTTTGAAATCACCGGGCCCAGCATTCTTGCTTCTTTCTGTGATCAGGTTCAGGTGTATTCCCTGCCGTATGCGTTTGACAGCGCTGCGCAGGCTTATGACTACTTTGCATCCGAGGGATCGCAGAAATTGTATAATGAGACGATTTTGAATGCCAGCGGTGTGAGAACGCTGGACGTATGGTATTACGGAGACAGAAACTTAACGATTTCGGGTGTGGAGCCCACAAAGCCGGAGGATCTGGCGGGACTTTCCATCCGCTGCATGGACACGCCGATTTCCAAGACCGTGGTAGCTGCTCTGGGTGGAAATCCGGTTCCGATCAATATGAGCGAGCTGTATCTGGCACTTCAGACCGGCGTTGTGGTTGGAGAGGAGAACCCGGTTCCGACCGTTCTGGCACAGAAATTTTTTGAAGTTCAGGATGCTATGGTGCTCACGAAGCACTCCGTACATCTGGGAACTGTGGAAGTTTCCGAGCAGGTATGGCAGAGCCTTACTGAGGAGGAGCGCCAGGTGGTAACAGATGTTCTGGCAAAATACCGCCCGATCATCGAGGATAAGATCAATCAGGAGACAGAGGAAGGACTGGAGACCTTAAAAGCAAACGGTATGAAGATTATTGAGCCGGATATCGAGGCATTCAAGGCAAATGCGGAGAAGGTCGTGCAGGAGGCTCTGGGCGGAGATCCCGAGTGGGCCGCAGCAATCAAGGATCTGGAGGATTTTAAAGCAAACTGGAACAAATAAGGGGGCGCCTATGAAAAAAATATTAAAGCTGTTTAATTCAGTAGAAGAAATTATAGCGGCCAGTTTGTTCGGCGTTATGTGCCTCACGGTTTTAGCACAGATGTTTTCAAGAATATTTTTGGGAAAAGCACTGCTCTTTTCTGAGGAAATTTCCCGCTTCTGCTATATATGGGTTGTTTTCATGTGCATCTCCCTGGGAGAGAAGACCTTCGAGCATTTTAACGTGGAAGTATTTCTTAAGTTTTTAAAGGGTGTGCCGGAGCAGCTGGTTCGTGCGCTCACGAGCCTGATCTGCTGCTTTATACACATGTATCTGCTTTACTGGTCGGTACAGTTTTTTGAGTTTCAGTCAGTGGTGAAATCGGCCGCCATGGAGATTCCCATGTCCGTCGTGGCGGCCAGTATGGTGCTTGGATTTTTCCTCGGCTCCATCCGCTGCCTGGTAAATATGATTCACTATATCCGCCAGATTGGAAAATCAGAGAGAAAGGGGGAGGCGTAGGATGGAACCGATTACAATCTTTTTTCTGTCATTTCTCATATTGATGGTATTAAGGGCGCCGATGTACTTATGCCTTCTGGGCTCCTCGCTCCTGTATATCCATCTGACGCCGGAGCTTTCCATGCTGACGGCCATGAACAAGATGATGAATGCGCCGAACTCCTTTACCCTTCTGGCCGTACCGTTCTTTATTCTGGCCGGACAGGTGATGAACAACGGCGGAGTGACGGACCGTATCTTTGGATTTGCAAAGAAGCTCATCGGCCACTGGAGAGGCGGGCTTGCTTATGTAAACGTGCTTTCGAGCCTGATTTTCTCTGGCATCAGCGGCTCCGCGCTGGCGGATGTGGGTGGTCTGGGAATGATCGAGATCAAGGCCATGAGGGATGAAAATTATGACGACGACCTGACGCTAGGTGTCACCGGAGCGTCCAGTACGGTCGGACCTATCATACCGCCGAGCATTCCCTTCGTCATTTACGGCGCTATGGCTAACGTTTCCATCGGAGCGCTGTTTATGGCAGGTATGGGGCCAGGGCTTGTACTGTGTCTGGTACTGTGCGTATATATTTATTTTGTCGCGAAAAAGAGAAATTATCCGAAACACCGGAGAGCAACGGGTTCGGAAGTATGGAAAGCATTTATCGAAGCGCTTCCGGCGCTCCTTTTCCCGGCAATCATGCTTGGCGGTATCTGGACCGGATGGTTTACACCCACAGAGTCGGCTATGTTCAGTGTGGTTTACGGACTTCTGGTTTCCTGCGTGATCTATCGTGAACTGGATATTAAGACGCTTCCTTCGCTGGCAGTTGCCACGGTGAAGCAGGTGGGACCGTCCATTGCGGTGGTTGTGGGTGCATCCCTGTTCGCCTGGGTGATGACCTATGAGCAGATCGATAAGGTTGTGGTGGATGCAATTCTCTCATTTACCACGAGCCGTGTGCTGATCCTGCTGTTAATCAATCTGATACTTCTGGTTCTTGGAATGTTTATCGAGGTGGTAGCGGCAATTATGATTATGCTGCCGATTCTCACCCCTCTGATGGCGGTGGCGGATATAAGCCCCATTCATATGGGCGTCATTCTTGTGCTTAACATGATGATCGGTCTTCTGACGCCTCCGGTGGGAATGTCCCTCTACATGCTGTCGTCCGCTTCTGGACATTCGTTTGGAACTGTAACAAAGATGGTGGCACCGTGGTTGATTCCGCTGTTTGTTGCCTTGATGCTGGTAACCTACATCGAACCGATCACCATGTTTTTACCGGGGATTTTTGGATATCTGTAAATGTACTTTTCGATCAAATTTTTTATGGAGGTAAAGCGATATGAAAGCGAGAGTTGGAGTTGTGGGCGGCGGAACCTATGGCAGCGTACTGATCAATGCGTACTATGGGGCGCATAAACGCGGTGAAGTGGATTTCGTGGCGGTAGCCGACTTAAATCCTGAAATTTTAAAGAAAATGGAGACTGCCTACGGTCTGAAGGGTTACACGGATTACCGTGAGATGTTTGACAAGGAACACCTGGACGCCGTGGCTGTTATGACGCCGGATTTCCTGCACGAGGAGGTTGTGCTGGAGGCGGCAAAGAGAAAAATACACATTCTGGTACAGAAGCCGCTTTCCACCGACCGGGGAGAGGGAGAGCGCATGATTCAGGCCGCGAAGGACAACCATGTGATGCTCTACGTAGATCTGCATAAGAGACTGGATCCGGCTCATATCCAGCTTAAAAATGCGATTAAGTCCGGAAAACTGGGCGAGATTGAATACGGATATGTGTGCATGGAGGATAAAATTTTAGTTCCCACAGAGTGGTTTAAAACCTGGGCGAAAAACAGCTCACCGGCCTGGTTCATCGGAATCCATTTCTATGATCTGATTTACTGGCTTCTGGAGGAGAAACCGGTGCGGGTCTATGCGTCGGGGCTTAAGAAAAAGCTGGTTTCCATGGGAATCGATTCTTACGACTCCCTGCAGTCCAAGTTTGAATTTGCAAATGGAGCCAGCATTACGGTGGATGCGTCATGGATTCTTCCCAACAGCTTTTCTTCCATCGTGAACCAGCAGATCCGTCTGGTAGGAACGGAAGGCTTCCAGGAGGTGGACAGCCAGGACAGAGGTGTGGTGGCTGCGTACAACAGTGACACATACAGCCATGTGGTGAATCCTTATGGAAATATCATGGTGGACGATCCTGTGGCCGGACCTGTGCCGACGGGCTACTGCATTGACTCCATGCTGGTGTTCTTAAAGCTGGTAAACCGTATGCTGGAGGGAACGAAGCTGGAGGAGCTCTCCGGACTCTACCCCACTGGTGAGGACGCGCTCGTCTCCACGATTATGTGTCAGAGCGCTCACGAGAGCGCCAGAACAGGCAAGGTTGTGGAAATTCAGTATTAAATGGAGTGAGGAGAGATAAGCTATGAACATAAGTGTATCGAAGACAACTGCACAGATGGCGGTACAGGCGGCGAAATTTGCGGCGAGGGAAATTAACCGGGCAATCGGTGAGAAGGGGGAGGCGAGAATCCTTCTGGCTACCGGGGAGTCCCAGATAGAGGCGATCCGCTGTCTGACAGAGGAGGCTGTGGACTGGAGCAAGGTGGTCATGTTCCATCTGGACGAGTATATGGATTTGCCGGAGACACATATTGCCAGTTTCAGAAAATACTTAAAGGAGCGTTTTGTAAATATTGTGAATCCGAAGGAGGCATATCTGGTAGACGGTGAGGGGGATGTAAAAGCGAACATCGAGACAATTACAGAAAAGCTTAAGGAAGCCCCCATTGACGTGGCATTTATTGGAATCGGCGAGAACGGACATGTGGCCTTCAATGATCCGCCCGCAGATTTTACAACAGACGAGGCGTACATCATTGTGGATCTGGATGAAAAATGTAAGCAGCAGCAGGTCAATGAAGGCTGGTTTAAGGATCTTTCCGAGGTTCCGAAGCAGGCCGTTTCCATGACTGTGCCGCAGATTATGAAGAGCAGGGTGATTGTCAGCATTGTGCCTGGGATCCGCAAGAGCGACGCCGTGTCAAAGACATTGTCAGCGGAAGAGGTGACCAACATGGTTCCGGCGACGATCTTAAAGACGCATGAGAACTGGAATTTATTCCTGGATGCAGATTCAGCGTCCAAAATAATTCCTCAGATCTGATGGGAGAACGAGAATGAAGACGGCGATTGTGGGAGGCAGGCTTATAACGCCCGAGAGAATCATTGATGATGGGATTCTCTGCCTGGAGGACGGAAAGATATCGGGCATTGTGAGAGGCGAGGTGCCAGAAGGTGCGAAGGTGATCCATGCGGGAGGAAATTACGTGAGTCCTGGATTCATTGATCTTCACACCCATGGCGGAGGAGGGCATGACTTCATGGACGGAACGGCTGAAGCCGTCGAAGGAGCCTGCAGAGCCCATCTGGTTCACGGAACCACCTCTCTCTGCCCCACGACTCTGACCAGTACGGATGAGGAGCTTTTCACGTTTTTCGACTGTTATCGGAAAGCAAAAAAGCATATGAAAAATGGCCCGGATCTTTTGGGTATACACATGGAAGGCCCATATTTTTCCATGGAGCAGAGGGGAGCGCAGGATCCAAACTATCTGAAGATACCGGCGGAGCATGACTATCGTGCCATGCTGGACCGGTCCGAAGATGTGGTGCGGGTCTCAGCTGCCCCGGAGCTTCCGGGGGCACTGGAGCTGGCGGATGAGCTGAAACGCCGTGGTATTCTGGCGGCTATCGGACATTCCGACGCGGTCTATGAGACGGTAGCGGAGGCGTGGGAGCGGGGATATACCCATGTTACTCACCTTTATTCCGGTATGTCTACTATCCGGCGGATCCAGCATTTCGCCATCTGGGAGTGGTGGAGAGCGCGTATCTGATTGACGGCATGACGGTGGAAATCATCGCGGACGGGAAGCATCTGCCGCCGGAGCTTCTGCGGCTGATCGTGAAGCTGAAGCCCATGGAAGACATCTGTCTGATTACGGATTCCATGAGAGGCGCGGGGATGGCAGACGGGGAGCGGGTGCTTTTAGGAAGTCTGGCGCACGGCCAGGAGTGTATCATCGATCAGGGGGTGGCGATGCTCCCGGACAGAAGTGCGTTTGCAGGAAGCGTCTGCACAGCTGACCGGTGTGTGCGTACCATGTATAAGGATGCGGGTGTCCGGCTGCAGGATGCTGTGCGGATGATGACGCTTAATCGCGAGAGTGCTGGGGATCGAGAAGCAAAAGGGCAGCCTGTCGGCGGGCAAGGATGCAGATGTAGTGATATTTGATGATTGTGTAAATATTAAGCAGGTGATCGTGGGCGGCGTGTCGGTATATACGGCGTAGCGTCTGCGGCAAGGGAAACGTTCGGGGAGCAGGAGTTGTGATTCCCGGACGTTTTTCAAGGAGGAATCTCCCTATGAATTTTCAGACCATGGAATATTTCACCGCCATAGTAGAAAAGCGGGGCTTCACCAGAGCCGCCGCATCCCGCTGGAGCAGGTCTATCAGTGGAAAATGATTTCCTGGTTTGCCAGATAGAGCGGAGCGGACAAAAATGAAAAATGGAACGACGAACATACAGGCCGGTACGCGCCATAATCGACGCGTACCGGCCTGTTATATCTTCATATTTTACATTTTGGCAAAGATTCACACCCCCCATCGTGCTATAATTATGATATCTTTTAACAAACACAATCAACGAAACGAGGCAGATAAAAATGAGTGCCAGAAACCGAATACTGGTCGTTGAGGACGACGCATCCATCCTGGATCTGATCTGTATGAATCTGGAGGCCGCCGGCTACGAGACCATCGCCGTGGGCGACGGCCTGGAGGCGGAGCGGCTTCTGCGGGAAAATGGCCCGGACACCGCCGACGGGGCGCTGGTGGACATCATGCTTCCCGGAAAGGACGGCTTCGAGCTGATGGAAGATTTCAAAAAACAGGGCATCCCCGTCCTCTATCTGACCGCAAAGGGCGACGTGGCCTCCAAAGTCAAAGGGCTGCGCCTGGGCGCGGAGGACTACATGGTCAAGCCCTTCGACGTGCTGGAGTTGTTTGTCCGCATGGAAAAAATGCTGGAGCGCACCGGGAAAATGAAGACCAGTCTCACTTGCGGGGATCTGGTGCTGGATTTAAAGAGTCACCGGGCGTTTGAGGCGGGGGTGGAGCTGGAACTGAAGCCCATGGAATTTGACCTGTTGGCAGTATTTTTGAAAAACCGGAATGTCCTTCTGGGGAGGAACCGCCTCCTGGATATGGTCTGGGGCGAGGAATTTTACGGGGAAACCAGGACCGTGGATGTCCATGTGGCGCGGCTGCGCAAGAAGGTGCGGGCCTGCAGCGCCATCCAGACGATCCCCAGACGGGGCTACCGGTTCGAGGATGATGAGACATGAAACTGAGGGCAAAATTAAGCGGCCTGATCACCGCGGTTCTTCTGGTCAGCCTTGGCGGCTGCGGCAGTATGGCTGTCACAGGCTGCTGCGCACCAACGTGCGTCTGATGGCCGAAAATGAGCGGGAAAAGCTGGAGATCGCCGGGCGGGCGCTGGAGCAGGTGGGCACCCGGGAGGACTTTGAGGCCATGGGGGAGCTGGCGCGGGACGCCTATCTGAAATATCAGTTTGACCGGTGCTACCCCGAGGCTACGTCCTGTTAAAATCCGATACGCCGATTGTCAACAAGACCGGCTATGAGATTCTGGATCCCGGCGGAATCGGGGCCGATTACGGGATCCAGCGGCTGGGAGAGGAATACCTGCTTCTCATGCGGGAGCCCCTTTCCTACCCCGACGGCTTCTCCGTCCTGGCGGTCAAAAATGTAACCGGGCAGTGGAACGGTGTGCGGCGGCAGGCCATAATTTTCGGCGCATGCTTCCTGGCGGCGATTCTCGGCGCGGCGGCAGTTACCTTTTCTCTCACGGGCCGGATGCTCGGCGCGCTGGGAAAGCTGGAGCGGGCCGCGGGTGAAATCAGCCGCGGAAACCTGAGCACCCGCGTGGCAGTGGAGTCGGACGAGAGATGGGGCAGGTGGCGAAGGTATTTAACCAGATGTCCGGACAGGTGGAGAAGCAGGTGGAGGATCTGGAGCTTCTTCTGGGGGCGCTGGCCCATGAGATGAAGACGCCGGTGACCTCGATCATGGGATACGCCGACAGCCTTCTGCGGGTGAAACTGAGCCCCGGGCAGCAGGAGAAGGCGGCCGCCAGCATTTACGCCGCCGGGAAGCGGATGGAGAAAATGTCCTCCAAGCTGCTGAGCCTGGTGGGCCTCTACGAAAATGAGTCCGTAGAGATGAAGGAACTCTTCGTCTCTCATCTGCTTAGCCAGGCAGAGGAGCAGACCCGGGAGTTTTTCTCCGCAAGGAACGTCCGTTTTTTGTGGAAATGCAGCCCGGAAATAAAAATTTCTGGGGATGAGACTCTCCTTGTGAGTCTGATTGCCAATCTGGCCGAAAATGGCTGTAAGGCGTCCCCGGCGGGCGGCACCGTCTGGGGCGAGGCGGTGTTTACCGATCATGTGGAGCTTGTGATCCGCGACCGCGGGTGCGGCATTCCGGAGAAGGACCTGGCCCGCGTGAAGGAGCCGTTTTATATGGCTGACAAATCCAGGAGCAGGAGCCAGGGCGGCTCCGGTCTGGGGCTGGCCCTCGGCGAGCGGATTGCGAAGCTTCACGGGGCGGAGCTTACGATTGCCAGCGAGGAGGGCGCGGGCACGGAGGTGACCGTGAGTTTCCCGCCGCGCCGGTGAAAAAGTTACAACCTGTTTACAAGCCGGTGATTTCTTTGCCGTCCGCCTGGCGTATGATGAGGAGGAGGGCGGGAAAGAGAGCGCCGGCGTTGTCCAGTGTGTTTCGGCGTGCTGGGCGCCGGTACGGAAAAATGCCGCCGCGAAAGGAGAGCGGAAATGAGATTTGAAGAAACAGCAAAGAAGATCGGTATACTTGCCCTGCTGGCAGCGGTGTCGGCTTCTGCCGCGGCCTGCGGCAGCGAGAATATGGTGAAAGCCCCGGTGGTGGGAACGCTGGATCCGGCGCAGGGAGGGACAGGCCGGCGCCGGGGGAGCCGAAGGGAAACGGGATAACCGGCGCCGTAGGTGCTGCGGAGAGCGGGACGCTGGCGCTGAGGGAGCCGAAGGGAACGGGGCATCCGATGCCGGGGAGCAGATGCAGCCCCCGGACCGCTACACCGCCGGCATCCGGTCCGAGGGACTTACCGTCATAGCCGATGCCCGGTGATCGCCGAGCATCTGGACTCCATCGGCGTGCGCGCTGTGGAGCTGGCTCCCTATGGGCTGGGAGATCTGACACATTTTAAGAAAATCACAGAGGCGCAGGGGATCACCTGGGGGGAGCAGGATGAGTCCGGCTGGGAGGAGTACGGACTCATCGCCGGGCATTCCGCGGATGGGGCCTGTGAATTTTCATTTGTCAGCGGTGAGAAGGAACAGAGCACGCCTCTGTTCTGGATGAGCTCGCTGGTGAGACCTACGGCTCCAGTGCGGATTTCGACGGCGGGGACATCTCCGGCATGAGCTTTACGGAGGAGGAGCGGACAGCGCTGGAGGAGCAGTTTAAGGAGAGGTCTGAGGAGATTCTCCAGCAGCTGGGCGGCGGGGAATTTGTCCTCCGGGACATGCGCTGGCGCGCGCTCCGGCATCTGGCGGGAACCGGCGGCTGGGAGTTCTCCGGCGACTATGCACTGCTTCTGGAGTATGTGAAGACGGTGGACGGAGTCATGCTGCCCCACGGCGGGAGCGGCTATATTAATTCGGACAGAGGGCAGTATGTGACCTTTGTCTATGGCGGCGACGGCACGCTTCTGGAGCTTAAGGATATTTCCCGCGAGACGGTAGGAGAGCTTGAGACGGGGGCGTTCTACCTGCCGTTCGAGTCCATTTCACAGATCTTCGAGCAGTATTGCAGAACCTACTACAGCGAGATTACGTCATCGGCGCAGGAAAATGACTTCGCCCCGGTCGCCGGGCTGGATATTCTGGTGGACGAGGTGCGGCTGGAATACTGGATGGAGCTTGACGGCGAGACGGGAAAGGGCGAGATTTTCCCGGTGTGGAGCTTTGCCGGGCACACAAAAACCCGCTACGAGACGGGGATGGAGGAGCGGATTTCCGGGCAGTGGGTGATGCTCACGGCGGACGCGGGACGGGAACATTTGCAGACCTGGGTGCAAATCAACTAAAATACTATACTATTGCTCATTTTTGTGTTAAAGTATACACAGTTAATAAATCGTAAGGATAAGAAAAATGAGCCAGTATATAGTGTTGGATTTAGAGTGGAACCAGAGCTCGCGCGGCAAGGAGGGCTCCGTGAACTGCCTGCCGTTCGAGATCATTGAGATCGGCGCGGTGAAGCTGGACGAGAATTTCAGAACCGTCTCCGAGTTCCACAGACTTATAAGGCCCAGAGTGTACCGCCAGATGCATTTTAAAATATCGGAGGTCACCCACATGTCCATGGAGGAGCTGGAGCACGAGGGGCTTAAGTTCGAGGACGCCGTGGAGGAGTTCATCGGCTGGTGCGGCGACGACTACGTGCTGTGCACCTGGGGAAACATGGACCTGACGGAGCTCCAGAGGAACATGGTCTATCACGGGCTGGAGATTCCGTTCCCGTTTCCGCTTTTTTACTACGACGTGCAGAAGATCTACAGCCTCCTGCACAGCGACGGGAAGCAGAAGGATTCCCTGGACCGGGTTGTGGAGGAGCTGGGACTTCTGGAGGGCCGCCCCTTTCACCGCGCGCTGGACGACGCCTACTACACTGGCAGAGTGATGGCGTCTGTGGATTTGGGCAGATGAAGGACTACATTTCCGTGGACTATTACCGTCTTCCCGAGTACCCGGACGAGGAGATTTATCTTAAGTTTCCCAGCTATTCCAAGTTCGTCTCCCGTACCTTTGAGACGAAGGAGGAGGCCGTCTCGGAAAAATATATCACCGATGTGGTCTGCTATAAATGCGGCCGCACCCTGCGAAAGAAAATCCGCTGGTTCCTGGCAAACCAGAAGGTATATCTGTGCCTGGCCGTCTGCCCGGAGCACGGCCCCGTGAAGGCGAAGATCCGCATCAAAAAGGCGGAGGACGGAAGCCTGTACGTGGTGAAAACGGCAAAGATCACTGACGAGGAAGGCGTGGACAAGCTGCTGGCCAGGCGCGAGGAGGCCAGGCGGAAGCGCGTGGAGAAGAATAAATTAAAGAGGGCGGCGAAGAAGGCGCTGCGGTCGTGAGAAAATGGGAGTGGAGGCGTGCGGTTGATACAGGGAGATGCGAAAATAAAGAATATAGACGAACTGGAATTTGCGGTGTTCTGCATTGAGAATATAGCGATTAGGCTTGGGAAACATGCAGAGCAGGTCTACAGTGCACTGACTGAAAAAAGCAGTATTCTTGACGACTATATCATACCTGAATATGAAATACTGCATACACAAAGCAAAGAATATATTGTGGATGATATCATCAGTCTGATGAAGGAAAAAGGGATTGAGATATGATTTTGTATCATGGTTCTTATTGACTTGGTGATTGGCGGAGTAGCCAACGACAAGGTTTTCAACACCGTGGAATTATATTTTGATCATCTGATCAACAGGGAAGAAGCGATTCGGCGTCTTCGCTATGAAAAACCGAACCTGCAGGTTTGTTTTCGTACCCAGCGCGCGATTGAAGCGTGCCTGCGTTATAAAGGAAGTGAATCGATATGACTGCAAATCCAATCCTGCTCCAAAAGAAATACGCCCGGGTTGTCGAACAGTTTGCCAGGAAGAACGGGCTCTCTCTGGACGAAGCACTCGATTTCTTCTATCATTCAGAAACATACCGTCTGATCAGCGAAGGCGTGTCAGACATGCATTGTATGAGCGACGGATATCTGGCCGGTGAGCTTACCATGGAGTACCATAATGAGATATGAAAACGCTGCCGTTTCAGAGAGAGATACTCGTGAAACGGCAGCGTTTTATGTTATTGGGCGATCCGTGCGCCGTCTGCTCCTACCAGATAGCCATCTGGCGTCTGGCGGTTGACGTAAAGCGCTCCGCGGGTTCCGTCAGAAACGGTGTTGAAATAGTACATCTTTCCGTCAATAGTCTGCCACCCGGTCAGCATTCTGCGCGTGTGCCGTCGGGAACTGGATACAGGTAGTAGATATTTCCGTCCACATCTGTAAACCAGCCTGTCTGCATATATCCATTTTCATCAAAGTGATACCATTCGCTCTGCCCGTTCCAGGTCAGATATTTCCAACAGTTTGTCGCATAGGGGCCTTCATAGGTTTTGAACCTCCATCCGATCATGTCTTCCTGCCAGCTGCCTTCCGGATGCCGGCTGATGGTGCTTGTGCTGCCAGAACCGCCGGAGCTGCCGGAGGAGGTGGAAGAACCGGAGGTTTTCTTTGTGTTCGTAAAGGTCAGTATGAACTCAGAAAAATGATCTGTCGTTATTTCAATGTAACTTCCGCCGTCGGAACCTTTCTGGATGGTTTTCTGGAAACTATCGGTTCCCTCAGAGTGGACGTGTTCTACATCCGCGTAACGGGTTTCCACAGAAGCGGGTATCGGAATACGGAAGGTGATGGAAAACGCGCCGTCCAGATCAAAGGGAGAAGCTTTCTGGATCGGATGTCCGTCAAGATCTTCCAAAGCATAAGTTGCGTGGATATCGTATGTCATTTTTTCAATGTATGGGGTGATGCTCTCTACAACTTTGCTTCCATTTTCGTCCAGAATAATCTCTCCGTTTTCATCCTTTTTATAAACGACAGAGACATTCATGGAAACGTCTTTCAACTCCTGCTGCGTGCTGATGATGGCTTTTTGGCCTTCTGCCAGGTGCCCCTTATCCATCATGGAAGCAACTATGTTTCCGGAGATTTTTACGGTGTAATCCTGTACGGCTTTATTTCCTGTCAAGTCCTCTTCCAGCGTGTTTATCAGAGAATCTTTGTCAGCTTCCAGTTTTGATTCCTGTTCCTCGGTTAAACTTCCGTCCACTGCCGGAATGTCGGGCTGACTAATGGAAATCACAATTTCGGAGGGCTGGCTGCCGCTCTCGGCATTCAGTGAGCTGTCGATGATGACGAGAGATACTTTCACGGTCATACCGGTTGTGCTGGACGTTACTGTGATAGTTGCGGTGCCGGCGCTTCTGGCGGTCACCGTAACAGAACCGTCATTATTATCCGTAAGCTCTGCTGTTGTCTGATTGTCCAGCGACCAGGCGTAGGGGCCGTACAGCATCGAAGAGACGGAAAGCTCTACTGTATTGCGTGCAGATTCGCTGGATTCATTGGCATCCAGCTGAAGCGTGGCTCCGTTTGGAACTTCTTTTCCATCTGCCATCAGATAGAAGGATGCTTCGTCTGTCTCAAATACCTCGTACATGCCGTCGGCGTTCAAGCCTGTCTGATATCCTTCGGCCAGATACGCGGGGGACGGATCATGGGAGAAATACCCACCCGTGATAAAACCGGTTTTGTCTGTACTGAGAACCGCGCAGCTGCCACCATTGATAGAATGAAACTCACCGCCCGAGATAGCGAGTGAAATCAGGTCAATGGCAGATGAGTCATTTCCCTGTGGGTTGTTCTGAATCAACGCAGTATAGCCCGAGATGGTTCCTCCCGAGATATTCACATGTATGGGGAGCTTCGTTGTATGCTGTGCGACAGCGATACCGGTGCCTATGGTTGTGCTTCCGTTTCCGTTGGGATCGGATTCTGTGGGAGCGGCAGTTCCGGTAATGCTGGGAGAGTCCTCGACGGTGAGGTTTCCGGCGCGGATTTCAAGACCGCCTTCTGCTCCTGTGATGTCAGCATTTCCTCCGATGGTTGTATCTGCATAGCCGGCCAGGTAGAGGCCGAGGCCCTCGGATTCAATTTTTGCGTCTTTACCTATGTAGATGGATGGAACCGGACCAGAGGTATTCTTGATTGTACCATTTACGTAGACTCCGCTTCCTGTGGTTCCTTCATTGTCTGTTTTGCTGATAAGCGTTCCGTATATCTCAGCGCTGGTTCCATAATCGCTGCCAGAATTTCCGGTGAAGAATACAGGCGACCATCCGATCAGGGTTACATCCTCCCCGATAATGACAGTGCTGTAGTCTTCCTTCTGTTCGGAAGTACCCCAGAGCATTACAGGAGCATAATACGGCTCCGCCTCTTTGACCGTTCCCTGTCCTGTCACCTCAAGTGCTCCGCCCTGGATGTTAAAATGCTGATTCTTCGCGAAGCTGATGCTGTGTCCGTTCAGATCCAGAGTCAGAGAACGGCTGTTGTTTACAGGAATGGAGGTCACGGATTCTATGTCGGCCAGAAGTACAATCGTGTCACCGTCTTCTGCTTTTGCAAATGCGTTTTCCAGAGAGGAGTAGGAGGTTCCGTCAATGGAAGCGATGCCCTCGCCGAAAATGACATTGGGGATCAGAGTTTCATTTTCATATACGTAGAAGACCTGATCGGCTGTTCCCGGATGATTCTGATTTGCCGTTTTTCCGTTTATTTCCAAATCGATGATATTGACAGTCAGATTTGCGCAGCTGCCTTTGTTGTTTTGGAAAATAAGAAGGCCGGCCCAGGCGGTATTCGTTTCTGAACCATGTGCGCTGTAAACATTTCGCTCCAGATTGATGGCTGCGGTATTGCTTCCATAGTTAGATACGCGGATGGCGTTGGTTGTATCCCAGTTCAGATCGATAAAGCGGTTGTCCGAGATATCAATAACTGCGTTTTCCTCCAGCTGATAGAAGCTGATGCAGTTGTGGCGGAAGGAATCGCCATAGAATGTATTGTTGCAGATTTCACTTCCGTCGGCCATGGAATAGCCGTCGGTCTGGCTGAATTCCAGCCCGTTATACATTACAGCATCATCGCCTTCTTTTCCAAAGACGCAGTCGGTGATGGAAACGGTTCCGCCAACTTTTAAATTAATAGCCGGGTTGAATTCAACGTTTGCGATGGAGTGATGATGCAGTCATGCATAGTAAACGCTTCATCTGTATCTACATAGATGAACGACTGCCTGGACGTTGCGCTTCCGCTGATGGAATGACCATTTCCCTCCAACGTGATGTTGTCAGCATTGATGTGCAGTGACTCTGTTAAAATCACATCTGTTAAAAGCTCGATGGTATCCCCGTCTTGCGCCGCAGTAACTGCCGCCGGCAGAGTGGAATATTCTGTTCCATCGATGGAGGCCGCCATATCGCCGTCTGCCAGCACCACGGCGTATACGCTGAAATGCTCAGCCGTGCAGGTGAGAGCGCCGTTGTCTATATATGTGTCGACCTCCTCCGCCGGGCTTTCCGTGTCGTCCTCAAAGTGATAGATCATAAGATCCTGCTGATCGGCGGTTTCTTCCAGTCTGAGGTTACTGAAGGCGACACGAAGTTCCCCTTTGGAAGTGTCTGGCTGTATCTGCTGACCTTCGCTGTCCCAGAGCGTAAGGTCAAATAATTCCATATCCTGGACAGCGGCAGCCTGTTCCTCCTGCCGCAGCTGGTTTACTGTGGCTGAGGCTGTTTCTGTGTCATGCTCTGCAGTAAGCCTTTTTACTTTCAATGAGACGCCTTCGGGAAGCACGCCGGGGTCTGCGGTTACAGTAACCGTGGTTCCGTCGGCCTCTGCGGTCAGAACCATTTCCTCAAGTTCTTCATTGTCCCGAATCGTAACAAGAATTTCCGGTAGCTCCTCGGTGGCCAGTTCGTACCCTTCCAGATCGGGAATTGGAGCGAAAACATATTCTGCGTACTCTGTCTCCTCGTAGTCGTCGAAGCATTCCCACTCTACATCGATGCGGGCGGTGCTTTTTTACTGTTCTCTCTGGATTCATCCCGGACAACCGCGGTAAGTCGGGAAGGAAATTGCTCTAAGAGATCGGAAAGTTCCGGCTTTTCCGTAAATTCATAAGTCTCTTTTTTGAGCGGTTTAAAGGAGAGAATAGTCAAGTCTCCCCCGTCAGAATCGGATGATGTCGCGATTTCAACGAAATCAGAAGAAGTTGCGATTCTGGCGGAATTCCTTAGATGTCTGCCTAAAGGCTTGTCCACACGTTCCGTGCGGGAATTCTGACCGCTGTTCACAGCGGCCATGGCAGGCAGAGTTGTACTGGCTGCCAGCGCAATACTCAACAGTACTGCTAAATGTTTCCTTTTCATACATAGTCCTCCTGGTTGCAGTGAAATGGATATGCTACCAAATGGTAGCATTTGTGAGTTTATTATGCCACCATTTGGTAATATTTTCAAGGGTGATTGTTATGTTTTTTCAACGGTTGGAGGATCTTCGGATCGATCACGATAAGACGCAGCAGGATATAGCCGATATTCTCCATTGTAAGAGGGAGGTGTACCGGCGATATGAAAAGGAGTCCGGGAAATCCCTGTGTGGGCGGTAATCACACTGGCGCAGTATTATAACTGCACGACGGACTATATTTTAGGTCTTAGCCCGGTCAAATCCCCGGCTGTGCCAGGCAAAACCTCGTCAGATAAAAAAGAAAGGTGACGATACCAGCGAATTGCGGTACCGTCACCTTTTGAATTTTAACGTTTTTTCTGCCGGGATGCAGATTTTTTCTTTCTCTGCTCCTGCACCAGGAAATTAAACTCCGCCTCCGAGAATCCAGTCTCCTTCAGCCGCTCAAGCCGCCGCTCCCTGCGCCGTTTCCGTTCCTCCGCCTCGCAGCGCTGGCGGTAGGAGAACCAGGAGACGAGCCCCAGGCCCAGACCGATGATCAGCACGACGCCAGGATGATTTTGATAAACCAGCCGGGGATATTTAAAAATCCGCTCTTCGGCGCATCCGCTCCGGCGCTGTCCGGAGCTGCTGTCTCATCGGACGCCAGATCCTCGGCGGTCATCAGAGGCGCGGTCTCTGCGGCAGGCTCCGCAGCCGGGGCGACGGCTGCCGTCGTCTCGGGAATCTCCGTCAGCGAGGCGGGAAGCTCATGCCCGTCAGCCGCCGCGGACGTGTACAGAGAGAGATAGCCGCTTCCCACGATCTGGTCGCCGTAGGTGTAAATCACCTGCACGAGGGCTCCCTCCGGCGCATTCTCCGGGAGGTCATAATTCAGCGTGGACTCCGTATCCTCGAAAGAAGCGCCCACCGGAAGCGTCAGGCTGGAATCCTTGTCCAGGGTAAGAAGCCCGTGCTCGGAAACCGAGAGCCCGGAAATCTGCAGATCGTCCTGGAGCGAGTTGTACTTCGTGTCATAGTCCGCAGCCTTCAGCGAGGTGAAATTGGAAAAGCCGAAGGTCAGAAGCTTGTCCGTGTCGGAGTAGTGGGTATTGTGCCCGTTCAGAATGACCGTGACCAGCTCAAAATCGCCCTGCGCCGCGTAGGTCACCAGCGTGTTCCCGGCCAGGGAAGTATACCCGGTTTTTCCCGAAATGACATCGGGGCGGTACACGGCTTCCCTCTCCTTGAGCATCCGGTGTCCCGGGGAAACGCCCAGTCCCTCCGGATTTTTCCCGTTGGGCGGGAGCTCGTAGTAGCGGGTGGTGGCGATGGTTAAAAGCTCCGGATTGTCAAATGCCGCCCGGGCGATGAGCGCCATGTCATGGGCGGAGGTGTAGTGCTCCGGATTGTTAAGGCCGCTGGGATTGGCAAAATGCGAGTCCGTGCAGCCAAGTTCCGCCGCCTTCTGGTTCATCATATCCGCAAACGCGTCGATGGACCGGCCGCGTGCTCCGCCAGCGCGTTGGCCGCCTCGTTGGCCGATTTGAGCACCATGGCGTAGAGGCAGTTCCGGACGGTGGCCTGGTCACCGGTGTCATAGCCGGCGCTGGTGCTTCCCTCCTCCACGTTGTAGACCGCATTCTCGGAGAAGGTGACCATATCGTTTAAGTCGCAGTTCTCGATGATGATAAGCGCCGTCAGAAGCTTGGTGATGCTGGCGGGAAAATATTGTGTGTGAATGTTTTTGCCGTACAGAATGGCGCCCGAGTTGGCGTCCATGACGATGCCGCCGTCCGCCTCGATCTCCACGCCGGCAGGCCAGGAAGGCGCCGCCAGCGCCGTGGCCGCCGACACGTGAAGGAAAATCCCCAGGCAGAGCAATATATTTAAAATACGTTTCATATTCAATCTCCAATAAATGTTTCGCAAATATTACATTTATATCACATTATAGAGGAAAACGCCCTGCTTGCCTAGTCCCTTTTCCGGGCAATTATTTCTGTTTATGCTCTCTCTTTATCAGAATGGCGCAGACGGCGAACAGAAGCGCCGTCATCCCGGCAAAGGTAATTCCGATCCGCGCCGCCGTGTCCATGAAAAACGGCTCCGGCACAATATTGATCAGAAGGTCGGTCCTGGCATCCAGTATCCACAGGTCGTTGTCAAAGAAAATATGGTGGAAAATCACGAAATATTTCGTGAAGTCTGTGGATATGAGCGCGGCCAGCCCGGCGGTGATGAGGAAAAACAGGCCGGTCCCCGCCATGAGCGCGCGGGGCAGCAGGCGCCGCACGTCGGCCTTCAGAAGAAACAGCAGGGCCACGGAAATGGCAGCGGCGGCGAGGCAGATGCGCCTCAGCCAGAGCGCGCCGATGAAAAGCCCCCGCACGTCCTCCATGTGGGCGATCTCCCTGGCGTTAAAAAACTCTCTGGGCTCGCCGTTCACGATGGTGTCCACGTGCAGGTCCTCCCGGTTCCCGCGCAGATAGGCCATCATCTCGTCGGTCACCTCCAGGAGATCGTCCATCTCCATGCGGACCGCCTCGGTCACGTTGTATTTGGAATATTCATGCTCATAGTAGCCCGGCGTCCAGTAGGCCACCGCCTCCACCGAGGTGATGAGGAAAATGATCATCAGGCAGAAGGCGCACAGAACGCCCAGGAAATGTTCAAGCAGTTTCATAGATGGCTCCTTTCAATAAAGCGGGGACATTGCTGAGTTCCGGCAACGTCCCCGTCTGTATATCGTCTGTCTATTGGGAAACAGGATCGATGTACTGTTTCGATACGTAGGCTTCCCCGCCGTCGTAGCTGATGACGGCCCATGTGTCGTCGTAGTCTCTTAAAACTCCACAGTGCTGTCCGGCCCGAGAACCACCAGCTTTCTGGAATCCGTGTTCGGCTCCTCGCGAACGTTGACGGTGGTGTTGGTCTTGTAGGTCACGGTGGACGGCTCGGTGGGAGCTTCGGTGGGCGGCTCCGTGGGCGCCTCCGTCGTCGGCTCCATGGTGGAAAGCGATGCCTCCGTGGTGATGGGAGCCGTGGTCTGGGCAGCATCATCTTTACCCGGCATGAAAATACGGATGATAAATATAAGTATAATCACCAGTGCCAGCGGAATCAGGATGCGAAGCAGTGATCCAGCGCCGAGGGGCGAACTGGACTGGCGTCTCCTGCGCTGCTGGCTGGAGGAGGTGCGCCTCTGCTGCGGACGTCCGGAGCTGCTTCTCGTCTGAGAGCTTCTGGCGGACGAGGACGTCCGGGACGGCTGCTTGGCGGCCGGCTTCCGGCGCTTCTCGTTGTAATCGTTGGCAAATGTGTAGACTTCCTGGGAGAGGAGGTGATGGGCCTGGTTGGCGTTGTAGGCGTTATTGTCCTCCTCGTGGATGGCCTTATTTCCGATGGTTCTTATCTTATGATAGTGCTCGCAGGTGGTCTTGCTGATGATCTGCTCCTCGTAGAGCGCGTCGATCATGTCGATGAGACCGCCCTCCATGATGCCCGCGCGGTCGCACATGGATTTCACCATAAATTCAAGGGTCTGACGGGCCCTGATCATGGCCAGGTTGTATTTCTTCTGTCCCAGCAGGCGCTCCGTGTCGCGGACGCCGGTCTGTATCTTTTCCCAGGTGGACTGGCTGTTGTTCTCTGAAGTTCCCATAGCTTTCTCCTTCGCAAAGTTATCGTATTTCGCTATGAACCTATTATAATATATCTGACAATTCTTTGCATCAAGTTTTTGAAGAAATTATAAATTGACAAGATTTTGTAAGAAATTGCAAAACTTGCAAATACATTTGGCGGATGATAAAATAGGAAAGTAAAGTGAAGCACCAGGAGGAAACAGCATGAGATTACGCCATATACCAGGCTCCGAGGAGGAGATTTTAAAGAGCCCCCACGTGGTTCAGGACGCGAAGGAGAAGCGGGGCCGCTGGTCGGAGGTGTTTGGAAATGACCATCCCATCCACATTGAGGTGGGCATGGGCAAGGGAAGATTTATCATGGAGCTGGCCCAGAGAAATCCGCAGATCAATTACGTGGGCATCGAGCGCTATTCCAGCGTGTTGCTGCGCGGTCTGCAGAAGCGGTCGGAGCTTGTGCTTTCCAATATCTATTTTCTCTGCGAGGACGCCAGGGAGCTGGCGGAGATATTTGCGCCGGGCGAGGTGGAGAAGATTTATCTCAATTTCTCCGATCCGTGGCCCAAGGACAGGCACGCCAAGCGCCGTCTGACGTCGGAGGCATTCATGGCCGTCTACGATCAGATTCTCAGTCCCGACGGCACGGTAGAGTTTAAGACGGACAACCGGGGACTTTTCGATTACTCGCTGGAGTCCATTCCCGCGGCGGGGTGGAAGATCGTGGAGCACACCTTTGACCTCCACAACAGCCCCATGGCCGAAGGAAATGTGATGACCGAGTACGAGATGAAATTTTCCTCGGAGGGAAAACCCATCTGCAAGCTGGTTGCCCGCCGATAATAAAATCCATTTTCCTGCATAGACTATGGAAAAAGGCGAGGCGAGAGCCGGATGGATTTTAAGACAAAGATCGTCCGCTCCTTAGAGAGGGCGACCGCCGACAAGAGAGAGCTGCACGATGTTGTTTTAAAGTACAAGAAACGTTTCGATGAGGCGGGAAGCGTACTTAAAACGGATTCCAACAGGAAGAAAGAATAAAGGAGGATACACTCATGGCAATGAAATTTACAAATGCGAATTTCCAGAGCGAGGTTCTGGAGTCCGGAGTACCGGTGCTGGTGGACTTTTACGCTGAGTGGTGCGGTCCCTGCAAGCAGCTGGGCCCGTTCATCGAGAAGCTGGCTGCCGACTACGAGGGCCGTGCGAAGGTGGGCAAGGTGAACATCGACGAGGACATGGATCTGGCGCTTAAGTACGGCGTCCAGGCGGTTCCCACCGTGGTCATCATAAAGAACGGCGAGATTTACAGCCGCATGGTCGGCGTCGCCGACAAAAAGTCGCTGACCGACGCGCTGGACGGCGCGATCCAGGGCTGACCGGGCGCGGATCCGGCGGTTCCTGCGCAGGGACGATACAGGTGAACAGGGGAGGGCGGCGCGGCCGTCTCCCCTCGTTTCTGGGGAGCTGAAAATCAGAAGAAAAACCAGAACCGAACGTCCGGCTGAAATTTTGATAAAAATTTTGTAAAAAAAGGTTGACATTTTTTCGGCAGGTGAGATACAATGTATCACGTGCCACGAAGAACGGCAATTAAATACGCGCCTTTAGCTCAGTTGGTAGAGCAGTAGACTCTTAATCTATTTGTCCAGGGTTCGAGTCCCTGAAGGCGCACTGAAAGTTCCGATTTTGCAGACTGAGAGCTGCGGGGTTGGGGCTTTTTTTTGTGCACTGCGGGGGGAGGGAGAAGGATTGTGGGAGAAAGACGTTTTCTCAAATGAGAGCTTTTTCCTCATAACATCGGCGGCCCGGGGACGCGCCCCGGGCATGGGTGAAGTCAGTTATGAAATCCGCCGTCTGCGGATGGTTCGCACAGTGCAGAAAAGAAGCGCGAGTACGGCTGAACCGGCCAGGAAAGGAAACGGCCCCGGTTTATACGGTTCAATTCCAAGTGTTGTAAAAAGCGGCAGATGCCGGGACGCCGCAGAGACATCGTTAAAATGGTAGACCGGAAACACGTCGCCGGCTGGAATCGATTCTTCCCCGGAAATTTCGTTTTCTGCGGATACGGTTTCCCAGTCTCCGTTAAATGTGCGGGCGGAGGCATCTTCTGCCGGGATGACATAGAGAGCCTTTTCTTCGTCAAACACGATGGCGACGGGGTAGCGGATTCCTGGGATGCCGCTGACATATTCATAGGTGTAGTTTTCCGGGGTTAAGCCGGCATTTTTCAAAGAATTATCAACATTTGCGTTTAAATCTACTATTTGATTTTTATAAGTAATAGATCCGGCAGGGGACCAAACGCCAAGTTTTTCTTTGAGGCTTTCTTTTGCATCTTCGGGAATGTCTTCGTCAATATGCGTAACCTTTGAAAGGTTGAATAAAACAGTATTTCCCTCTATAAATAAAGGAATCTGCCATGTGCAGTAACTTTCATTTAACATCTCTATAATATCAGAGTTCTTATCGGTTTTCTTTTTGAAAAGATCGGAGCAGCTGTAAATTCGATAGGCCTTTTCAAAGTCTATATCCGCTTCGGTAATTTTGCGCGGTATATCGCCGCGCGCTCCTCCATAATTTACGGTGAAGATGATATCTTCCGCCGCCTCCCCAATCTCCTCTCTTTCCCCAGCGGAATCGATCAGATCTCTTTTTCCCGCAAACGCAGCCGGGCAGCAGAATGCCAGCGAGCATATCATTATAATAAGCGCGCAGATATATTTCTTCATCAAAACACCTCCCTCTTCCAAAAAAGACTTAAACTGACAGTGTCTGCCGGTTTAAGTCTTTTTAATTCGTATCAAATGTACCCGTCCATCAAAACAGAGTATTTAACGCATGGACATCCGTGCGCCCCTTGAAGGGATTCGGCGCGTTGATGGAGAGAAGCTTCGCGGTCTTGTTGGTGAAATTCAGCCAGTTGTGGGACTCGTTGGAGTGGATCTGGATGCTGTCGCCGGGGTAAAGCGTGTACTCGCGGTCGTTGATATATACGTTGACAATTCCTTCTAATATATAGATAAATTCCTCGCCGCTGTGGTTCATCATCACCATATCTTCCTTGCTGGGGTTGGGAACCGGCAGAAGCTGGATCAGACGCGGCAGGATATCGTAGGAGCCACGTCGTTGCTCAGGAGATACTGCATGATCTGTGAGCTGATCTGGGTGCAGGGCAGGTCAAAGCTGCGCATGACCGGATCGGGGGCGGATGGGGCGGAGTCCTCGAAAAAGCTGGACAGGGAAACGCCCAGAATGTCCGCGATTTGGAGAGGGAGTCGATGGCGATGGAGGACATGCCTCTCTCGATCTGTGACAGGAATCCGATGGACAGCCCGGACTCTTCGCTCAGCTGCTTTAATGTATATTTTTTGCTGGTTCTCAGCGCTTTTAATTTCGATCCAATGGTGAGATTGTGGTTCATGGAACTGCCTCCTGTGAAATTATAGTTTTATAATACTAAAATTTTAATCATAAGTCAAATGAGGAACGGGAAAATAGCACGAAATAAATTTGTATATATGAAAATTGAAAAAGGGAACAAAAGCGGAAAATGGGACAAAAATGCGCAGATATACGCAATAAACATGAAAACACAAACAATATATTTCACTTAATATAAAATAAAATGATAAAAAATTTCATAAATACTAAAAATATTTTTAAAAAACTATTGCAATGAAAATGAAAAAGTATTATACTGTGAGTGAAATTGAGAAAAGCCATATTCACCATAGTGAAATACACCCAGAAAATTGAAGGAGGACAAAAAATGAACAATGGACATTTTACCGTACCGGAGCCAATCAATGAGCCGGCGAAGGGCTATCTGCCGGGCAGTCCCGAGAGAGCTTCCCTGAAAGCGGAGCTGGAGAGACAGTCCCAGACCGTTGTGGAGATCCCCATTATCATTGGGGGAAAAGAGTATAAGACGGGCAATATGGGAACCGTCGTGATGCCTCATGATCATGGTCACGTGCTTGCAAAATATCACATTGCAGGCGAGAAGGAGCTTCGCATGGCCATGGACGCGGCGATGGAGGCCAAGGAGATGTGGGAGGCGCTTCCCTGGGAGCACCGCGCTTCTATTTTCTTAAGAGCGGCGGAGCTGCTGGCCGGCCCGCGCAGAGATAAACTGAATGCGGCCACCATGCTGGGACAGAGCAAGACCGCTTATCAGGCCGAGATCGACTCCGCCTGCGAGCTGACCGATTTCCTTCGCTACAATGTTTACTACGCAGAGCAGCTTTACAAACAGCAGCCGTCCAACTCCTGGGCCGTCTGGGATCACATGGAGTACCGTCCGTTAGAGGGCTTTGTGATGGCGCTCTCACCGTTTAACTTTACATCCATCGGCGGCAACCTGCCGACGGCTCCGGCCATCATGGGCAACACCGTCGTTTGGAAACCGTCCCAGACCGCGACGCTCTCTAACTACTACTTCATGAGACTTCTTGAGGAGGCAGGACTTCCGGCCGGCGTTATCAACTTCGTTCCCTGCAGGGGCTCCGATGTAAGCCGCTATGTACTGTCTGATCCGAGAATGGCAGGCTTCCATTTCACCGGATCCACCGAGGTGTTCAGCAGCGTGTGGACGCTGGTTGGCGAGAACATCAAGAGCTACCGCTCCTATCCGAGACTGGTCGGCGAGACCGGAGGAAAGGATTTCATCTTTGCCCACAGCTCCTCCGACGTGCCGGCGCTGGTTTCTGCCATGGTTCGCGGTGCGTTCGAGTACCAGGGCCAGAAGTGCTCCGCCGTGTCCAGAGTGTATGTTCCGAAGAGCATCTGGCCGGAGGTGAAAGAGGGCGTTCTCGCCGAGACCGCGAAGCTCAAGGTGGGAGATCCCAGAGATTTCACCAGCTTCATGTGCGCAGTCATCGACAAGAAAGCATTTGACAGCATTGCCGGATACATCGATTACGCCAAGGAGTCCCCGGATGCAGAGGTTCTCTGCGGCGGCTACGACGGAAGCAAGGGCTATTTCGTGCAGCCCACCGTAATCCAGGCATTAAAGCCCGATTTCAAGACCATGAAAGAGGAGATCTTCGGGCCGGTGATGACCGTTTACGTATACGAGGATGAAGATCTGGATGCCATGCTCAAAGAGTGCGACGAGGCTCACCCTACGCCCTGTCCGGCGCCATCTTCGCCCAGGACCGCCTTGCCATCGCCAAGATGGAGGCAGCTCTCAGAAATGCAGCCGGCAACTTCTACATCAACGACAAGCCCACCGGCGCAGTGGTAGGCCGTCAGCCCTTCGGCGGAGCCAGAGCATCAGGCACCAACGATAAGGCCGGCAGCATGCTGAACCTCATCCGCTGGGCCAGCCCCAGAACCGTCAAAGAGTGCTTCCTCCCCACCGGAGAAATCACCTACGGCTACATGGCAGAAGAGTAAAAAACAGATAAAAAACTAAATCACCTTCCTACAAAACTCAACATAACCCGGAGATGCCGCAAAATCACAACTTGGAGATGATCTTGCGGCATCTTGTCTTGATTAGGGGAAATGACTCTGTCCTGGTGATATAAATATCCCAACAGAGGAAAATATTTTAGGTGCGATGTTCCCGGCCTGCGAAGCAGGAGAATCCACCGGGGAGATGACGGCGACATGAGAAACGATTCGGTATGACTTAGACAGGCAGTGCCGGGAGTGCCGGGGTTGCAGCCGGCGCACAACGCCGGCTGACAAAGAGAGCGTGGAGAGCAAAATTTTATCAAAAATTTTGTTCGACTGCTCTCGGTCCCCGGCAGCGGACGGCGATGCCTGTCTTAGACATACCCATCGTTTCTCCCGGAGCCGTCATCTCCCCGGTGGATTCTCCTGCCCCCCGCCTCCCGCGACTCCCAAATTTCACCTCCCCCCTCATATTGTAAAAAAATTTCACCTATGTTAAAATCACCATAGACAATTTTCAGCAGGAGGTACCAGCCCATGGAAGAAATGCATGTTTCTCTGACGCCCGGCGAGCGCCAGCGTTTCAAACGCCACCTTCTCCTCCCCCAGGTGGGCGAGGAGGGCCAGATCAGACTCAAAAACAGCCGCGTTCTGATTGCCGGGGCCGGCGGGCTGGGTTCGCCGCTGGCGCTCTATCTGGCGGCGGCGGGCGTGGGGACCATCGGTCTGGTGGATTTCGACCGGGTGGACGTGACCAACCTGCAGCGGCAGATTCTGTATGGGGAGCAGGACGTGGGCGAGCTCAAGGTTCACGCGGCGGCGAAACGGCTGAAGGCCATGAATCACGCGGTTCATGTGGAGGAGATTCCCCGGCGTCTGGATGGTGACAACGCACAGGAGATTGTGTCCGGCTACGATCTTGTGGCCGACGCGCTGGATGACCTGGCGGCCCGGTACGTGCTGAACGACGCGTGTGTGAAGCTCCATAAGCCAGAGGTTTACGGGGCGATCTATGAATTTTCCGGCCAGGTGGCGGTGTTTGACGAGGGCACGGCGTGCCTTAGATGCTTAAATCCGGATCCGCCGGAGCCGGGGGAGATGATAGCCAGCGCCGACGTGGGCGTGCTGGGCGTGCTGCCCGGTCTGGTGGGCTGCATACAGGCCGCGGAGGTGCTGAAAATGCTTCTGGGAACCGGCGGGATGCTGAAGGGAAGGATGCTGTTCATCGACGCGCTGCAGATGCGTTTCGAGGAGATGGAGCTTCCGGCCAATCCCAGGTGCCCGCTCTGCGGCGGGGGCCTGAGACGATGAGAGAGGACGATATGACATGGAACAGAAACTGACACATTTTGACGGCCAGGGAAATGCGGTGATGGTGGACGTGTCTGCCAAGGACGACACCAGCCGCACCGCCGTGGCATCGGGAAAGATAAAAGTGAACCGTGCGGTGATGGACGCGGTGCTGGCCGGCTCCGTCAAAAAGGGGGACGTGCTGGGCGTGGCCCGCGTGGCCGGGATTA
This sequence comes from Clostridia bacterium UC5.1-2E3, assembly GCA_001304875.1. Taxonomy (GTDB): domain Bacteria; phylum Bacillota; class Clostridia; order Lachnospirales; family Lachnospiraceae; genus Ventrisoma; species Ventrisoma faecale. The sequence continues at coordinate 58,444 of BBZO01000005.1, forward strand.
TGGCGGTGAAGCAGACCTCCAGCCTGATTCCCATGTGCCACATGCTGCTGATTACCAAGTGCTCCGTGGACTTCGAGATCGACGAGGAGCATCTGGAGATCAAGGCAGTCTGCACCGCAAAGGTGGAGGGAAAGACCGGCGTGGAGATGGAGGCGCTGACCGGCGTCAGCGTGGCGCTCCTCACGATCTACGACATGTGCAAGGCCATCGACAAGCGCATGGAGCTGGGGAGATCCGCCTGGAATCCAAATCGGGAGGAAAGAGCGGGGATTTTGTGAGATGATTGACGAGTATGGCAGAGAGATAGACTACATCCGTATATCGGTGACCGACCGCTGCAACCTGCGCTGTGTGTACTGTATGCCGGAGGAGGGAGTGCCGAGTATTTCCCATGACGAGATCCTGCGCTTTGACGAGATCACCAGAATCTGCCGGGTGCTGGCGGGAAAGGGCTTTAAGAAGGTGAAGCTGACCGGCGGGGAGCCTCTGATACGGAAGGGCATTCTCTCTCTTATTAAGGAGATAAAGGCTATCGACGGCATTGAAAATGTGACCGTCACCACCAACGGGGTACTGCTGGAGGAGATGTACGGGGCCCTGGCGGATGCGGGCGTGGATGCGGTCACCGTGAGCCTGGACACGCTGGACCCGGAAATGTACCGCAGACTCACGCGGCGCGGGGAGCTGGAGACGGTGCTCAGGGGCCTTACGCTGGCCATGAGGGAGAACCGCATCCCTCTCAAAATAAACTGCGTCAGCGTTTACGGCGTCAGGGAGCAGGAGCTTCTAAAGGTGGCGGCGCTGGCGAGAGACAACGCGGTGCATGTGCGCTTCATCGAGATGATGCCCATCGGCATGGGACGGGAGTTTACCTTTGTGGGCGAGGAGGAGATCCGGCGGATGCTGGAGGAGGCCTTCGGCCCGGCGAAGACCTACGGCGGCGTGCTGGGAAACGGCCCGGCCAGATACTGGGAATTTGAAGGCTTTAAGGGAAAGATCGGGTTTATCAGCGCTGTGAGCCACAAATTCTGCTCGTCCTGCAACCGCATCCGGCTCACGTCGGACGGATTTTTAAAGACCTGCCTCCAGTTTGACGAGGGCGCTGATTTAAGGAGGATTCTCAGAGAGGGCGGCAGCGACGAAGCGCTTGCGGCGGCCATCGACGAGGCGGTGGGGCGAAAGCCCCTGGGGCACAATTTCGGCGAGAAGAACACATTTCCGGAAGGGAAAACAGAGGAATGTCACAGATAGGCGGATGACGAAAGGAGAAAATCATGGGAAAGGTAATTGCAACCTGCATCAGTGAGATAAAGGGAATACAGAAGAAAAATGTCCATCAGGTGAAGCTGATCGAGGATTTTGGTATCGAGGGGGATGCCCACGCGGGCAAATGGCACCGCCAGGTGAGCCTTCTGTCCTACGACCGCATCGAGGAGTTCAGAGCCCGCGGCGCGAAGGTGGAGGACGGCGCTTTCGGCGAAAATCTGGTGGTGGAGGGCATCGATTTTAAGACGCTGCCCATCGGAACGAAGTTCGTCTGTAATGATGTGGTTCTGGAGCTGACGCAGATCGGGAAGGAGTGCCATCAGGGATGCGCGATTTTCCAGCAGATGGGAGACTGCATCATGCCCAGGGAGGGCGTTTTCACGAAGGTGCTTCACGGCGGAATCATAAAAGAGGGCGACATGCTTGAGATCATGGAGGAGGAGAAATGAGAGTTGCAGTGATAACCTCCAGCGATTCTGGCTACGAGGGAAAGCGGGAGGATTTAAGCGGCCCGGTGATCGAGAAAATGGTCACGGAGGCCGGGTATCAGGTGGTCTCAAAGGTGATTCTTCCGGATGACCGGAAGATGCTGGAGGCGGAGCTTGCGCGGATTGCGGATGCCGGGGAGGCGGATCTTATACTGACCACCGGCGGCACGGGATTTTCGCCCCGGGACGTGATGCCGGAGGCGACGCTGGCGGTCTGTGAGCGGGCGGTTCCGGGGATTCCGGAGGCCATGCGGGCCTACAGCATGCAGTTTACGAAGCGGGCCATGCTGACGCGCTCCGCGGCGGGAATCAGAAAGCAGACGCTCATCGTCAACATGCCGGGAAGTCCGAAGGCGGTGACCGAGTGCCTGGAGTACATTCTGCCGGAGCTTCACCACGGCTGGAGATTCTTCTGGGGAAGACCGGGGACTGTGCGAGGAAATAACGGAGCTTTTAGGCGTTGACACTTCCGGCGGGATTTGCTACTATAGAAGCAGCTCCGATTCTCATTACCTAAGGAATCCGTCTATGGTGTGAGAACAGGGTATGAGGGGAAACGCTCATACCTCCCGTGTTTGGAAAGGACGCTGTGAGTTTCCGCATCGTGCGGCAACACGATGAACTTGAATGCGTATAAGGAGCCATTTGGCGCTGCCGGTTCTGGCAGCGCCTTTTTATGCGCACTTTTAATTTGACAGTGAAACTTTTATGTGATATACTGCGCCTCGTAATAATACCTCTTTCGAGCTGTTTTTCCTAAGGCGTACGCTATGGAGAACAGCCAATGGGCATGCCGGGAAACTGGCATACCTTCCGTGTTTGAGAAGAAAAGGTCTATTTTTATTTGCTGAAAGGAAGGGAAGTTATTATGAGAAACAAAAAACTGATGGTATCCGCACTGGCACTTGCCATGGCAATGGGACTGAGCGCATGCTCCAGTACCGCAGAGACGACCACCGAGGCTGCGACGGAGGCGGCAACTGAGGCTGCGACGGAAGCGGCCACCGAGACTGCCGCAGAGGCGGAGAGCGAGGAGTCCGCAGAGGCAGAGGCATCTGATTCTGACAACGTGCTTCTGATGGCTACCACCACCAGCACCGACAACACAGGTCTTCTGGATTACTTACAGCCGTTATTCTTAGAGGATACGGGCATCGATCTGCAGTGGACGGCCGTTGGAACCGGCGACGCGATCCAGATGGGCAAAGACGGCGAGGTGGACATCGTTCTGGTTCACTCCAGGAAGCAGGAGGATGCGTTTGTCGAGGAAGGCTACGGCGTGGAGCGCGTGCAGGTTATGTATAACGATTTCATCATCGTTGGACCGAAGGACGGCCCGGTGGCTGTGACTGAGGACATCGAGTCTGTATTCAAGCAGGTGATGGACGAGAGCCTTACCTTTGTTTCCCGCGGCGACAATTCCGGAACCCACAACAAAGAGACCGGTATCTGGGAGAAGCTGGGAATCACCGATTATGAGAGCAACGAGAACTACATTTCCGCAGGCGCCGGCATGAGCGACACCATCAACATGGCCGACGAGATGGAGGGCTACTGCTTATCCGACCGCGGAACCTGGCTTTCCATGGCTGCGGATCTCCCCAACATGCAGATTGTGTGCGAGGGCGATGACAACCTGTTAAACCAGTACGGCGTGATCGCTGTGAACCCGGAGAAATATCCGGATGTAAACAACGAGGCTGCCAACACCTTCATCGAGTGGATCTGCTCTCCGGAGGTACAGACCCTGATCGGCGAGTTCGGCGTCGAGGAGTACGGCGAGCCGCTGTTCTTCCCCAATGCTGAGCAGCAGTAAGGATGTTTTTTGCGCCGCAAGGCAGAGAAATCTGTCTTGCGGCATTTTTTATGGTAATGGTATAATGATAGAATCAAAATAAAAACGGACAGGTCTTAGGTATGGAAGGAATAAGAGATTTATTTTCGGAATTTTTTGGAACCATAGGCGCGCTGGATTCCATCCGGGTGACGGTCATCATGTCGTTCTGGTCCACGCTCATCGCGTCGGTGCTGGGAGTATTTCTGGGCCTTCTCCTGGAGCGGAAGGACTTTCCGGGGAAACGGGCGGTGATACGGTTAAACCGGACGCTCATGGGCGCGCCGCCGGTGGTGATCGGCCTTCTGGCCTACATGATTCTGAGAAAGAAGGGCCCGCTGGGGGATCTTCGGTGGGTGTTTACCATCAAGGGCATGGTGTTCGCCCAGGTGCTCATTATCACGCCCATCATCTGCGGGATGGTTTACTCCTACGCGGTGCGGACGGCTCCGGCGATCCGCACGTTTGCAAAGACCATGGGCGCCACGGGGCGGCAGACCGGATGGCTCCTGGTGAAGGAGATGAAGAATGAGATCTATTTCGCTGTCATATCCGGCTACGGGCGCTCCATCAGCGAGGTGGGAGCCGTGTTCCTGGTGGGCGGAAATATCAAGAACAATACCAGAACCATGACCACGGCCATCTCCACGTTAAAGGGTGCGGGGGAGTATTACGAGGGCGTATTCCTGGGCGTGGTGCTGATGCTCATGGCATTTGTGGTGCAGACGCTGGCGGATCATTTCCAGAGGGAGGAGACTGGCGATGAAAATTACTGATCTTAAAAAGAGGCTGGGAGAGTTCCAGCTGGATATCGGGAGCATGGAGATCGAGCCGGGGCTGGTTCACGGGTTGATCGGCTCCAACGGATGCGGTAAGACGACCCTGTCCAAGCTGATCATGGGTATACTGACGCCCGACGGGGGGACCATAGACTACGAGGGGTTGACTGCCAGAGATATTACCATGACCAGCCAGAAGCCGTATCTGCTGCACGACACGGTCTACAACAATCTGGTGTATCCTTTGAAAATACGGAACATGCCGTTTGAGGAGGCGGAAGTCGATGCCTGGCTGGAGCGGTGCGGGCTGGCGGACAAGAAGCGCCAGTATGCCCGCAGCTTAAGCAGCGGCGAGCAGCAGAAGCTCTCCTTTGTCCGGGCGCTGATCTTTAAGCCGAAGCTGGTGATCGTGGACGAGACGCTCTCCAATCTGGATCCGGACAGCGCGGACCTCTTCGAGAGGCTGATTGTGGAGCAGCAGAAGGAGAGGCCGGTGACATGGATCACCATCAGCCATCAGCTGGTGCACATCCAGAAAATCTGCGACCGGGTGCATTTTATGGAAAAAGGAAAACGGGTGGCGTCGGGGACGGCGGAGGAGATTCTGCTGCGGCCCACGCATCCGGCCATCCGTGCGTATCTGGCGAGCACGGAGGTTTCGTTCCGGGCGAAGGAAGACAATGAGCGGGGAGGAGACAGGACATGAAGCTGCTTCAGGTGGACAGCATAGAGGAGGCCAGGGCAAAGCTCCTGGAACATGTGAGGGACAAGCAGGTGGAGACGGAGACCGTCTCCCTTGAGGAAGCCGCCGGGCGGATCCTGGCGCGCGATATCGTTTCGCGGGAAAATATTCCCGCGTTTTACCGCTCCACGGTGGACGGCTATGCGGTGCGGTCGAAGGATACGGCGGGAGCCACGGAGAGCCTGCCCGTGTTTCTTGAGGTGATCGAGGAGGTGGCCATCGGGACGAAGGCGGAGAAAGCCGTGAGGCCGGGAACCTGCGCCTATGTGCCCACCGGCGGGATGATTCCGGAGGGCGCGGACGCCATGGTGATGGTGGAGTACAGCGAGCTGTTCGACGAGAGCCATGTGGCGCTCTATGCCTCGGCTGCCTACGGGGCCTCGGTGGTGGTGCCCGGTGAGGACGTGAAGGAAGGCGGATTGCTCCTTGCGCGGGGGACGGTTCTGGGCTCGGCCCAGATCGGCGCGCTGGCGGCGTCGGGAATCTGCGGGGTGGAGGTGTTTAAGCCTGGACCGTGACGGTGCTCTCCACCGGGGACGAGCTGGTGGAGGCCGCGGCGCAGCCGGAGTACGGACAGGTGCGGGACATCAACGGCTGGACCATCGCCGCCCAGTCTGAGGCCTGCGGGATGAAGGTGGTGCGGCGGGCGCTTCTCGGGGACGACGAGGAGCTCATAAAATCCGAGGTGCGAAGGGCCATGGAGGAGGGGGATCTGCTTCTCACCTCCGGCGGGAGCTCCCAGGGGAAGAAGGACCTGACGGAGCAGATTTTTGCTGATGCGGCGTGTCCGGGCGTGTTTACCCACGGCCTGGCGCTAAAGCCGGGAAAGCCCACCATACTTGGCTATGACAGCGGGACGGAGACGGTGCTGGCCGGGCTTCCGGGACATCCGGCGGCGGCTCTTTTAGTGTTCCGGCTTCTGATCGAATGGCTGTGGCGGGAGAAGACCGGGCAGAAGCCGGCTCCCTGCCTGACGGCACAGATGGAGACCAATATCGCCGCGCGCCGGGGAAGACAACCTGCCTTCTGGTGGAGCTGCTGCCGGTGACGGCGGTGGCGGGCGAGATGCCTGTGGTCGGGGAGGTCTCCGGGGCGGGGAATACGCCCGCGGCGGGGGAGAGAGCCGGTATGGACGGCATGTCCGGCGCCGCATACATCGCACGCCCGGTACTGGGGCGGTCGGGGCTGATCACGACCATGACCCGCGCCTGCGGCTACGTGATGATCGGAATGAACTGCGAGGGACTTAAGAAGGGCGAGACGGTTCTGGTTCACCCGTTTTAGAGGAGAGAGAAGATGGCAAAGAGAAATTTATATCTGAACAACACGCCGGTGGACGAGGCACTGGCGATTTATATGAAGGCCTGGAGGGGGATGTGAAGCCTGTGCGGGAGGAGATACGGGCGGAGGAGAGCCTAAACCGGGTGACGGCGGAGGCGGTCTACGCGAAATACTGCTCCCCGCTTTTCAACGCGGCGGCCATGGACGGCATCGCGGTGGTTTCCGAGCGCACGAAAGGAGCGTCGGAGGCGGAGCCGATGACCTTGAGGCCGGGGGAGGATTTCGTGGTCGTGGACACGGGCGACCCCATACGGAATCCGTACGACGCGGTGATCATGGCCGAGGATCTGATGGAGCAGGAGGACGGCAGCGTGAGGATCACCCAGGCGGCGGCCTCCTGGCAGCATGTCCGTCCCATCGGCGAGGACATTGTGGCCGGGGAGATGCTGATTCCCAGCAAGCACAGAATCCGCCCCATCGATATCGGCGTCCTGCTGGCCGGGGGAATCACGCGGGTGGAGGTTTTTAAGCTCCCGACCGTGGCCATTTTCCCTACGGGAACGGAAATCATCGAGCCGGGACAGGAGCCGGAGGAAGGCGATATCATCGAGTCCAACTCGCGGATGTTCGAGGCCATGGTCCGGGAAAACGGCGGCGTGCCTCACCGGTTCGCGCCCATCGCGGACGACTATGAGAAACTGAAAAACAGCATCGCCGAAGCGGCGAAGACGTATGATATGGTGATCGTGAACGCCGGCTCCAGCGCGGGGACCGAGGATTTCACGGTTCATATCCTGCGGGAGCTGGGGGAGGTCTATATCCACGGCGTGGCCATCAAACCGGGAAAGCCGGTGATCCTTGCGAAGGTGAACGGAAAGCCGGTGATCGGCCTGCCGGGCTACCCGGTGTCGGCCTACATTAACTTTGAAAATTTTGTGATCCCGGTTCTGCGGAAAATGAACGGGGAGACGGGGACGGCGGTTCCTGTGGTGGACGCGGTGATCTCCAGGCGTCTGGTATCCTCCTTAAAGCACCGGGAGTATGTGCGCGTGAAGGTGGGGCGCGTGGACGGGAAGGTGGTGGCTTCCCCGCTGGCCCGCGGGGCCGGAGCGGCCATGAGTCTGGTGCGCGCCGACGGCTTCTGTGTCATCCCCCAGAGCAGCGAGGGGGTGGAGGCCGGGGAGCCGGTGAAGGTGGAGCTCTACCGGACCATGGAGGAGATCGATCACACGGTGGTGGCCATCGGAAGCCACGATCTGATTCTGGATGTGATCTCCGACCTGATGCCGGATCTGTATCCGGGAAATTATCTGTCCAGCACCCATGTGGGCAGCATGGGCGGGCTGATGGCCCTGCGCCGCGGCGAGGCCCATCTGGCGCCCACCCATCTTCTGGACGAGGAGACGGGTGTTTATAATGTCTCCTATCTGAAACGGCTGTTTCCGAGCCCATGGCTCTGGTGAAGGGCGTGGACCGCATCCAGGGAATCATGGTGCAGAAGGGAAATCCCTTAAGTATCCGCGGCGTGGAGGATCTTCCGCGGGTGAGTTATGTTAATAGACAGAGGGGAGCGGGAACCCGCGTCCTCCTGGACTATAAGCTGAAGCAGGCGGGCATCGATCCGGAATCTATCAAGGGATATGACCGCGAGGCGGCGACCCACATGGCGGTGGCGGCGGCCATCCAGGGAGGCAGCGCCGACGCGGGAATGGGAATCGCCTCGGCTGCGGCGGCCATGGGGCTTGATTTTATCGAGGTCGGGCCGGAGGAGTACGATTTCGCCATCCCGGTGCGGTTCCTCTCTCTTCCCCATGTGAAACGCTTCCTTGAGACGCTGGGGAGCAGTGAGTTCAGGAAACGCGTGGAACAGCTGGGCGGCTACGGCACTTCAAAAACCGGGCAGATACTCTACCTGGACGAGGTGAAGGGATGAGCGGACGGATATCAGGACTCTGGCGATTTACGGAGAAGGGCCGGCCGGGGGAGGAGATCCCGGAGGCGGTTTTCATAGAAAATAAAGGCATGGAAGGGGACCGTTTCGCCGACGGAGGGGAGCGGCAGGTGACGCTCCTGCCGGCGGAGACGGCCGCCTGGATGGCGGAGCAGGAGACGCCGGGACTCTGCTTTCGCAGGTACAAGGCCAATGTGCAGACGGCGGGCTTTGACGTGCCGGGGCTTGAGGCCGGGGATGAGATTGCCGCCGGCGAGGTTATTTTCCGCGTGTCGGAGGTCTCCAAGGAGTGTTTTCCCGGGTGCGTCCTGGCCGGCGCCGGCGTCCGTGCCGCCTTTCGGGGGCCGGGCTTTTCCTCAAAGTGGCGCGCGGAGGCAGTATTTGCGTTGGAGATGAAATAAAAAGACTGTAAACGTGAAAATACAGATATTTTTTCATGAACGTGAATAGATATTGCCATATATTAGTTAGTATTGAAATTATTTTTCAAATTTGCTATACTAAGATCGGAAACTTACAGCTATATAATTCCAAAGAAAGGGGAAGACATTCAAGTGAAAAGGTTAGTAAAAGACGACTCCTTGTGCATTGGTTGCCGCCAATGTGAGGAGACATGTTCCAAGGCATTCTACAAGGTAGCGGATGCCTCCAAATCCTGTATCCGGATTACGGATAAAGAGGACGGGACCTACAAGATTACGGTCTGTACGCAGTGCGGAAAGTGTGCGGAGGTCTGCAACACCGGCATGATCACGGCAGGGCCGAACGGGGTGTACCGTCTGAACAAGAAAGAGTGTGTCGGATGCCTGATGTGCGTGGGCTTCTGCCCCGAGCAGATCATGGTCCAGAGCGACGACTGCTTAGAGCCGTCCAAGTGCACGGCCTGCGGGCTCTGCGCGAAGAACTGTCCGACCGGCGCGATTAAGATTGTTGAGGAGTAAGGAGGACGTAGAATGATAAAAATGTGCGACCTGCCGCGTTATGCCGACGTGGACATGGAAGAAATCAGAAAAATGAGAGACGCCCATGTGGTGCTCAATGAGGTTACATACGAACCGAAAGCGCTGTACCGCGGCTACACGGACCGCCGTCTGACCATCAATGTGTCTGACAACAGCGTGAATATTTACGAGATTCCCCAGGAGGTCAAGGATAAGTTTGTCGGCGGAAAGGGCTACTGCCTGCGTTATCTCTGGGACGCCACCAACGAGAACACCCGCTGGGATTCCCCGGAGAACGAGATCGTGATGTCCGCAGGTCCCATCGCCGGCGTGACGCAGTACGGCGGAACGGGAAAGACGCTGGTCTGCACCATCTCCCCGATGACCGATATCCCGATCGACTCCAACGTGGGCGGATTCTTCGGCCCGTACCTTAAGTTCGCCGGCTTCGACATGATCGAGCTGGCCGGAAGAGCGGAAAAGGACGTGGTCATTTTCATCGATGGAAATAAGGGAATCATCCGCATTGAGGAGGCTCCGCTGGAGCACATGGATTCCCACGTGCTGGGCGAGGAGCTGACCGCCATGTACGCTGAGGACGAGAACGATAAGAAGAATATCGCGGTTGTCTGCACCGGCTCTGCGGCCGAGCACTGCAACCTTTCCATGCTGAACTTCACGTTCTACGATCCCAAGAGAAATGTTGTCCGCTTAAAGCAGGCGGGCCGCGGCGGTATCGGGCGCGTGTTCCGCAACAAGCATATCAAGGCCGTTGTCTGCCGCTTCAAGGGCACCAAGGCCAACTTAAATAACGTATACGATTTTGGACTGATCAATAAAACGGGCCTCAGATTCCATCGCGAGATGGCGACGCTGGACGATTCCCAGAACGCTATGAGAAAGGTGGGAACCGCCTACTCCCTGGAGCTCTTGAGCGCCTACGACATTCTTCCGACCCACAACTATAAGTTCGGCGGCACGCCGGATGTGAAAAACATGGGCCCGGAGGTGTTTAGGGAGAAATGGCTGACCCAGGGCGGAGCCGACGGCTGCTGGTATGGCTGTTCCATGGCCTGCGCGAAGGCGGCGGACCATTTCTACTTAAAGACCGGCCCCTACAAGGGATCCAGAGTCTGTGTGGACGGCCCGGAGTACGAGAGTGCGGCCGGCCTGGGCCCCAACTGCGGCATCACGGATCCGCAGGTAATTCTGGAGCTCAACTTCTACTGTGATACCTACGGAATCGACACCATTTCCTACGGAACCATGACGGCCTTCCTGATGGAGTGCTATGAGAACGGCATTCTCAACAAGGAGAGAACCGGCGGCCTGGAGCTTAGCTTCGGCAACGCGGAGGCGGATCTGGAGTTCCTTCATCTGATCGCGAAGAACGAGGGCTTCGGAAAGATCGGAGCGCTGGGCGCTCACAAGCAGAAGGAGTATTTCGCAGCCCAGGGCTGGGGCGATATGGATTTCATGAACGACATCGCCATGGAGCAGAAGGGACTGGAGTATTCTGAGTATTCCTCCAAGGAGTCCTTAGCGCAGCAGGGCGGCTACGGCCTGACCAACAAGGGACCGCAGCATGATGAGGCATGGCTGATTTTCATGGACCAGGTGAACAACCAGATCCCGACCTTCGAGGACAAGGCGGAGGCGCTTTACTACTATCCCAGATTCCGTACCTGGTTCGGACTTCTTGGATTATGTAAACTTCCGTGGAACGATATCGTTCCGGCGGACAACAGTCTGACCGACGAGCCGGCGAAGGTGCCGGGCCACGTGGCCAACTACCTGGATCTGTATTACGGCGTGACCGGGCATAAGATTGACAATGAGGAGATGCTGCGCCAGTCGGAGCGCGTGTATAACTTCCAGAGGATTTTCAATATCCGTCTCGGCAAGGGCCTCAGGAAGCACGACGCGATCCCGTACCGTTCCATGGGTCCGGTGACGGAGGAGGAGTATCTTCCAGACAGGAGCGCTACGACAAGCAGCTGGTGGAGCGCGCAGGCTTCACGGCCGAGCAGGTGGAGGGCATGAGCCTGGCGGAGAAGATGGACGCCACCAGAAAGTTCAGGGAGAGCGAGTATGAGAAGCTGATCGATGCCGTTTACCCGAAGCGCGGCTGGACGCTCAACGGTGTTCCGAAGATCGAGCACTTAAAGAAGATCGGCATGGATCTTCCGGAGCTCATCGAGATCGTGGCTCCTCTCCAGGATGCGCAGCCGTAAACCATATTTTGTGAGAAAGAAGCGGATGAGACGATGATGTTAAATGACAGGCCCTATGATAACTGGCATGAGGGATTGACCATCCAGGGGGTCATAGAATACATGAATTTCTGCTGGCCGAAGCTGGTGGTGAAGGTCAACGGCCAGCTGGTCTGGCCGCAGGATTATGATCATGTCGTTCTGAATGAGAATGACGATCTGAAGATTCATCATCTGCTTGGCGGAGGCTGATATCTGCGGTGATATTTTGGCGGTAATATTTCGCCGGGGGAAATGGTTGACTTTCCCCCGGCGAAGCTGTATACTGACACATGAAATTACATACGAAAGCTAGGGGTGCGACAAAGCTGAGAATGGCCCGTAAAGGCCAGAACCCTCATTACTTGAACCGGGTAATACCGGCGTAAGGAAGCATACTGCCAGAAGCTTCTGGCGATTCTGCCGAACCCCTCTTTTGCAGCTTACAAAGGAGGTTTTTTTATGTCCAGTTTTCTTGTAACAGAGGACGGCGGCCTGACAGGAGCCGGCTACGGAGTGTTTATTCTCGTGGGAATCCTGCTTTTAATCGCGGCTGCGGTGGTGGCTGCGGGACAGGCGAAGAAGAAGAGAAAGACCATGGCGACGAAGGAGTTAGTCTACTGCGCTGCGGCCATCGCGCTGGCGTTCATGGCGTCCTACATCCGGGTGTTTAAGATGCCTGGGGCGGTTCCGTGACGCTCTGCAGCATGCTGTTTATCTGCCTGATCGGCTACTGGTACGGCGTGAAGACGGGAGTCATGGCCGGGCTGGCCTATGGGATTCTGCAGTTCCTCCAGGAGCCCTATGTGCTCTCCGGATTCCAGGTGTGCTGCGACTATGTGTTCGCGTTTGCAGCGCTGGGACTGGCCGGCGTGTTTATGAACGCGAAAAACGGCCTTATTAAGGGCTACCTGCTGGGCGCGTTCATGCGCGGCGTGTTCCACGCCATCGGCGGCTACCTGTACTGGATGGACTACATGCCGGACAATTTCCCGAAATCGCTGACCGCGATCTACCCCATCGCGTACAACTACGCCTACATCGGCGTGGAGGCGGTGATCACGGTGGTGATTCTGTCGCTGCCGGCGATGAAGCGGGCCATGGAGCAGCTGCGCGGGGCGGCGCGGGCGTAGATAGGCGGGGCCGGGGAGAAACGGATTCTCCCCGGCCCTAAAATTTATTTACGCCTGTTTTTTAATCGGAAAACTCACGCAGGCCTTGAACAGGTCCCCGTCGATATACAGCTTGAACCGTCCGTTCTGAAGCTCCGTCAGGCTCCGTGCGATGGAAAGGCCCAGTCCGCTGCCCTCTGTGGTTCTCGCCACGTCGCCGCGGACGAAGCGCTCGGTCAGCTCGTCGGGGCTTATGTTTAATGGCTTTGTGGAGATATTCTTGATGGTGAAGGTGACCATGTCGATGAGCTCTCCGTCCTCGCCTGCCGTCTTCTCCCTGAATACATCCACATAGACGCGGCTGCTTTCCAGCGCGTATTTAAACGTGTTGTTATATAGATTCTCAAGCACACGCCAGAGTCTTCTTCCGTCCGCCTCGATGACGAGAGCTTCGTCTGGCAGGGTGGAGATAAGCTCCAGATGGCGCATCTCGAATTTTTCCTCAAATTCTCCGTTGGTCTGCTGTACCAGCTCCACCAGATCGATGTCGTTGATCTCCAGCTTTAAGTTTCCGGAGCTGGCCTTGGAGGCTTCCACCAGATCCTCGGTCAGTGTCTTGAGCCGCTGGGATTTCTGCTCCAGCACCTCCAGATAGCCGGTGATTTTCTCGTCCTGTATGTGCTCCCGCTTGATCAGATCCACGTAGTTGATTATGGAGGTGAGCGGCGTCTTGATATCGTGGGACACATTGGTGATGAGGTCGGCCTTCAGCCGTTCGCTCTTTACTTTTTCCTGCAGCGCCGCGTCCAGACCGGTGCTTAAGTGGTTGATTTTCTCTGCGAGCTCCCGCCCTTTTCCGGGGAAATCGTCGAGATTTACCTGGTAATTTGTCTCGCCCTCGGCGATCCGCGTGAGTGCCGATGCCAGGCGGTCCTGCTGGACCGCATTTCTGTAAATCATATACAGGGCCCACAGGTTGAGGGCGAGCCACAGGACTGCCGCAACGCCGATGGCTACCTGGAGCGCCTGGCTGCCGAACAGCCAGTTGGAAAACAGATAAAAGCTCCCGCCGATAATGAGCAGATTTACCGCGGAGTATGTCACAAACAGAGCGATGATCTGTGCGGAGAAGGTCTGCTTCAGATGGAAGATCTGGAGCGCCTCCATGGCCCTTTTGAGAAGGCTGCTGCTCCACAAAATCCGGCTTTATAGCGCCGCAGCAGGCTGAAGCCGACGATCAGGCCGGCCAGGTACAGCACGGACAGATACATCAGCTGTTCGATGTAGTCCCATGAATCCCTGGCTAAGAGCACGTGGGTGATGCGCACGCCGATCTGGCGGCACAGGAAAAGGCCTGCGGCCGCGATCACGAAAAACAGTGCAAACGCCGACTCCGTAGGGCCGTTATCAAAGCCGTGGAGCGTGATGGTCTCGTCCTTTGAGTATTTGTGCCCCGAAAAAATCATGAGGCAGATGATGGTGGCCAGTGAAAATACCAGCCGAACGCCATCAGAATGCAGCCGGCCAGGTATAATTTCCGGCTCTCCTGGTATTTGGCCGCCGCGATGGAGTAGCTGTCGGTGGCCGGGAATTTGGTGTCCACGGCCAGCACCATATAGTAGGAGTTGCTGTCCTCGTACGGGTTGTAGGCCGAGAGCAGGGAGGTGATGTTGAGCGAGCTGGAATCCAGATTGGAATTTACCACCGCCGACTCGCCGCTCACGTAAATATAGGGCCCGTAGGTACGCAGCTTTTCCGGCACCAGATCCGGGGCGTTCGTATATACCAGGTCTTTATTTCCCGGATTGGAGTAAACGATCTTGAAATACAGGTTGGACGAGGTGTTTAAAAGCCGGTTGCAGATGGAGTAGTATTCGCCGAGGAGGCTTAAGATCTCCTGGGAGAGCTCCTCCAGCGAGGAGAAATTCTGGCTCTCCGTTTCCGCGCTTCCGGAAAATATCTCGTCGTAGGCCTTCCACTCCACATAGCCTTCCTCTAAATCGGGCTCGAAGTTTGCATTGGACGTGCCCGATACCTGGAACTGGTCGTCCAGGTAGAAGCCGCGGGCTTTGGTGTACTCGACGATGTAGTTTAAGCTGTAGCTCCGCTCGTCGCCGGGTCCGTAGGTCATCTCCAGCATGGGCTTTGTGTAGTCGATCTTTCCGTCGGTTTCGAACACGTTGCGGTAGCGGACGTATTTGAAAATATCATTGACATCCCGCCGGAGCTGTTCGTAGAATCCGGGCGTGTCCTCGTAGCTCTCTATGCTCAGCGACTCCAGGCCTTTTCCGAAGTTGTTGTTCAGATACATTAGGCTGATGCCGATGAGGGCGATGATGACGGCCGCAATGTGCATCAGGCAGGCCGGAACCTTGGCATAGATGAGAGGGTATTGTCTCTTACTCATAGCTTGCACCTATTGTTTTTCGATCTTGTAGCCGACGCCCCAGACCACCTTCAGATACCTGGGTTCTCTGGGGTTGATCTCGATTTTCTCGCGGATGTGGCGGATGTGGACGGCCACGGTGTTGTCGGCGCCGATGGCTTCCTCGTTCCAGATCTCCTCGTAGATCTGGTCGATGGAGAAGACCTTTCCGGCATTTTTCACCAGGAGGAGAAGGATGTTGTACTCGATGGGCGTCAGCTTGATGAGCTCGTCGTCCACGGTCACCTCCTTCGTGTCGTCGTTGATCTGCAGGCCGCCGCACTTGTAAATCTGGCTGCCGGCCTGGACGTTTAAGTTGCCCAGCTGGGTGTAGCGGCGCAGCTGGGATTTCACCCGCGCCACCAGCTCCAGCGGGTTGAACGGCTTGGTTATGTAGTCGTCGGCCCCGATGTTGAGCCCCAGAATCTTGTCGGCGTCCTCGGATTTGGCGGACAGGATGATGATGGGGATGCTGCTGGTCTCGCGCACCTTCAGCGTGGTACGGATGCCGTCTAAGCCTGGCATCATCACATCAATGATCATCAGGTTGACCGTGTGGGTCTGCAGAAGCTCCAGGCTTCAAAGCCGTCGTAGGCCTTGATCACCTCAAAGCCCTCGCCGGTCAGATAAATGTCTATGGCTTCAACAATCTGTTTATCGTCATCACAGACTAAAATGCTTTGCATAACAGTACCTCCCGTCTGCATTTGTGTTTTGGGGGATAATTAAATCTATTATACAACGCGGGGGGGGGGTTGGGCAAGGGTGGGATAAGGGGGAAAGAAGCTGAAAGAATTAAAAGCAAATGCAAAACCGGAGGAAAGACCTCTTTTCAGAAATCTTCCCTCCGGTTTTCCGTCATTGGAACCGAACCTTAAGTCCAGGTGATCTCTCCTCCAGCGCGGTGACGCGGGTGTCCAGATCGTTGATCATGCGCAGGAACAGGGCGGAATTTTCGGAATCGAGTCTTACAGTGTGGTAAAACTCCCGAATTTCTGACAGCTCCTTCTCCACATGGGAGATGCGCTGATCCATAGACTCGTGGACGCGGATGATCTCGCTGAGCAGAAGCTCCTCTGTTTTCAGCGCCCGGTTCTCGATTAGTGTCTGCGTCTCGCGGATGTGCGCGTCAAGTCTGTGGTTAAGCTGCGCGGTCTGCTCCTCGAGGGCGCTCACGCGGGTTCCGATGGACGCGACGGTTTCTTCCAGCAAATCCATGCGGTTTTCCAGCGAATCCACGCGCTGTTCCAGCGAATCCATGCGTTGTTCCAGAACATCCATGCGCTGCTCCAGGGAATCCATGCGCGCCTCGAGAACCTCCATGCGGCCTTCCAGAACCTCCATGCGGCCTTCCAGAACCTCCATGCGTTCTTCCAGAGCGTCCATGCGCTGACTCAGCGCATCCATACGTGTTTCCAGCACGTCAAGCCGCTGTTCAATCCGCTCGAACCGTTCCGTGACAACTCCCAGAATCTTCTCCTCCGTCTGCTGCGCCCGGTTCTCAATGGCCTGTTCCAGTCCCTTCTGCAGAGGAATCAGCGCGGCTGCGAGGATGGCAGAAATCTGTTCATAATCTCTTTGTTCCAACATAAATTATCGACTTCCCGTCAATCTGTAATACGGGCTCTCCAAGTCAGTGTAGGCTCATTATAGCCGTCCCGGATTCAAATTGCAAGAGGAACGTTTATTCGCTGCGGAATTGCCGCCGGAATGCTGTCAGAATCTGAAAATGGCAGTTCCGTACGCCGGAAGCGGGTAGGCGAAGGAGTAGGTCTGTCCGTCGCATTCCTGTTTTACGGACTTGAATACGGGAGCTTCTTCACCGGATTTATACATGCCGTGAACGTTGTCTAAAAGCAGCGTGTAGTTTCCTTTTTTCGGCACGCCCACCCGGTAATCGTCGCGGGCCATGGGCGTGAAATTGCAGATGAAAAGGAGATTTTTCTTCTTCGTCTCATCCCTGCGGATGAAGCTGAAAATACTCCGGTCCCCGTCGTTGGCGTTGATCCACTGGAACCCGTCCCAGCTGTTGTCCAGGCTGTAAAACGCCGGATATTTTTTGTAGAGGTGCAGAAGGTCGGAGACGTATTTCTGCAGATCTTTGTGCTTGTCCTCCTCGGTCAGATACCAGTCTAAGGACACCTTCTCATCCCACTCGTGGAACTGGCCGAAATCCTGTCCCATGAACAGAAGCTTCTTTCCCGGGTGGCCCATCATGAAGGTGTACCCGGCCTTTAAGTTGGCGAATTTGTCGTCGTAATAGCCCGGCATCTTATTGATCATGGAGCATTTTAAGTGTACCACCTCGTCGTGGGAGAGAACCAGGATAAAGTTCTCGCTGGTGGCATAGGTGAGGCCGAAGGTCATTTTTGTGTGGTTGAACTTGCGGAAATAGGGATCCAGCTTCATGTACTCCAGGAAATCGTGCATCCAGCCCATGTTCCACTTGAAGGAAAAGCCCAGTCCGCCGTCCTCCGGCGCGTGGGTCACCTTGGGCCAGGCCGTGGACTCCTCGGCGATGACGATGGCGCCGTTCTTCCGCCCGTGAAGGACGCTGTTTAAATGCTTGAAAAACTCGATGGCCTCCAGGTTTTCGTTTCCGCCGTATTTGTTGGGAACCCAGCTGCCGCTCTGGCGGCCGTAATCCAGATAGAGCATGGAGGCCACGGCGTCCACCCGCAGGCCGTCCACATGGAACTTCTCGACCCAGTAGATGGCGTTGGCGATGAGGAAATTGGAGACCTCATGCTTGCCGTAGTCGAATACCTTGGTGCCCCAGTCCGGGTGCTCGCCCTTGCGCGGATCCGCGTACTCGTAGAGCGCCTGGCCGTCGAAATCCGCCAGCCCGTGGGCGTCGCGCGGAAAATGGGCCGGCACCCAGTCCAGGATGACGCCGATGCCCTTTTTATGCAGGTAATTTACGAAGTACATAAACTCCTCCGGCGTCCCGTAGCGGGAGGTGGGGGCGTAATACCCGGTCACCTGGTAGCCCCAGGAGCCGTCGTAGGGATGCTCCGCAATACCCATGAGCTCCACGTGGGTGTAGCCCATTTCTTTCACGTAATCGGCCAGCTCGTGAGCCGCCTCTATGTAGGTGTAGTAGCCGTCTTTCTTCTCCCGGTTTTTCTTCTTCCAGGAGCCCAGATGCACCTCGTAGATGGACATGGGAGACTTTGTGGGCTCCGTCTTCTGGCGTTTCTCCATCCACTTGGCGTCGGTCCACTTGAAATGCGAAATGTCCGCGGTGACGGAGGCTGTCCCCGGCCGGTACTCTGCGCTGAACGCGTAGGGGTCGGCCTTGAATAAAACCTTGCCTGTCTTTGTGGTGATGGCAAATTTATAGAGCTCGCCCACGGACAGGCTGGGGACGAACGTCTCATAGATTCCGGAGTCCTCCAGAACCGTCATCGGATTTGCGTCCGGATCCCAGCCGTTGAAATCGCCCACCACGCTGACGGCCTTGGCATGGGGGGCCCAGACTGCAAAATACATGCCGTCCTTACCCTTACAGTTTACCGGGTGCGCGCCCAGTTTCTCGTAGATCTCATAGTGGGTGCCGTTTCCGAACAGGTAGCGGTCCACCTCCGTGATAAACCCCAGTCCAACTTGTTTTTTGCTGCTCTTTTTCATAAAAACTATCCCTCCGCCATTTTTAAGACAACGCCGCTGTTGCCCTTTATTTTTAATGTGAGCCGGCCGTTTTCGGCCGGGTAACGTTCCCCTGTCAGCAGATCGGTCATCGCCGGAATTTCTGCCGGATGTTCCGGTATGGGCAGTGTAAGCTCTGCCTCGCTGTCGTCGCTGTTTGCCGCGATGATCACAGTCTCCCCCTCGAGCTGTCTTGAAAATGCATACTGCCGGTTGGTCAGAAAAAGCTCCGTATAGACCCCTCCATGGAATGCTTTCTGTTCCCCGTGTATGTGCGCCAGCGTGCGCACAAGGGCGGTCAGTTCATTTTCATGCTCCTTTGCCTCCTTCGCGGAGACCGCGGGCCGGAGCGCCTCGTCGGAGGTTCTGCTCCGCTGTCCCTCGATACCCCACTCGCTTCCGTAGTACACCGACGGGATGCCCGGAAGCGTGAAGAGAAGCAGGAAGGCCAGAGGCAGATGCTCCCGCTTTTTCAGCTTGCTGGCGATGCGGTCCTCGTCGTGGTTGTCCAGAAACGTGTATAAGTCCCGCCCGATGGCCTGGAGCCGCCGGACGTTGTGGGCGATCTCGAAGAAATTGTGGTCGTTTAAGCCGGAATAAATGCTCTTGTGAAGCTCGTAGTTGGTGACGGAGTGGAGCATGTCGCCGTTCACCCAGCGCCCGTACTCTCCGTGAATCACTTCGCCCATGAGCCAGAAGTTTGCCTTCATGACAGCGGTGACCTTCCGCAGCTCCCGCATGAACTGGAAGTCAAGCACGTTGGCGCAGTCCAGGCGGATACCGTCGATATCAAAAGTATCCACCCAGAACCACACCGTGTCAAACAGGTAATTCTTCACGTCGGGCGAGGAGAGGTTCAGACAGGGCAGAGAGAAATGCCCCTGCCACGCCTCATAGCCGAACGGGTCCCCCATGGGGCTCGTCCAGCCGAAGTTTACGCCTTTGTACCAGTCCCGGTACGGGGAGGCCTCGCGGTTTTCCTGTATGTCACGGAATGCAAAAAATTCTCTCCCGGTGTGTTGAACACCCCGTCCACCACCACGCGGATGCCGCGCCCGTGACAATGCTCTACGAATGCCTTAAAATCCTCGTTGGTTCCCAGCCGCCGGTCCACCGTGCGGTAGTCCCTGGTGTCGTAGCCGTGGGAACCGGACTCAAACAGCGGGCCGATGTAGATGCTGTTGAAGCCCATATCCGCTATGTAGGGGATCCAGCGGATCAGCTCGTCAAAGCGGTGTGCCGTCCCGCTTTCCCGGTTCTCCTTCGGAGCGCCGGTCATCCCCAGCGGGTACATGTGGTAAAATATACCCCTCTCATACCATTCGCTCATTCTTATCCTCCGATGCCTCCTGCGCCCAGACCTCCATGCTCTTCACGCGCTTGATGAGAAACTGGTAGCGCAGCTGCGCCGCGTTCAGTTCGTAAATGTAGCAGTCGATGAGCGTGGGATCCACCACCTGCTCGAAATGATTCCTGGCGGAATCGATGGCGAACATGGTCTGGCGGATTTCCGCCATCAGTCCCGGATCGATGCCGGGGCGGCGCGGGGGTTTGCTGAAAAATGTCTTGTCTTCATATCATCGCTCCCGTCAAAGGTTCTTGTAGACAAGTATAATCCGGGGGCTGTCAAATTATTCATATATTGCCAGTATTGAAATATTCCTGTAATTTCTGGCCCAGCTCCATGAGCTGTTCGGTGCTCCGGCGCAGGGTCGGATAGTAGTAGTTGCAGGTTCCTGCCCGGCGGATGTCCACCAGGCCGCTCTCCCGCAGGATTTTTAAGTGATGGGACACTGCGGGGCGCGAGAGGCTGGTGCGCTCGGTGATCTCCTTCACATTCATGCCGGGATCCGCCATGGGCTCGCGCAGACTCTGCTCCGTCAGACACTGGATGATGTGCAGGCGGACCTCGTCGCCCAGCGCGATGAAGTAGGGCATGCAGTTGTTGAACAGGTTTTCCAGTTTGCCGGTGTCACCCATGGTCTCACTCCTTTGGTTTAAATTTTTAAACTTATGTCTATTTTACCATCTGCCGGAAACAGAGTCAATAAATTTTTCAAAAAGGGAGTTGACATTTTTGGACAAAGCGCGCATAATGGAGAAACATTCTAGGAAATGCATTTTTTAGTTTCTAAGTTGCCTGGCAACGTATCATGTCCGCATCGGACAGACGATTCCATTGACCTTTTCTTTACAGGGGAGACAGTCTATGTTGGTTCGCTTTATTTTGCTGTGGGTTATCCTGAGCGGCAGTGCCGTCTGGGATCTTAAGGAGCACCGGA
The DNA here is from genome assembly GCA_001304875.1 of Clostridia bacterium UC5.1-2E3. Taxonomy (GTDB): domain Bacteria; phylum Bacillota; class Clostridia; order Lachnospirales; family Lachnospiraceae; genus Ventrisoma; species Ventrisoma faecale. The sequence continues at coordinate 79,445 of BBZO01000005.1, forward strand.
TTCCCAACTGGTGGCTGGCGGCGGGATTTTTTGCCTGCTGGCTGGAGATTCTCCGGGAGGGGATCCGGGGCGTTCCGGGGGAGAAGCTTCCGGGAGTTCTGATGTTTTCCAGCGTTCTTTATATCGGGGCGGTCCTTGTGACGCTCACATTCATATTTCCGCTCTTTCTGTTTCGCATGATGGGGGCGGGGGATTTAAAGCTCATCGCGCTGATCTGCGGCGGCCTCGGGCCGCGGGCGGGACTTGCGGCGGTGGGATTTGGGTTTTGTATCGGGGCGGTTCTCGCCCTTGTGAAAATGTGCCGGCAGAGAAGTCTGGTCCGGCGGGTCTCTTATTTCGTTGCCTATTTCAGGGCATATTTCCAGACGGGAGAATATTTCCCATACTACGTGCCGGCGCGGGACGGGTACGGGGATACCCTGCACTTTGCGCTCTGCCTCTGGGCGGGGTACGCGGTGTATATGATAACCAGATGAAACGGAGGAGTTTTATGGGACGAGTGATGGCAGTTTACGACGTGGATCCGTTTTATGCGGACCGGTTTGCGGACACGGTGAATCAGAGGGAGAAGCTCCCCTTCACGGTGATGGCGTTTACCACGCTGGAGCGGCTCAAGACCTACGCGAAGGAGCACGCGGTGGATCTGCTTCTGATCAGCAGTGCGGTTCCGAAGGAGGAGGTGGAGGCCATCGGCGCGGCGCGGGTCGTGACGCTGGCCGACGGGGATACGGGTGCCGGCCGAGTGGGAGTATCCCAGCATTTACAAGTACCAGTCCAGCAGTGATATCGTCCGCGAGGTGATGGCCTGTTACTGTAAAGACGAGGCGGAGCCTGCGGTGGCGGTGCTGGGGCGGGCGGCCACGGTCATCGGCGTCTATTCGCCGGTGGGAAGGTGCTCGAAAACCTCGTTTGCGCTGGTGCTGGGGCAGCTCATGGCCGCCGACAGCCGGGTGCTCTATGTGAATCTGGAGGAGTATTCCGGGTTCTCCGCGCTTATAAAGGAGCCGGTGAAGGGGGATCTGTCGGATGTGATGTATTTTTACCGGCAGGGAAATTGCAGCAGCCTGCGGATCAGTGCGCTGGTACATGCCCTCGGAAATCTGGACTACATACCGCCGGTGCGCTGCCCGGAGGATCTGGGAGCGGAGGACAGTTATGAGATGGCGGGGCTTCTGCGGGCCATCGCCAGTGAGGGGAAGTACGATTTCCTCATCGTGGACATGGGACATTTCGGAAAAGATCTGATGCCCATGCTGGAGGTGTGCAGCGTGATCTACATGCCTGTGAAGGAGGATCCGGTCTCGGCGGCAAAGCTGGAGGAGTTTGACGGTTATCTGGAGTTTTCCGGCCACGGGGAGCTGCGGGAGCGGATCAAGAGACTGAAGCTTCCGTTTCACAGCAGCCTGGGAAGGAAAGAGGACTATCTGGAACAGCTGATGTGGGGGGAGATGGGGGATTATGTGAGGAATTTATTGAGAGGAAGTAAAGGGACATTGTTTAGCTGAGGAGGCGATGTGGATGAGAAGAGAAGACAGTAATTTTGAGGAAAGTCTGGAAAAGACTGCAGGCAGGCGACTGGTAGGAGGTTCGGATAGGGGTACAGACAGACATCTGACAGAAAATCCGGGAAGGGGGGCAGACAGGCATTCGGAAAGGCGTCCGGAAAGAAATCCGGGCAGGAGTCCGGAGAAGCATTCGCAGCTCCGCGAGACCATCCGGCGGCAGATTGTGGAGGAGCTGGAGCTCCGCCGCCAGGTGGAGGACGACGAGCTGGGGCAGCTCATCGACGAGCGAATCATGGAAGCGGGGAGAGGAATTTATCTGACGCTCAGGGAACGGATGAAGATGAAAACAGATCTTTTTAACTCCTTTCGCCGGCTGGATCTTTTACAGACGCTGGTGGATGACAGGGAGATCACGGAGATCATGGTCAACGGCCCCGACGCGGTATTTGTGGAGCGGAGAGGGCGGATCGAGCGCTGGGAAAGCAGCTTTGAATCCGCGGAGCAGCTGGAGGACCTGATTCAGCAGATCGTGAGCCGGATCAACCGGGTTGTGAATATGCGGAGCCCGATTGCGGACGCCCGTCTGGAAGACGGCTCCCGCGTGCATGTGGTGCTGCGGCCGGTGGCGCTGGACGGCCCCATTCTGACCATACGGAAATTCCCGGAGCCCATTACCATGGAGCGGCTGGTGGAGCTTAAGAGCATCAGCGGGGAGGCGGCTGGCTTTATGAGGACCTGGTGGCGTCCGGGTACAACATTTTCGTAAGCGGCGGAACCGGGTCGGGAAAGACCACATTTTTAAATGCACTCTCCGAGTTTATCCCGGCGGAGGAGCGCATCATCACCATTGAGGACTCGGCAGAGCTGCAGATCCGCCATGTGCCGAATCTGGTGCGGCTGGAGACGAGAAACGCCAGTGTGGACGGCGCAGGGGAGATTTCCATGGGCGATCTGATCCGGGCCTCCCTGCGCATGAACCCCAGCCGGATTCTGGTGGGGGAGGTGCGCGGGAAAGAGGCTCTGGAGATGCTGCAGGCCATGAACACGGGGCACGACGGTTCGCTGTCTACAGGGCACGGAAACAGCCCGGCGGACATGCTGTCCAGGCTGGAGACCATGGTATTGGGCGCCGCGGAGCTGCCGCTTCCGGCCATACGCAGCCAGATTGCGTCGGCGTTAGACATCATGGTACACGTGGGACGGCTCAGGGACAGGAGCAGAAAGGTACTTTGCATCATGGAGGTGGACGGCTGTGAGGACGGCAAAATTTCCCTTCATCCGGTTTTCCAGTTCAGAGAGACGGGGACGGGTGCGGGCGGGCAGGTGGAAGGGATTCTGGAAAAGGTGGGGGAGCTGGAGAACAGAGACAAGCTCCGGGCAGCCGGGTATACGCTATGACGTTTATCCGCTCACGCCCTGGGAGTGGGCGAAGTATGTGTTGGCGGGAGTGGGGGCCTGCGGTGCGGTGGCCTACATCTTTTACAGGAGCATGAAGGTGTTTCTTGTGATACTGCCGCTCAGCCTTCTTTGTCCGGTGTATCAGAAAAAGGTGCTGGCAAAACGGAGAAAGGAGACACTGGGAATCCAGTTCAAGGACGGCATCACGCTGCTTGCCTCCTCTCTGAGCGCCGGCTACTCGGTGGAAAATGCACTGGGAGCCAGCGTGAAGGAGCTTAAGCTGGTCTACGGGCCGGAGAGCATGATGGCGGGAGAATTTTCCTATATGGCGCACCAGGTGTCGGTCAACCGTACCGTGGAGAGCCTGTTTGCGGAGTTTGCAGACAGGAGCGGGCTGGAGGATGTGAGACAGTTTGCGGAGACGTTTGCGGTGGCCAAGCGCAGCGGCGGCGAGCTGGCATCTATCATGGAGCACACGGCTTCGGTGATGGCGGGGAAGATGCGGGTGCGGGAGGAGATTTTAAACATGACAGCGGAGAAGCGGTTTGAGCAGAGGCTTATGAATCTTCTTCCCTTTCTCATCATTCTCTATATCGATCTCACATCCCCCGGATTTTTCGCCGTGATGTACGGGACGGCGGCGGGACGCGCCGTGATGACGGGATGTCTGGCGGCTTACATCGGCGCGCTGTTTGCGGCGGAGTGGATATTGAAAATCGAGGTGTAGCATTGAAAAAATTTGCGTGGACGAAGATACGGAAACAGCAGGCGCTCTGCCTGGCAGCCGCTGTGCTTATGTTTGCGGCGGCGGAGGCGGTGCAGGGGCAGTCCGGCGTTTTGCAGGAGGGGAACCGGGTTCCCAGAAACGGCTATGGGCAGGGCGGGGAAACGTACAGTCTGGTGGTGGATGGGCTTGGAGAGGAGGAGCTTTCTCTCACCTTCGGTGGGTGAGAGGGAGTATACAGAGGAGGAGGCCGCGCGCGTGTTTCCCCGTGCGTTCGAGGAGCTTCTGGCCGCCGTGCCGGGAGGAAATGCGTCTCTGGGGGAGGTGCGGGAGAATTTGTATTTTCCAGTTTCCCTGGATGAGTACGGAATACGGGTTTCCTGGCAGTCCGGGAATCCGCAGGTCGTGGATTCTTTCGGTGAGGTGCACAATTCGCAGGTGGCGGAGGACGGGCAGGAGGTGGAGATCTCTGCCTCTTTAAGCTCCGGGGCATTCCGGCGGGAATACTCGTTTTTCGTTCTGGTTCTGCCGCCTCTCTACACGGAGGAGGAACGCCGGGAGCTTGCGTTTCTTGGTTACCTAGAAGAATTGGACGAGGGGCAGAGGGGAAGTGAGTTTTTTTCGCTCCCGGAGACCTTTGAGGCGCGCCCATCACGTATCGGGAGGAGCGGACGACGGACAATTATGTGATTCTGCTCCTGGCATTGCGGCGGCCGCGGCGGTGGCATACCGGGAAAAGGACGGGGAGGCGAAGGAGAGGAAGAAGAGGGAGCGGCAGATGCTTCTGGACTATTCGGAAATCGTCTCCAAGCTCACCGTCTATATGGGTGCCGGCATGAGCGCGAAGGGGGCCTGGAGACTGATAGCCGGGGAGTATGAGGAGGCGGTGAGGGCCGGGCGGCGAAAGATCCGCTATGCTTACGAGGAAATGTGCCGCACCTTATATCAGATGCAGTCGGGCACGCCGGAGGGGAGAGCCTACCGCCTGTTCGGCGACCGGTGCGGCCTCAGACAGTATCAGAAGCTGGCGGCGCTTCTGGAGCAGAATATGCGCACCGGCACGCGGGGGATGCGTCAGCTTCTGGAGGAGGAGATGGCGCTTGCCCTGGAGCAGAGAAAGGACCTGGCGAAGCGCCAGGGGGAGGAGGCCGGGACAAAGCTGCTGCTGCCGCTGTTCATCATGCTGGGGATTGTCATGGTGATGATTGTGGTTCCGGCCTGGATGTCGTTTCAGTTTTAGGTTTTCACTATGGAAAGCAGTTTTTAAGAAGGAGGAGACAGTGTGAGAAAATTGAGAAGAGAAGTGCAGGCGTTCTGGTGTGAGGAGGCCGGTGTCGGGGTGATCGAGGTGGTGTTGATTCTGGTGGTTCTCATCGGCCTCGTTATCATTTTCAAGAAACAGATAACAAGCTTGCTGGACAGCATTTTCAGCGAGATTAATAAACAGTCTAAAGAGGTGTATTAATTTTGAAAAGAAGCGGGCAGATGACTGTGTTTCTGGCCATGGTTATATTGTGTATATGTGCGCTGATGAGCGGGCTTCTGGAGTCGGCGAGGACTGCCGGAACAAGATGGTATTTTAAGATGGCTGCCGCCTCGTCCCTGGACTCGGTGATGAGCGGCTTTCACAGGGGGCTCTGGGACCGGTATCATCTGCTGCTTCTGGAGGCGGAGGACGAGACGGACGTGGAGGATGCGATTTTCTTCTATATAAAGGAATACGACCGGGAAAATCATCTGTATCCGATGGAGCCTGAGGGTGTGACTGTCAGTGGGCTCACACACGTCACGGATTCTGCCGGGGAGCCGCTTGAGAGGGAGATCACCGATTACATGAAGTTCGGATTCCTAAACCAGGAACAGGACTTCGAGGCACTTGCCGGCGAGCTTAAAAATCTCAAGGAGGCGGACAGTTTAAAGGAAATATCGGGTCTATACGAAGACCATGCCAAGGAGGCATTTCTTCTGGAGGAGGCACTGGAGGAGATCGCGGATTCCCTGGAAAGCCAGAGGGCCCTCGTCCGGGAGGGGGAGGGAGCAGCTTGATGCCTGGAATGGTTCCGGGTTCATAAAAACGGCGAAGAAGCTTATAAAGGAGATGGAGCGGATGCCGAAGCTCATCGGAAACTATGAGGAGCGGGCGGACGCGCTGGGAAGGAGACTGGATGAGACGGAGGCAGTATATGCAGGAAAGAGAGACGATCTTGGCAGTGCGGCCATTCAGGCCATGGAGGCGGAGATCGGGAGATACCGTGAGTACACGGACGAGGATGGAAAGCGCCGCCAGGAAATTTTCGCTGTCGGCAGTCAGACAGAGGCGAATATTCCGGCGGTTCAGGACGCAATAGACCATGCGGAAGAAGTCATGGACTATATCGCTTCCTGGGAGGGAGACGACGAGGACGATGAGCTGGACGAGGGGCCGCTGTGGGATTCGGTCCTAAGAACCTTTAGAAAGGTGAAGATCGGGAACCTGGGCGTGTCCCACGGCATCGCAGACAAGGAGAAAAAATCGTTTCTGGAAAGCGTGCGGGAGCTGGTGAAATTTGATCTGATAAGCTTTGTGCTGCCCGATGGACGTACTGTGTCCCCGGCGGTGCTCTCCTCGCCGTATCCGCTGCCGTCTGAGGGGCAGCGGGGCGGGGCGCTGTCGGTGCCGGAGCTCTTGCAGCTGCCCACGCGGCTGGCGGTGGCGGAGTACAGCGGGATTCACTTTAACGATTTTACAAAAAATAAAGCCGTCGTCCCGGAGTACGAGATGGAATACATCTTAAACGGAGACGGCACGGACGAAGGAAATCTGGAAAAACCGTGGAAAAGTTGCTTCTGGTACGAGAGGGGATGAACCTTCTTCATATTCTGACCGACAGCGGGAAGATGCAGGAGGCCCAGGCGCTGGCGGCGTCCATTGTGGGAATCACGGGGCTGGCCCCGCTTGTGTATGTGATGACATTTTTTATCGCCTGCATCTGGGCGCTGGGGGAGGCCCTTGTGGATGTGAGGACGCTGCTGGCGGGCGGAAAGGTGCCTCTTATAAAGGATGCGGGGAGCTGGAAGATGAGTCTGGAAAATCTGCTGGAGCTTGGCAGAAGCGGGGCGATCCCGGAGGGGCTGGGAGGCGGTCCTGGGGGAGAGGCGGAAGGCGCCGGCTTAAGTTATGAGACGTACTTAAAGCTTCTTATGATGTTAAACGGCGCCGAGACAGTCAACGCCCGGATTCTGGATCTTATACAGATTAATATCGGTGCGGAACAGGAGGATTTTCAGGTGAAACACCTGGTTTACCGCGTGGAGGGGACGGCTCGCGCCCGCGGGCGGTATCTGGATATGCGTGCGGAGCTTGATAAGGCGTATTAAGAGAATATGGATTTGAAAAATAGTCAGAGAAAGATGGGAGGCGGATGATTATGCCCTTTTTCAAAAAGCAGGTGAATGATATGGAAAAAAATGCTCTCCAAGTGCCATGTTCCTGCGCACCGGCCTGGCGAAAGAGGGTATTATCATCCGCCTCCCGGGCAGCGGGAAGTCTGACGCTGGAGGCGGCACTGGCGCTGTCACTGTTTATTTTTGCCTCCGTGTGTCTGATGCTCCCCATGCAGATGCTGGATCTTCACCGCCGGGTACAGATGACGCTGGAAGTGACGGCGGAGGATATGAGCCAATATCTCTATCTGGAGAGCCGGGCGGGGGAAGAGAGTGTGCCGGGAAGCGCAGCCGGAGATGAAGCGGAGCAGCTGGAAAGCTACAAAGGGATTCTGGCACAGATTTTGGCCGAAGGCTATCTGAGAAACCGGATTCTGTCGGTGGACGGCGCGCAGCGAATCAGCCAGCTGGACCTGTCGGGAACTTCGATTATGGAGGACGGGGAGCATGTGGTGCTGTGCGCGGAATTTAAGTATGTGATGCCATTTTCTGTGCTGCATTTAAAGAGCATCCCCATGACGGCGCGCAGCGTCAGACGGGTGTGGATCGGGCGCGAGGGCGGTCTGGACCATGGGGCAGACCTCGGAGAAAACGAGGAAGATCAGACTGTATATATAGGAAAAACCAGCGAGCGCTATCACTGGTTCAGAGACTGCCATTATCTCAGCAATAAAATCGAGGCTGTGGCATGGGAAGATCTTGACGGTTTCAGAAATTCCAGCGGTTCCCGCTATCGGCCGTGCAGTGTGTGCGGAGGCGGAACCGGGGGGACGGTTTACATCATGGAGAGCGGAGAGAGCTACCACAGGAATCGGTACTGCACGGCCATCGTCGCCTACGTGGAGGCGGTTCCCCTGAGCGAGGTGGAGTATATGGGAGCCTGTTCCTACTGCGAGAGGAGGAGGGGGAATTAAAATGATAGATCTGGTATATTCATTCGCACTTCTGGCCGCGGCGTGGGAGGATCTGAAAAGCCGGGAGGTTTCGCTTTTTTTGTGTCTGGTGATGGCTGTTATCGGAGCGGTGTCTGCTGGTCTGAATTTTCTGACAGAGGTGGCCGGAAGTGCAATCTTCTTTCCGTCAGATAAAATAATGTATAAAATAGCTGCGTTGACGCCCGGTGCAGTGCTGCTTGTATTAAGCAGAGTAAGCAGGGGGGCCGTGGGCGAGGGGGATGGATGGTTTTTCCTGGCCACCGGTCTGTGCCTGGGCTGCGAGAGAACGTTTCTGCTGTTGGCTGGCGGGATCCTGTTGTGCGGGCTTTTCAGCCTGCCGGTCCTGGCGATGGGATATGTGTATGGGAAGAGCCGGAGAAAAATGGAGGTTCCTTTTTTGCCATTTCTTGTGCCGGTGTGGTTATGCATGAATATGGGGGAATTTTTATGAGAGGTAAAAGGGGAATTTGTAAGAGACAGGCGGGGGACGGGAGAACAGGTGATAAGAGAACAGGTGCGCGGACGCACGGACGTGGGTGTGTGCGCGTGCGCAGACTGATGAGGCTTAAGGCTTCGGGGAGCTACACCGTCGAGGCGGCCCTCGTCTGTTCATTTACACTGCTGGTTATAGGAAGTCTCATCAGCCAGGCGTTTATCATGCACGACCGGACGGCGGCCAATATGATTCTGCAGGAGACGGTGGAGATGGGGCGCCGTCTGGAGGAGGACAGAAAACTGGAGGAGGCCAGGGAGAGCGGCATGTCGCAGACCTGGATTCTTCATAGGATAAACGGCTATCAGATAAGCCTTGAACAGGAAGGAAACCGTGTGCACGGACGGGGAAATGCAGACGGATTTTCAAATGATATTTCCGTCCCCGGCTTTGATCCGGAAGCCTTTCTCCGGATGATCGAGGGACTCTCGGGGCTTGGAGGACTTGAAAATGGAGATTAGCTACAAAAGAGAAATGAACCGCAATTACATGGTGGCAGCCCCGGACTGGCCGGGCGCAGAAGGTACGAGAGCCGGATGCTTTTGAGCAATTCGATTGCGGGGACGCTAAAATTTCGTCTGAAGCAGACGGACAACCAGCCGCTTTTCTATTATGAAATCACCTCAAAGCAGCCGCTTAAGCGGGTGATAGAAAAGCGCTATATAAGGCCGGAGGAGATACGCCGCCTCCTCGTGCACATCGCATCGGTGCAGACGAGGCTTGAAAATTATCTGATGCCGGAGAGCCGTATTTTGCTGGACCCGGAATATATCTATGTGGATCTGGACACGTTCGCGTTCAGCCTCTGTGTTGTGCCAGCATATGAGGGGAATTTCCCGGAGGCGTTCACAAAGCTTTTGCAGTATATTATGGAGAAGGTGGATCACCAGGACAAGGACAGTGTGGTCATGGCTTACCGGCTGTACCATGAAAGCCTGAGAGAAAATTGTGGGATCCAGCAGATATTAAAAGCGTTGGGCGGACTGGGGGAAACTCTGGAAAGCGAGGGGAAAGGAGCTTCTTTGGAGAACGAGACAGGCGCGGATGCAGGCGAGAGGCACGGCAGGTATGAGGAGGAAGTACGTATGCCAGAGCCGTCCGCAAAAGAGAAAATCTCTGGCGGGAAATATGACGATTGGGAGTGGGAACAGGAAATTCCCGATAAGGAAACTGATCTGAGAGAGCGGCTGGGAGAGCCGGCCGGGAAGAGCAAGAAAAAGCAGAAAAGTGATATCCGTAAGAGGAAGGAATGGAAAAAGAGAATCCTGTACGGCCTGCTGTTTGTGATTGTGCCTCCGGTGATCATCTGGCTGCTGTATGGCGAAAATGGACTGCGCCGGTTCTGGTGGGTTCTGGCGGCAGCCGATAGTTCGATGTTTATTGCTGGCGCTGCTATGTGGATAACTGGCAGGAAAATGAAAAACCATGTGGAGAAGTCCGGACAGGACGAGGAAAAGAGAAGAGAGAAAGCGAAGAAGAACACAGCGCAGAAGACGCAGATTCCCGAGAGCTGGAAGATCATGTTTGACGAAGAGGAGCGAGATCCGAAGGAATATGCGACGGAAAGGGAGAAGGCAGCCGCAGAAGGCCCGGAAGCGGTGCGTTTGCAGCCGGCGGCAGTGGCTGCACCGCCTCCGGATGCAGCCGTAAAACAGAGGTTTTGGCGGATTTTCCGATAGCGGCGACATGGCTTGCCTTGTGCCAGAGGACGGCGGCCAGCGGATTGTGATAGAATATGTCCCGTTTATTATAGGAAAAGTGCCGACATGGCGGATGCCTGCCTTGAGCGGAAGACCGTCAGCCGTCTTCATGCGCGGATTGATCGGAAGGAGGGCGTTTTTATTCTGACAGATTTAAACTCCACAAATGGAACGACGGTGGAAGGGTATAAGCTGGAGGCCAATGAGACGGTCAGCCTGAAGGACGGGGACCGTGTCATGCTGGCGGATGCTGTCTTCCAATTTATGGAAAAAAGATGGTAATTCCATATGCAGTATGATATAATATGAGCACTTAGCGAGGTCTTCCACGACCTTAGTGGACATGGTACAATAAAGGCAGACAGAAAACAGGAGTGAGCGTGGATGGAGCGGGATACCAGACGAATCTCGTATGTAACTGTACGATCATTGCGATAAATGTGATTTACTTTCTGTACCTGGAGATCGCTGGTTCCAGTGAGAACACGGCATTTATGATATCGAAGGGGGCCATGTATGCGCCGCTGGTGCTGGAGGAGGGGCAGTATTACCGGCTTCTCACTGCGGTGTTCATGCATTTTGGCATCAATCATATCATGAATAATATGCTGGTGCTGTTTTTCCTGGGGGATAATCTGGAGCGCGCACTGGGACGGGTGAAATACCTGATCTTTTATCTGCTGTGCGGAGTGGGCGCCAATGTGATTTCGATGATGGTAAACATGAGCGAGTATTCGTATCGTGTTTCAGCGGGCGCGTCGGGAGCTATTTTCGGAGTGGTCGGCGGACTTTTGTATGCGGTGATTGTAAACCGCGGACAACTAGAGGATCTGACCACCCGTCAGCTTGGAATAATCGTGCTCCTGACAGCCTACCACGGGTTTACCAGCCAGGGAATCGACAATGCGGCACACATCGGGGGTCTGCTTCTGGGGGTTGTTTTGGGAATAATTTTTTATCGGAAGCCGAAACGGCGGTACGATAATTATTATTTATAAAAGGGGAGATGAATGGAATGAGTGATTGTATTTTTGTAAGATTGCGGCAGGAGAGATACCGTCTGCGACGATCTACGAGGACGATGATTTCCGTGTGATTCTGGACATGGGACCGGCGACGAGAGGGCATGCGCTGATCCTTCCCAAGAAACATTTTGCAGATGTGACGGAGATCAGCGAAGAGACGGCGGCGAAGGTGCTTCCGCTGGCCGCAAAGATAGGCACGGCGATGAAGAAGTCGCTGGGATGTGCCGGTTTCAATCTGGTTCAGAACAACGGGACTGCGGCTGGTCAGACGGTGTTCCATTTTCATGTGCATGTGATTCCGAGATATGAAGATGGACCGCAGATCGTGTCGTGGAATCCCGGAAGCAGTACAGAGGAGGAACGGGCCGAAATCAGCCGGCTGATCAGAGAGGCGTTGTAGCATGAAGCCGTCTGCATCGGCAGACAGGTTCGCTGAGGAGCAAAAGAGACAGCAGGAAGAAGACCTGTTGATAAACGCAATTTATAAAGATTACGGAAAGCTGTTAAAGAAGCTGGCCATCAATAACGGCGTGGAGCTGGATGATGTGGAAGATCTGATACAGGATACGATTGTGTCATATTATCTTGCCTATGATCTGACTCTGCCCGAGAATGAGAAGCTGGCTTTGCTTGGCCGCATTTGATAAACAAAAGCAGGGATATTTACAGACGGAATGCACATTATCAGACGGTGGGACTTAACACGGAGGAAGATGAGATCGAATTTTGAAGGGACATTTTCTTCCGGACAGCGCACTTCAATCTGTGATGCAGGATGAGTACTACCGGGCAGTGAGAAAATGCATTCTTGGGATGAGAAAGATCTGGCGGGATGTCATAATCCTCCACATCATTGAGGGAAGGCCGGAAAGAGAAGTTGCAAAGCTTCTTGATATCTCGGAGACGGCATGCCGTGCCCGGATATCAAGAGCAAGAAAATATCTGCGCGAAGCGCTGAGTGACTGGTTTAAGGATTAATCCTCTGCGCACTTATTGATGAGAGACATGATCGTCCCGATCGCATTGTTAAGTGTACTCTGCGACATGGCGTCAACGTAGGTCTGGCGGTTTTTGTAGGTCTCGCTGATTGCCTGGTACAGAGTATCCGGTGTGAGGACTTCCTCTTCCAGGACGGTGCTGAAGCCCTGTTTTGCAAACGAATTTGCATTGAGAATCTGGTCTCCTCTGCTGGCGGCGGCAGAGAGCGGAATGAGTACATTCGGCTTCCTGAGAGCCAGAATCTCACAGATGGAATTTGCTCCGGCTCTGGAGATAACCAAATCAGCTGCAGCGAACAGATGTCTTAAAGGACTGTCAACATATTCATACTGAACATATCCGGGGATGCCGATGAGGCTTTCATCCACATTGCCTTTCCCGCAGATATGTATGATCTGAAACTGCTCTAAAAGCTGTGTGAGTATTCCGCGCACGGCGTGATTTACAATGACGGAGCCCAGGCTTCCGCCGATAACGAGAAGAACCGGTTTTTCGGCAGAGAGGTGCGCGTATTTAAGGCCCGATAAGCGGTCTCCCTGCAGAAGCTCCTGACGGATGGGGGAGCCGGTGAGTACGGCCTTGTCCTTCGGAAGGTATTCCAGGGTTTCCGGGAAGTTGCAGCAAACCTTCTTTGCGGAGGGAATGCAGATTTTATTTGCCAGACCCGGCGTCATGTCGGATTCGTGGATGATGACCGGAACTTTGTAATGTTTTGCGGCAAGAACCACGGGCACGGAGACGAAACCGCCTTTGGAGAAAACTACGTCCGGTTTGTATTTTTTGATGAGCTTGCGAGCCTCCGCATAGCCTTTCAGCACGCGGACCGGATCAGAGAAGTTTTTCAGATCAAAATAACGGCGCAGCTTGCCGGAGGAAATTCCGTCATAAGGAATGCCTGCATTTTCGATGAGCTTGCGCTCGATACCATTGTAAGAACCAATATAGTGGATTTCGTAATCCGCTTCTTTTAAAGAAGGGAGAAGTGCAAGATTTGGGGTAACGTGGCCGGCGGTTCCGCCGCCTGTCAGAATTATTTTTTCATAGTGAGCCTCCAATATATATGCCGTTGCGCATAATCTACTATAATAGTAAACGCAAAATGTAAAAAGTCAACCCTTAAACCCTGGGGATATTAGAAGAAAGATGCGAGTCAAGAGGTGCCAGGTTGAGTACAGACAGAAGAAAAGACAATGAGGATAATACGTTGGACGAGCTTGTGCAGAGTTCGTTCGGTCTCAGTGATGAGCAGATCCTGGAACAGTTGCGCCTGGCAGATGAAACCATCGATGACTCGGAGATTCCGCCGCCGCCCGAGGATTGGGACAGACAGCTTCATGGGCGTATTGAGGCAGAGCGCCGAAAGCTGAAGAGAGAAGGAGGATGAAAGAAAGCCACAAACGAAAGATTCACCGGTTCAAAAAGCCACTGAGATTTCTTGTCGCTGCGATTGTCTCGCTGGTGTTGCTGCTTGGTATGGGAATTACGGCGGCGGGGAAGAAGAGGTTTGAGTATTGGTGGAGCGAACGGGTGGATGTTAGGAATAATGTGGTTTTAAATAATGAGGAGAATCTTCGGACAGATACTGCGTTAGATAATGTATATAAGAAAATTCAGCAGGAGGTTGGAATTCGTGCAATTAAGTTAGGCTATATTCCAGAAGAACTAAAATTTGAGAAATTGGAATATAGTGATTTACACGCAAAATTAGAATTCAACTATGGTAATCAAAAGGTTTTTTTTATTCAAAATGCCTTGATGTCGGAAGGTTCAACAAATATTATATCGGATAGAAGAGTGGTAGAAACTGTTTATAATGAATGGATAAAAAAGAAATTAATATTGAGGAATATCAGTTAGATAAAAATTCTTGTGAATATAGTGCAGAAATGCATATAGACAATGCATTTTATTATATTGCAGGAGTTATGGAGCTAGAAGAATTTAAAAAAATAGTTGAAGATCTAAGCTTTTATTAAGAATCAAGGAGGAAGCATTTAATGAAAATGCGTAAAGTGGGAGTTGTAATTGCAGCATTATTATTTGTATTAAGTTTTTCGTTTGTGTCATATGCATACGAAGATGTACCGGAAAGTGATTGGGAAGTATGTTTTTATTATGGTGAAGATAGCGTATTAATGCCAGAAAATGTAATTAGCTCAAATAGCATGGAAAATGTGCAGCCGAGAGGGACGTTAATTTCTACAGCACTTACACAAATTTTTAACGCAGGTGGTGGAAAAATTGATGTGTTAATAGAAACATTAGCGCATGTTACAGTAGACGAGATTAGACATAAAGCTTACTTGGATATTTGGGATGAATCAGATAACAGTTGGATCAATGTTAATGATTATCTATTTGTAGATACGAATACAGCTTCATTGACAAATTCGTTTACGATTTCGGGAGCAAAAACAAATCGCTATTATAGATTAAGAGGAACCCATATGGTAACAAAAGGAAATGAAAGTCAAAGCTTCTCATCTCAAACAAATGGTGTTTTAATTACAAAGTAAAAAATTACAAGAGTAATAAGCTTAAGGGGTTCGCGTTCTCGCAAGCCCCTTTTCCCTTTCCCTCTCGTTTTCCCCACCCCCCATCTTCCAAAAACCTTAAGAATTTCGCCCCAGCAAAGTAAGAAAATCCACCCCGCATCTATGCTATGATACCTCTATAATAAAGCATAAGGCAAATTACAAAGGAGGAAACCGATGATTTGTCCGAAATGTGGAAACAGAGCGGAGGGGAATTTCTGCAGCCATTGTGGTGCTGCGCTGAATCCGCAGGTTGAAAAATATATGGACGATGATTTTGAATTTCTGACACCAGAAGATTTTCTCAAAGAAGAGTATATAAATCCAGTTACGGAGGAAAACCTTCCAGAATCAGAAATAAAATTACAATTAGAACCAGAAATAAAACCAGAGCTAAAACCAGAATTAGAATTAAAATCAGAGCAAGAACCAGCACAGCAAAAAGAACATCTCCTTTATAATTTTGAGGCGCAAAAACCTCAGAACAATACAAATACCAGAGAGAACACCTCGAAAGAAAAACCAGTCAAGAAACAAAAAGCCAGACCGTCAAAAGAAAGAGACTACAAAAGAAAAACCATCAAAAGTCAAAAACCACCGAATCCAGATCCCACCGGAATCGCGATGATAATATCCGTACGCGCCTGGAGCAGCTTGAGAAGGAGTTTGAGAAGAAGCTTGAACAGGAACATGGACAGAGGCCGGAGCAGGGATGGAGCCAGACCCAGAGTCAGAGACTGACCCTGGGCGGTCAGACTGCTTTTGCCGGCGCCGGCGATTCAAAGCGCTATGCGGAGAGTACCGGCGGCAGAATTTTCGATTCACAGGAAACTATCACATATATGGAGACCGAGCGTTCTTCTCACCCTGTCCGGGACACGGTTCAGACCTCTATAGCTGCGGCAAAGAAAGGCGCTGCGGCCACGATTGTTCTCGCATCCCGCATTATGCAGCTCGTGTCCTGCCTTTTGATGGCTTATATGGTCGTGATCATGACAAAATCATTTTGGGAGTATTCCTATGGACTGGGGGATATCCGACTGGCTGTACAGGAAAACAACTATGGTCTGATTCTGTACGCTTCGTTCGCCGGAGCGTCCCTGTTTATGGGAGGTGTCTGGTGCCTGTGGATTTTGAGCGGGAAGGCGGCGGGCGGAGAACTTCGTCTGAAAAAATACGATACCGGACGGGGCTTCGTGCCGTTTCTGATCTGCCTGGCGGTGGTGCTGGCAGTGCACCCGCTGCGAATGCTCGTGCCGACGGAAGCCGGGATGTGGCACGGCACAGCAGCCGGGGCGAAGGCGGCGTTGGATGCGGTTCATATTAATCATACAGCGCTGTTTTATTGCAGTGCGCTGGGGGCGGCATTGTCGTTTGTGAGAAAAATGCTCCGCGTGTAAGGGAAATATTCTGTGTAGGAGCGGCAGACGCGCTGCGCATGTCCGGCAGGTGCGCGTTATGTAGCCTCTTGACAATAAAACAAAATCATTCTATAATAATTTTGGACACTGGATACAATTTGGATACCCCATTCAATAAAATCAGGAGGTATCATTGTATGAGTAACTTGACAATCAGACCAATCAATACTGGTTTCGTGACGATGATTCCGAAACAGTATCTTTATCATCATTCTGCAGCAGCATTTTACCCGGATGCTTCGGACAGAGAGGAGGAGTACCCGGTCTACACATATCTTGTGGAGGGCGGGGAAAAACTTCTTCTGGTCGATACGGGCATGGCGGATACAGAGCGGGCAGACCGGTACCATCATCACGGCTCGAGGCAGCCGGAGGGGATGGCGATCGCAGAGCAGCTCGCCCAGATAGGCTACAAACCCGAGGACATAGACATTGTTGTGTTCACGCATCTGCACTGGGATCACTGCTTCTATATGGAAAAATTCACCAACGCGGAATTTTATGTAAACAAAAAAGAATATGAATTTGCCATGGATCCGATTCCCCTCTATTATAAATCCTACGAGGCGCCGGAGCTGGGGATTGTGCGTCCGTTTGAGGGCATCGAGATGAAGCTGGTTGAGGGAGAAACGGAAATTATGCCGGGAGTGCGGGTGTTTGAAACACCGGGACACTCGGTGGGGCATCAGTCTGTGGAGATCGATACAGCGGAGGGAAGCTATATCTGCTGTGGGGACGCCATTTTTATTATGGATAATGTGAAACCTATTGAAAAGCTTCATTACGATATCACGCCGCCAAACCGTTTTTCCGATATCGTAGCGACGTGGAAGAGCATTCGCATCATCAAAGAAAGGGCGGAGAGCTGGATAAGATTCTTACCTGTCACGACAGGGAGATCATGGATCGCGTGAAAAAGACACCGGTCCTGGGTCTCGCGGCGAAAGGCAGGTGAGGACGGGGGTACCTGCCCCCGGGGCTATGGCAGTAATAGCAGTGATCGCATGCTGCGATACGAAATACCATGAAATAATATTTGTCCGGAACCGGATTGAGGCCAGCGGAAATAAGGCACTGGTTCTGGATATCAGCACGGGCCCCAGTGTGCCCCTTGAGGCCGACGTAAGCCGGGAAGAAATTCTGGCGCAGGGCGGATACACGTGGGAACAGGTGGCGGCCTTTGACAAAAGCGGGGCCATTTCGGCCATGACGGAAAGTATCTCAAATATGGTCGTAAAGCTCTGGAAGGAGAAACGGATCCAGGGAGTGCTCGGCATGGGCGGCCTGCAGAATACGGTGGTTTGCTCCGCCGCCATGCGGCTGCTTCCCATCGGTTTCCCTAAAATTATCTGTTCCACGATCGCCAGCGGTTACCGGTATTTTGACACGGTGGTGGGGGACAAGGACATTGCGGTCATCCCATCCATCGTGGACTTTGCCGGGATGAATCCGATCAATGAGGTGGTACTGGAAAATACAGTCAGTGCCATGATCGGGATGGTGACCTACGGAGGAAATTCCATCGATACAAAGGGAGAAGAATATATTGCCGCCACACTGATGGGAGTGACCAATGACACGGCCATGCGGGCCATGGACCGGCTGGCGGAAAAAGGGCGAAAGACCATAAGCTTCCACTCCACGGGGATGGGGGGACGGGTCATGGAATCACTCATACGCGAAGGCGTGATCTCTGCGGTTATGGATCTCTCCCTCCACGAGATGACGGCAGAGTATTTTGGCGGATACGGCTACAGCAAAGGTGCGGACCACCGGCTGTGTGCGGCGGCGGAAATGGGGATTCCGGCGCTTATATGCTGGGGGGATTGATTTTGCATGCCTGCGCCCGGATGAATTTTTCGAGGATCAGGAAAAACGGGGATATGTCTGGCACAACGAGGGCCTGACCCATACGAGGCTGTATGAATCGGAGATTCTTGATATCACGAGAACCATTGTTAAGCGGCTGAACCGCTCCACGGGAAGGACGGAGGTGGTGCTTCCCATGGGAGGTCTGCGGACCATGAGCGGGCCGGGGGAATTTTTTCATAAGCCGGATACAATCCAGAAGATGAGGGCCATCTTTGAAAAAGAGCTGAAGCCAGAGATTGTTTTTAAAGCCTGCGAGATGAATTTCTGTGATCCCTCATTTGCAGATTTTTGCGCACAGGAGATGGAGAATCTGATCATTGAGGAGAAATGGGAGGCGAAAGAATGAAGCCGGAATATGAGAAACTGGCCGCGGAGCTGGCAGAAGCTGCGGGGAAATTTTACAGGCTGCGCTACCAGATGAGTAATGGTGGAAATTTAAGCGTGCGCATCCCGGGACGCAGTCTGATGATGGTGAAGGGGACGGATGTGGCGTTCGACGAGGTGTGCAGCCGGACACTGGTGATTACGGACTTTGACGGAAACATTGTTGAAGGGGATATAAAGCCCTCAAAGGAGGCGCTGCTTCACGGGGCGATCTACCGGGCGGTTCCCTGGGCGAATGCGGTCATGCACTGCCATTCTCCCTATGCGACGGCCTGGGCCGCGAATCATGATTTACTTACGTTCGCCACCCATCACTCGGAAATGAAGCTGGGCGGATATGTGCCGGTGTTTGATACGCATTCTTATGCGGTTCCCAAAGAATATTTTCCGGAAATTCTTAAGCTGTTCGAGGAGCGGCCGGAGGCAAAGGCGTTTCTCCTGCGTGCCCACGGGCAGGTGACGCTGGGAAAGGATATGCGGGAGGCCGCATATCTGGCGGAGCAGGTGGAGGAGACAGCGCAGATCGCGGCTCTCAGATGACACGGGGCGAACGATAGCCGGACCCGGATAAAGCCGTTATACAGAGAAAAATGAAGCGGGGCAGTTCCCAGAGTGAACTGCCCCGCTTCGTTAATGTATTTACAGGAGATTCACATGTTCCCCAATACTCATAACCACATCTTTTAAATGATCTGAGATGGCCTTTTTCGTGACCTCGATATCCCGGCTTTTAATCCCTTGAACAATCCGCGTGTGTTCGGCGAGCGTGTCGCCTACGCGGCCGTCCAGGGAGTAGTAGATGGATTTGAAGGAATCACATTTGTTCCAGAGTCCCTCAAGAATCTCTACCGTATTTTCACAGCCGGAAAGTGTGCAGATCGATCGGTGAAACTGACGATCAAGCTGCATAAATTCCTTGGAGGTGCCGGAGTAATTTAACATCTGGAGACTAATAGCTTCAATAGATTTAATGTCCTCGTCGGTGGCCTTCATACATGTCCGGGCGGCGCAGTACTGTTCCATAAGAATACGGATCTCATAGATTTCCGTCAGATGCTCCCGTGACATCTGAAATACGACGGCTCCGCAGTGCGGTTTAGTGATCAGCAGGCCCTCGGTCTCCAGACGTTTGATTGCGTCCCGGACGGGTGTCCGGCTGACGCCCAGCTTTTTGGTCAGACGCTCCTGGGCAATATGTTCCCCGGGTTTAAATTCTCCTTGTATAATTGCATTTTTAATCCAAAGATAGACGGAATCGGAAACGGTGGTGTATTGGATAAGCGGCTGCTGTTCGCTCATGAGCTGGGCCTCCTTTGTTTTAGTAATAAATCTAACAATAACTATACGCTGAAAAATACAAAAAGTCAATAAATTGGACTATGTATCCAATATACGAGACAAAATGGAAAATATATACAATAATATATGTATAAATCAAATAATTATTGACAAAATGCATAGAAAGATGTATATTCAAATTACTAAATTGTATCCAATATCCGGTGTCCAACGGAAAAGACAAATCACATGCATGAAGAAAGGAAGGAAATTATGAAGAAGAACAGGCTATTAGCAGTTGGATTGGCGGCATTGATGGCAGTCACCGCGGTTACAGGCTGCGGCGGCAGCGCAGGGACTCCGGCCGGAGAAGGGGATGGGGGTTCGTCAGACGGCGCGAAGGAGACCATCACACTGAGGATTGGTTCGGGCCATTCAGAATCTAACCCGTGGATTACGGCACTGGAGGATTATTTTGTAAAAAATGTATCGGAGCGGGTCAGCCAGGAAACAAATTATGAGATTGAGTGGATCAAATCATATGGCGGTTCGGTCATCACTCTGGGAAATGAGCTTCAAGGTGTGCAGGACGGACTGGTGGACGTGGGATGCACGATTCTGGTGTTTGAGGCGGCGAGACTGCCCCTCCAGACCATGGTTTACAGCATGCCGTTTTCCTGTTCAGATCCGCTTATTGTGGCGGAGACTATTAAGCAGATGCATAGTGAATACCCGGAGTTTACCTCCATATATGAGACCGATTATAACCAGAAGTTTATCGGCATCGGCGTTTCAGATCCTTATGGATTTTTCAGCACAAAAGAAGTGAAATCTCTGGAAGACATTAATGGAATGAAGGTGGGTGCTGCGGGAATAAACCTGTCCTGGGTCGAGGGCTCCGGCGCTGTGGGCGTCCAGACCTCGCTCAATGATACTTATCAGAACCTGCAGACCAATGTGTGCCAGGCAACCATCCAGCCTACCAGATCCTGTGTGAATCTTAAGGTGTACGAGGTGGCACCCTATTATCTGGATACGAATTTTAACGTGGTTCCGTTCAACGCTATCACCGTGAATCTGGATACATGGAACGAGCTTCCCGAGGAGGTTCAGACGATTTTAACTGAGGTGGGAGCGGGTTATCTGGACTATGAGGCGGAGTATATCAACACGATTCATGAGGAGGATTTAGAGAATCTGGAAGCACAGGGCTGTACGGTTACCACTTTAAGCAGGGAGGAGCAGGAAAAATGGGCGGCCAGCCTGGATGATGTGGTAAACGGGCTTGTAAATGATTTAAATACCGCAGGATATAATGGGGCGGAGATCGTGTCCAGATACTATGAGATTCTGGAATCCCAGGGAATCGAAAAGGTGCGGGACTGGAACATCGGAAACTGAGCAGTTGAGAAAGAAAGGTGAAGGTATGTCGTTTTTTCGGAAGGCAGACAAACTGCTGGAACGTTTTTTGAGTATCATGGACGGAGCGGCGGCCATCGCTGTCTTCGGCATCATGCTGTTAATCACAGCAGATGTATTGAGCAGGCTTTTGTTAAATAAACCGTTTGCCGGCACGGCGGAGATTGTCAGCAGCATTATTATTATCGTGTGTTTCCTGGAAATTCCCTATGTGGCTGTCAAGGGAGCTCATGTGCGGACGACAATGCTTTACGATAAAGTGGGCCGGAACGGTAAGCTGGTGATTGATATTGCAGCCGCAATGCTGGGGATTCTGGTGTATGCTTTCATCATCCGTGCCAGCTGGGGAAATCTCTTGAATGCCATTGAAATTGGGGAGGCGGATATCGCCGGTTCTGTGCGCATTTCTACCATACCGGGGCGGTTTGCCATTATTTTTGGCTCGAGCCTCATGATTCTGGAGTTTATCGCACAGATTATCAAATTTGGCTGGCAGCTTTTGAATGGAGAAGCGCATGCCGGGGAAGGGAGGAATGCATAAATGAGTACAGGCGCGATTGCACTGTTTTCTCTGGTGATGCTTTTGCTGCTTATTTTCTGCGGCGTGCATCTGAGTACATCGCTGATGTTTACCAGTACGGTAAGTGTATTTCTGTTTACAGAGCGTTTCAGCACGGCTATGAATGTCTTAAGCCAGTCTGCCTGGGGCGCGGTGAGATCCTATATGTTCGGCGTCATCCCGCTGTTTGTCCTAATGGGGCTGCTGGCCAATCTGTCGGGAGCCAGCCAGGATCTCTACGATGCGGCCAGTCTGCTGCTTAAAAGAGTGCGCGGCGGGGTAGGAATTGCCACGGTTGTGGCCAATGCCATATTTGCGGCCATTACGGGCGTGACTGTAGCTTCAGCGGCGGTGTTTACGAAGATTGCTCTTCCGCAGATGCTGAGGCTTAAATATAACCGAAAGATTGCACTGGGAACGATCTCTGGCTCCGCGATTCTGGGAATGCTGATTCCGCCAACCTGCTGATGATTGTGTATGGTTCGCAGGCGGATGTATCTATCGGAAAATTGTTCGTGGCTGCGGTGATTCCGGGAATCCTGATGACCATCGCGTTTATTATCGTGATTTTACTGGTGGCGCATATTAAGCCGGATTACATCCCGGAGGTTGAGGCTCTGACGGAGTATGAGAAGGAGAATTTCTGGAAGATTGTCCTGCGGCCATGGCCGATCCTGCTTCTGATTATTATTTCTCTGGGCGGCATCTGGTGCGGATTTTCACGCCGACGGAGGCGGGCGGCGTGGGTGCCTTTGGTGCGTTTCTGATCGTTGTTTTCAGAAAACGCTTCAATTTAAAGGAGTTCTGGGAGACGCTTCTGTCCGCTGGTTCCACATCCGGCAGTGTACTGATCCTGCTTGTTTCGGCCTCCACGTACTCGAGGACGCTGTCCATGTGCGGAGTCACCAATCTGATCCGCTCCATAGTTGAGGGGATGAATATGCCGCCGGTAGGAGTAATCCTCCTGTTTATTGCGATTCTGATGGTGCTGGGGTGTATCCTGGATTCTACGTCCATTCTGCTTTTGACTACGCCGCTCATGTGTCCGATTGTGGCGGATTTAGGATATGATCTGGTGTGGTTCGGACTGGTTATGATTATCGCCATCGAGACGGGAATGATTACGCCGCCCTTTGGCATGAATGTGTTTACAGTTAAGTCGTCCCTGTACGGCATGGAAGGAATGGAAGGGATCTCCGTCAACGAGATTTTTGCCGGATCCATGTGGTTTCTGGCGGCTATTGTCGTGGTAGATCTTATTTGTGTGTTTGTGCCTCAGGTTGTTATGTTTTTGCCAGGAGCAATGTAATAGGGAAGGAGAGGATAGCATGTCAGCAGTTAAGATACCGAAGGAGAAGACGGCGATTGTCTTAATTGAGCCGCAGAATGATTTTCTGACCGAGGGCGGTACGATGTACGCCCATATTAAAGAGCAGCTGGCGGAGAGGAATGTCATTGCCAATCTTAAGGATCTTCTGACGCAGTCCCGCGGCCGGGTGGCAAAGATATTTTACTGCCCGTTTCATCCGTTCGATCCGGGATTCCCGGAACTTAAAAAGGGAGGTCCTGCCTGCGAGGGACTTCGGGGAATCGAGATGGATATGAAGGCGGACTGGGGAACCGGCGCATGGCTGCGGGGGACACCGGGACCGGAGATCATAAAAGAGCTGACCCTCAGCCGGGAGATGTGGTTGTGGAAGGGAAGAAGACGCTGGATGCGTTTCACTCGACGGCTCTGGATTATTATTTGCGCGCCAATGAAATTGAGTATGTGGTATTTACTGGATTTCACACCGACTGGTGCGTTGAGTCCTCAGCCCGTTCAGCCTACGACAAGGGCTACCGGGTGATTGTTCTTGGCGACTGTACGGCGACCGACACACAGGAGGAACAGGATTTTTGTGAGAAATGGATTTTCCCGAAGATCGGAAGGCTGATGAATTACCGGGAATTTCTGGATGCGCTTGAGTGAGTCTATGTGAATTGTCCTCCAAAAGTTTATTCTTACATAAATTAAAAACTTCTATAAATAAGAAAGTTTTTACGAAATTTAAGTAAAAACTATTGATAATTCAAAAGTTTTTGGGTATGCTTTTAGTAAGAGTAAAGGAGCGGGGACTATGATTATAAGACGGCAGTACGTAGATACTTTGAGAAAATACCGTGACATGCCGCTGGTGAAGGTTCTGGCGGGAATCCGGCGATGTGGGAAATCGACGATTCTGGAGATGCTTGAGCAGGATCTGCTGGCCAGCGGTGTGGCGGCGGACCACATTATCAGTATGCGCTATACGTCTCTGGATTTTAGCGACGGCATGACGGAAAGGGACATGTATAACGGTATCCGGGACAGGATGACGGATGAGGGGAGATATTATCTTCTCCTCGATGAGGTGCAGGAGATCGAAGGCTGGGAGAAGGCGGTCAACAGTCTGTTGGAAAGCGCGGATACAGATATTTATGTGACCGGCTCCAACTCCAGGCTTATGGCGGGAGAGATTTCCACATATCTGACCGGAAGGTATGTGTCTATTCCTGTATTTACGCTGTCGTTTGCGGAGTACCTGGAGTTTAAATACTCCAGCAGTCTTTCCAGAAAAGAGCTTTTGGCGGAATATATCCGGCTGGGTGGCTTTCCGATTGTGGCACGGGGGGATTTCGACGAGCGATCGGCGTACCAGATTGTGGAGGGAATCTACAATTCCGTCATAACAAGCGATATCGCCAGGCGGCATAATATCACGAACTTCGAGTTGTTCGGACGCGTTGTCAGATATATCGTTGAAAACGTGGGGAAAACGTTTTCAGCCAATGCCATTGTGCGGTTTTTAAAGAGTGAGGGCCGGACGCTTTCCGTCGAAGCCGTGTATAATTACCTGGAGTGGCTGGAAAAAGCGTTTGTGATTTACAGATGCCAGAGGTATGATCTGCAGGGGAAGTCTGTGCTCAAAACGCAGGAGAAATTTTATCTCGCCGACGCTGCCCTCAAGTATTGTGTGTTGGGATTTAACACGAAGGGCGTGGCGGCCATGCTGGAAAATATCGTATATTTTGAACTGCTTCGCAGAGGATATGCGGTATATATCGGAAAAATGAGACCAGGGAGATTGACTTTGTGGCAGTCCGGCGCGACGAACGGATCTATATTCAAGTATGCCGCAGACTGCCGGAGGAGTCGGACCGGGAGCTTGAGAACCTGCTGGAAATAAGGGATCACTATCCGAAGTATGTTGTGACACTGGATGAGATGGCAGCCGGGAATGTGAATGGAGTCAAGATTGTGCATCTGGCCGATTTCCTTCTAACCCAGGAATACTGACAGCCGGAAAACCGCTGAGCAATAAAAAAGGGCGTTTCCCAAGCGAAACACACGCTTAAGAACCGCCCTCACCGTTTTACCCGTTCCCACACTCTTCCTTATACTTCTTAAGCGCCCTGGCCAGCTGATCCGGACATGAGGTGGATCTGGGGCCGCAGTGGATTCCGTCGATCCGCCGGATCACCTCGTCGATATCCATTCCCTCCACCAGTCTGGACATGCCCTGGAGATTGCCGTTGCAGCCTCCGATAAAGCGGACGTTTTTCAATTTATTATTCTCAACCTCAAACATAATCTGGCTGGAGCAGGTTCCCTGTGTCTTGTAAACCATAAGTAAATGACCTCCTTATAAAATATGAATCAAATATATTCAAGTATATCTTTCCTATATGGCTATTGTCAAGATTGGTGCATGTACTATATAATGGTTTCTGCAGGAATAAAAATCAAAGGAGAATCAACATGCTGGGAATCATTGGAGCAATGGACGAGGAAGTTTTAAAAATCAAGGAGCACATGGAACAGGTGACTGTGGAGACCTACGCGGGGATGGAGTTCCACCGGGGAATGTTAAACGGCAAAGAGCTGGTCGTGGTGCGCTCGGGGATCGGCAAGGTGAACGCGGGAATCTGCAGCCAGATCCTGGTGGACAAATTCGGGGTCGAGGGGATTGTCAACACCGGGGTGGCCGGTTCACTGAAAAATGAGATCAACATCGGCGACATCGTTCTCTCCTCCGACGCGGTTCAGCACGACATGGACGCCACCGGTTTCGGCGATCCCCATGGACAGATCCCCCGTATGGACACGTTTTCTTTCAAGGCATCCGAGAAATTGATCGAGCTGGCGAAGGAGTGCTGCGAGCGTGTGAACCCCGATATCCAGGTGTTTGTGGGGCGGGTGCTCAGCGGCGACCAGTTTATTTCTGACAAGGAGAAAAAGCAGTGGCTCGTTGATACCTTCGGCGGTTACTGCACGGAGATGGAAGGCGCGGCCATCGCGCAGGCGGCGTATTTAAACAAAGTGCCCTATCTGGTGATACGCGCCATCTCCGACAAGGCCGACGGCAGCGCCGGGATGGACTACGCGGCGTTCGAGGCCAAGGCCATCGAGCATTCCGTGAAGTTATTAATGGAAATGGTCGCCCGGCTTTAAGCCTTCAGAATCGAATTATAGAGGAATTTGACGAACGATTTATGGCTCCCCTATCTTTTCAAAGACGAGTCCGGTGGTTATAATAAAAGCCATCTGGAAAAATCTGGAGAAGAAAGGGGAGCTTTTTATGCTACAATTTTTACAGACAGGAAAAGCATTGTACGTGCTGATCGCAGTCTGCGCAATCGGAATTTTGAGCAAACTCATCACACGCAGCCTCTACAAAAGATTGATCAAAGAAACAGACAACATGGCCATGACCAAGAACCGCAACATGAAAACACTGAAGCAGAAGCTGGAAAATGCCTACCGGCTAAACCAGACCATCATAAACACGCAGGCGTATTTAGAAAAGCAGCTTTACGGATTCCGTTTCCTGAAAATGAGCCTGGACGGCTGGAACAATATTTCCACGCAGGCCATGCTCTTAAGCCTGTTCCTGGGCGGGGTGGGATCCTTCCTCTCCTACTGGTACAGGGCCGATTCCTACTATATCGTGCTCTATGGCAGCATGGGCATTCTGGGGACGCTTCTTCTGGCGCTCATGGACGCCACCGCCAACGTACCGCTTAAGAGGCAGCAGCTCTCCAGCGCGCTGGTGGAGTACGTGGACAACTCCGTGTTTGTCCGCGCGGTGAGGGACCGGGATGGTGCAAATGAGTCCGCCAGTTTAAAGGATACGGCCCGCGCCGCCATCCGCGACGACGCCAGGGAGGCGTCCCGCGCCGGCAAAGGAGCGAAGCTCTGGGGTGGAAACCGGGAGAGCGGGAACGGCAGAGTCTGGGACAAGGGCGACACGAAGACCTGGGAGATCGGCCGGGAGACCGGAAATGACGCCGAGGTGGTGATGAGCTCCGGCGGGGTGCCGGAGGTCAAGGAGGCCAAGGTGCGGGAGCTGAACACCCGTGACCTGACCGCCCGGGATACAGGGAAGCGCACATCCCGCGGGCAGGAGGAAGCCCAGGAGCGGGACGGCGCGCGCAAGGACATCGACTATCTGAAACGCAGCCTGGAGCAGATCGCGGCCAGCCGGGAGAAGGAGCGGGCGAAGGATGACTGGACCAGGAATTTAAACCCGGAGGAGATCAAGGTATTAGGCGAAATTATCCGGGAATATTTCAGCGGAAACTAGGATTTTTGACGAGAATCCCGATTCCAATATTGATAATTGACACCCCCGTTGCTATAATAGAAATAACTTTGGGCATGTCCCAAAAAGGCAAAGGTTTATAAGTAAAGGAGAAAAGGCAATGGGCAGAGAAGTGAGGTTTGATTATTCCAAAGCGGCCGGTTTCATTTCCCAGGAGGAGATCGATAACATGGAAGACGCCGTCATGGGCGCGAAGAAAAAGCTGGTCGAAAAGAACGGCGCGGGGAATGATTATGTGGGTTGGGTGGACCTTCCCGTAGATTACGACAAAGAGGAGTTTGCGCGGATTAAGAAGCGGCGGCGAAGATCCAGAGCGATTCGGACGTGCTTTTAGTGGTGGGAATCGGCGGTTCCTACTTAGGCGCCAGAGCGGCCATCGAGTTCTTATCCCACAGCTTTTACAACGTGCTCCCGAAGGGAGCGAGAAAGACCCCGGAGATCTATTTCGTGGGCAACAGCATCAGCAGCAAATACATAAAGGATTTAAAGGACGTTCTGGAGGGCAAGGACTTCTCTGTGAACATCATTTCCAAGTCCGGTACCACCACGGAGCCGGCCATCGCGTTCCGCGTGTTCAAGGAGATGCTGATCGAGAAGTATGGAAAAGAAGAGGCGAACAAGCGCATTACGCCACCACGGACAAGGCCAGAGGAGCTTTGAAGAGCCTGGCAAATGAGGAAGGCTATGAGTCCTTCGTGGTGCCGGACGATGTGGGCGGACGCTTCTCCGTTCTGACCGCCGTGGGGCTTCTGCCCATCGCAGTCAGCGGCGCGGACATCGACAAGCTGATGGAGGGCGCGGCTTCCGGACGGAAGAAAGCGCTGGAGGCTCCCTACAAGGAGAACGCGGCGCTCATGTATGCGGCGGTGCGCAACATCCTTCTCAGAAAGGGCAAACACGTGGAGATCGTGGCCAACTACGAGCCCAGCCTGCACTACGTTTCCGAGTGGTGGAAACAGCTTTACGGTGAGAGCGAGGGCAAGGATCAGAAGGGAATTTTCCCGGCGGCGGTGGATCTGACCACTGACCTTCACTCCATGGGACAGTTCATCCAGGACGGCGCGCGGATCATGTTTGAGACCGTGCTGAATGTGGAGGATTCCCCGGCGGAGATCATTCTCGGCGAGGAGGAAGTGGACACCGACGGCATGAACTATCTGGCCGGAAAGACCGTGGACTTTGTAAATAAGAGCGCCATGAACGGAACCATCCTGGCCCACACCGACGGAAACGTCCCGAATCTGATGGTGAACATCCCGGAGCAGAATGAGTTCTATCTGGGCGAGCTGTTCTACTTCTTCGAGTTTGCCTGCGGCGTCAGCGGCTACATTCTGGGTGTGAACCCGTTCAACCAGCCCGGCGTGGAGAGCTATAAGAAGAACATGTTCGCACTTCTCGGAAAGCCCGGCTACGAGGCGGCGAGAGAAGAGCTGCTTAAGAGACTGTAATAAATGAAAATATTAAATATATAAAAGGGGAGGCCCCGGATGCGGTTTGGTGAACGCATTTGGGGCCTTTTCTATGAGAACCTCTGTTATTTCGTATAGTTATCAAAGTACCCCTGAATCAGAATAATCGGGGTTCCTTTGTCGCCGCTGCCGGAGGTCAGATCGGCGAGGGAGCCGATTAAGTCGGTGAGGCGGCGGGGAGTGGTGCCTGGGAGACCATGTTGCCGGTTAAGTTCTCGGCCTTGGCGTCTTTCTCCTTGATGTAGTCGGAAATGGCGGCTTTTAAGGCGTCACCGGACAGGTCGGCGAAATCATTGTCGGCCAGGTATTTGAGCTTGACCTCGTTGGGGGTGCCTTCCAGGCCGGCGGTGTAGGCCGGGGATACGACCGGGTCGGCCAGCTCCCAGATCTTTCCGACGGGATCCTTGAAGGCGCCGTCGCCGTAGATCATGACCTCGATGTGTTTGCCGGTCTTCTCGATCAGGCCCTTCTGGATGGCGTCCACCATCTCCTGGCAGTGGATCGGGAATAATTTCACCGTGGTCTCGGTGGCCTTGTTGGAGCCTAAGAGGCCGTAGCGGTCGTTGTAGCCGCTGCCGTCCACGCTCTCGGTCAGAATGTCGTCTAAGGAGTAAACCACCTCGGCGCCGTTCTTTAAGAGCAGCTTCTTCGTGCGGGCGCGGGTGTGGATGTCGCAGTTCAGTATGTATTTTGTATAGTCAAGGATGGCCTTCGGGTTGTTGGCAAACACGATCTCCACCTCAGCGCCGGCCTCTTTGATGAGGTTCTTGTAGTAGTCCACATAATCTACGCCGGTGAACTGGTGCTTCTCATAGCCGAACAGCTCGCGGTATTTCTCCTCGGTCAGCACGTCGCTCCAGGGGTTTACGCCGCTCTCGTCCAGCATGTCGGGGGTGATCAGATGGTTGCCCACCTCGTCGGACGGGTAACTGAGCATGAGAACGACCTTCTTGCAGCCCATGGCGATTCCCTTTAAGCAGATCGCGAAGCGGTTTCTGCTGGTGATGGGGAACAGGATGCCCACGGTGTTGTCGCCGAATTTGTTCTTTACGTCCTTTGCAATCTGGTCAATGGATGCGTAGTTGCCCTGTGCTCTCGCCACGACCGCCTCGGTCACGGCCACCACGTCCTTATCTCTCAGCTCGAAGCCCTCGCTCTTTGCTGCAGCCAGAACAGAATCCACGACGATCTTCGCTAAGTCGTCGCCCTGTCTGATGATGGGGGCGCGAACGCCTCGGGAAACAGTACCCACTAATCTCTCCATACTTCATTACCTCCAATTATTCTTCAATCACCTGGATTTCCAGGTAGTCAAATTCGATGGTCTCGATAAAATTATCCTTTGTAAACCGCGCCTTGTCGTGGCGCTTGAAATCCTGGATCGTGGCGTCCAGCCAGATGGGTTTTCCGAGGTCGAACTCGTAGCAGATATCCTCTAACGCCGCGAAAATCATCTCTGTGCGGGACATGGAGTAGTCCCCGTTTTCGATGACGGTGTCGCGCACCATGCGGTTGTCCTTAAATATCTTTCCCCACAGTCTGAACATTCTCTACCTCTTTATCAAGCCATTTTCTCTCAACAGTATAATAGTATAGCATCATATGTGGATTTTTTGAACTGTTTTTTGAAATAATTATACTAATATCATGGAAAAAAGGCGGATATCCGATGAAACATGTCGATGTGGTGCGCACCGCAAAGATCGCTGTGGGGTGCACCTTAAGCTTTCTGATGGCGGAGGGCCTGGGGCTCCGCTACACCAATTCGGTCATCACCATCACGCTGCTCAGCATCCTGGGAACCAGGCTGGACACGCTAAGGACCGCGGGGAAACGGTTTGCGGCCTTCGGCGCGGCGCTTCTCGTGGGAGCGCTGGCCTTCGGAGTCTGGCCCAGGGGCCCGTTTCCGGCGGTGGCGGTCAATCTGTTTCTGTATCTGGGGAGCTTCCTGGTGCTCTGCCAGCGGTTCCGGCTGATGGAGGGCTTCTCCATGAGCACGGTTTTAATGCTGCATCTCTGGCGGGAACCGGAGATCACGGCGGCGATGGTTTTAAACGAGGCCGCGCTGATGGCCATCGGCGTCTTCATGGGAATCGCCGCCAACCTCTACATGCCGGACCGGATACAGGACATCCGGCGGGCGCAGGAGCAGGTGGAGAGCCGGCTGCGGGGGATTTTCACGGCGCTGGCCGTGGAGATGGAGGCGGAGCCGGGCCCGGCGCGGGAGAGCTTAAATGACCGGGTGCAGGGGACGCTGGGCGAGCTGGGGAAAATCCTGCGCCAGGGAATACTGTATGCAGAATACACCGAGAAGAACCGCATTTTCCGCGGGAAGGCCGGGGATTACTACAGCAAATATATGGAGATGCGGGAGGAGCAGCGTCAGCTCTTAAAGCGCATCAGCCTGCAGGTGTATTTTCTCAAAAAGCCCTATGCCCAGGGGAAAATGGTGGCGGATTTTCTGCGGGAGACGGCGGCCTCGCTCTCGGAGCACAACAATGCGGGGGAGCTTCTCGCGTCGCTGGAGGCGGTGCGGGAAATATGCAGGCGGCAGGCACTGCCGGAGAGCCGGCCGGAATTTGAGGACCGGGCCAGGCTTTACGGGATTGTGGGGCTTCTAAGGGAGCTGCTGGAATTGAAACAGGATTTCGCAGAGCGGCTAACTGTCGAGGAGATTCGCCGGTTCTGGAAATTTTTCTTGCCTTGAGGTCACAACTGATGTAAGCTATAGCTAGTGAGAATCCTTCAGGAGGAAGAGGCTTTATGGCACAAACGATAACCGACTACAGTGCATTTTTAACGGACGCCAGAGAAGCGGTGGAGGAATTGGCGGGACTTGAGCGCCGGGAGGCGGAGCTGGAGGCCCAGGAGAAGCGGCTGGAGCGGACGCTGGAGGCGGAGAAGAAGGCGGTGGCCGATGCCATCCACTCGACGATCCGGCGGAGAAACGAAGAGATATGCAGCAGCTACGACAAAGAGATTGCCAAAGGCCAGGAGAGGCTTAAAAAGATAAGAAGCAAGCGGGAGAAGGCCAAGAGCCAGGGCGTGAAGGACCGGATCGCGGAGGAGACCTCGGAGATCCGCAGCCATAACCGGGAGCTGCGCATCAAGATGCGGACGCTGTTCCAGCAGAAGCATGTCCCGTTTTTCTGCAATTCCGGGTGCTACTACGCGCTGTTTTCGCCGCGGGGCGTGAGGGAGTTTTTCGCGCTTTTCTGCGCGATGCTGGTGTGTTTCCTGGCGGTGCTTCGGGATCTACTGGCGGATTCCGGAGAAGACGATCGTCTATCTGTTTGCGATCTATTTCTGTGTCATCGTGGTGTTCGGGGGCTCTATATCGCCGTCAGCAACTGGACCAAAGGCCGGTACGGCGACACCCTGCGGGAGGGACGGGCCATCCGCAACCAGATCCAGACCAACAACCAGATGATGCGGGTGATCACGAGGAATATAAAGAAGGACAAGGACGAGGCCATCTACGACCTGCAGAAGTTTGACGATGAGATCGCGCAGCTGGAGCAGGATTTAGAGCAGACGGCGAAGAAAAAGAAGGAGGCGCTAAACACCTTTGACAATGTGACGCGCACCATCATCGCCGACGAGATCGCCAACAACAGCCAGCCCAGGATCGACGGGCTCACAGAGGAGCTTAAGGAGACTGCAAGGCAGCGCCGGTATGTGGAGACCATCGTCAAGGAGAAAAAGATATTCATTACCGACAACTACGGGATCTACACGGGCCGGGAGTTTCTGACGGCGGAGCGGCTGGACGCTTTAAAGGCGCTCATCGACAGCGGCGAGGCGAAGAACATCAGCGAGGCCATTGACATTTATAAAAATACGAAGAAATGACGAAGATATGCAAGGGGACGGCCCCTTGCATATTTTTATGCCGCCTGCCTATAATAGAAGTAAGAATCAAGGGACCAGGTGGGATAGAATGAGTCTTTGGAATCAGGAAATTTACTACTACAACACGAAGCTGGATTTTGAGGCGGAGAAGCTGGCGAAGCGCCTGAGCCGGATGCTCAAGGAGGAGAAGGAGCGCAAGGGGAAGACCGGCGTGGTCATCCTGTGCATCGGGACGGACCGCTCCACCGGGGACAGCTTAGGGCCGCTCATCGGATATAAATTAAAAGAAATGAACACGGTGAATTTTACAATTTTCGGCACGCTGGACAGGCCGGTGCACGCCATGAACCTGGACGAGTATGTGAACATTCTGCAGAGATTCTACCGGAACGACCTGGTGGTGGCGGTGGACGCCTCGGTGGGCCACAAGGAGCACATCGGGTATGTGACGCTGGGAAAGGGGGCGTTAAAACCGGGGCTGGGGGTCAGCAAGGAGCTGCGCGCTGTGGGGGACATTTTCATCACGGGGATCGTGGGGAGCTGCGGAAATTATGACCCGCTGATGCTGCAGAGCGTGCGCCTGTCGGTGGTGATGAACCTGGCGGACTGCATCAGCAGCTCCATTTATCTTGTCGAAAAGTTATGGAGGAACGCCGCTCTGATTTGACAAGTTTTTTAAGGCGCCTGTGCTATTCTTTTTTGGATGAAAAAGATAGAAAGGGTGAACCTTATGGGAGAATTATACAATCCTTACCCCAAGCTGCCTAAAAACATCCGGCAGATTGGGGAGAGGGACGAGGTGGTCAGGTTATACCTGGAAGATTACGTGAATACATATCTGAAACGGCTGTATCCGCAGGGCGGACAGGATCTGCGGGTAGGGCTCCTTTTGGGGAGCTCGGAGGTGCAGGACGGGACACCCTATATTTTTATAGACGGAGCCATGGAGATGGAGGGTGTGACCGAGGAGGGCGAGAAGGTGGCCTTCACGGAGGCCGCGTGGAAACGGGCCTACCAGAGCATGGAGGAGACCTTCCCCAAACGGACCGTCCAGGGGTGGTTCCTGTGCGGCGGGCAGGGCAGCCAGTTAAGCCCCTTAAATTACTGGAAGCAGCATATCCAGTATTTTTCCGGGAAAAACCAGCTCATGTACCTAAACTCCGGCATGGAGGGCGAGGAGGCCATCTACATGACCTCGGAGGACGGATTTTACCGGCTGAAGGGGCACAGTATCTATTATGAAAGAAACCAGATGATGCAGGACTACATGATTCTGAGAAAGGACGCTCACCGCGTGGAGTCCGGGACCAACGACCGCATCACCCGGGATTTCAGAAATAAGATGCAGGACCGCAAAATCGAGGTTTTAAAAAGCGCAGTAAGGTCAATCTGCTGGGCGGAGCCTGCGGCGCGCTGTCCCTGGCGCTTCTGGCGGGCGGCGTGGTCATGTTCAATAATTATAATAAGATGAAGGAGATGGAGGCGGTTCTGGTTTCCGTCCTTCCGTCGGGATATGAGGAGTGGTATGAAAATGACATCGGTGCGGAAGATGGAGGCCTGCTCATCGAGGAGGCCGCAGGCGGTGTGGAGACGACCGGCGCGGCGCAGGCCGGCGGCGGACAGGCTGGCGATGGACAGGCTGGTACTTACGGGGACGCGGGTGCGTCGTGGACATACGAGGAGACGGAAATGGGACCAGAGGAAGGCGCAGAGGTGTCTGAGGAAACGCCTGCAGAAACGTCTGGCGGCCCTGTGGAGAGTGCGTCCGGCGGACAGGCCGGTGTATCTGGTGATCAAACTGCCGCCCAGACGGAAAGCTCCGAAGCAGAGCGCGCCACGGAGATCATCGGGGAGACGAT
Source organism: Clostridia bacterium UC5.1-2E3 (assembly GCA_001304875.1). GTDB lineage: Bacteria > Bacillota > Clostridia > Lachnospirales > Lachnospiraceae > Ventrisoma > Ventrisoma faecale. Next base: position 113,918 of record BBZO01000005.1, read on the forward strand.
GGTGCAGGGCGGAAACGCACTGCGGGGAAGGACTATATGACGCCCGCGCCGGAGGCGGCGGGGGATGATATGCCGGGAGCAGGCAGCAGTGGAAGTTCGTCTGTGACCGGCGGCAGCGGAAGTACGTCGGGAGCGGATGGTGCCGCGTCCGGCGCGGGCAGCAGTGCGCCGGCAAGCGAAAGCACGGCATCCGCCCAGGCCGGACAGACGGCTTCCGACGAACCTGTCACCGAGGTAAATGCCCAGGGACAGCGCATTTACACGATTAAGGAGGGAGAGACCCTGCACGGGATCTGCTACAAATTCTATCACACCATCAACCGGCTGGACGACCTGTGCGAGGCCAACCAGATCGAGGACGTGGACAGGATTATTTCCGGGAAAACATTGATTATTCCGGAATAAACAAAGAAAAATAATGCGTATTTCCCGATAATAGTGTATACTGATTACCAGAAAAACATTTTTGAGTTGGCTGTATCGGGAGATAAAGAGAAATGAGTGACTTAAGTTCAATGAGCCGGGAAAGCAAAAAGAGGCAGTTAAGACGCCAGATGCTGGACCCCTCTGACAGCGGAAAGCCGGGGAAGAAGCTTAAAAGACCCCGGGAAAGCCGCTCTGAGGAGGAGGAGATCGTTCTCGAGGCGGGCAGGAAGGTCCGCCGCCGGAAGAGACGCATCATTCTCACTCTGCTGGCGGTGCTTGTCATCGCGGGGGGCGGCTTCTACCTCTACAATGCCAGACGGCATTTACCGAGTATTCGGTGGACTGGGAGGCCGACATGGCTGCCAGCGAGGCCGGCTTTGTGCGGTATGTGAATTTTGAGGAAAATGTTTTAAAATACACGAAGGACGGCGCCTCTTACATCGACGCCAAAGGAAAGACCGTCTGGTCCAAGAGCTTTGAGCTCAAATCGCCGGTCTGCTATGTAAACGGAGGCTCCGCGGTCATTGCGGATCAGCAGGGCACGAACCTCTACATATTTGACAAAGAGGGCTGCCAGGGCGAGGCCGAGAGCCTTCTGCCCATCCAGCGGGTGGCCGTCTCGGCCCACGGCGTGGTGGCGGCCATGGTGGAGGACGCCAGGGCCTCCTACGTGACGTTTTACAAGAAGGACGGAAGCACGCTGGACTGGAGCATCAAGTCCATCTTAGGCGGCGACGGCTATCAGATGGATGTCTCCGTCTCTCCGGACGCACCCAGGTCATGGTCTCCTACGCGTATCTGAAAAATGGAGGCATCAGCAGCAAGGTCGTGTTTTATAATTTCTCCGAGGTCGGGAAAAACTATAAGAACCGGCTGGTGGGCGCGTTCGAGGATATGTACGAGGGCGACCTGGTGCCGCGGGTGCGGTTCATGGACGAGGAGCACGCCTGCGCGTTTTCTGACAGCGGAGTGTCGTTTTTCTCCCTCAAAAATATCACCTCCCCGGAGCTGGTGGTTCACGTGCCGGTGGAGGAGGAGATGAGCAGCGTGTGCTATTCCGACCGCTATATAGCCTACACGGTGCCCAACGCGTCGGGGCTCTACGATTACACGCTCTTCGTGTATAAAAATGACGGCACGCTGGCATTTTCCAGGGAAATTGACTTCCAATACCGCTATATGGATATTGACGGCGACAACCTTATTTTGTATAATGAAAATTCCTGCAGAGTTTACAATATGTCCGGTGTGGAGAAGTTCGACGGAACCTTTGATTTTACCGTTTCCCACATCCGGTCGGGACGTTTCCCGGGAACTCTGATTGTTACAGGACCCGAGACGATGAAGGAAATCAGGATGCGATAATTTTAGGAGGCCATTACAAATGACGAATTTGGACGCTTTATCTATCAACGCAATTCGAGTGCTGTCCGCGGATGCCATACAGAAGGCAAATTCCGGACACCCGGGACTTCCGCTGGGATGTGCTCCCATCGGTTATGAACTCTGGACCAGACATATGAATCACAATCCGGCAAACCCGGCATGGCCCAACAGGGACCGCTTTATTTTATCCGGCGGACACGGCTCCATGCTTTTATATTCCCTGCTGCACCTGTTCGGCTACGGGGATCTCTCGAAAGAGGATATCATGAATTTCCGTCAGCTGGGCTCTCTGACCCCGGGGCATCCGGAGTACGGCCACACCGTGGGCGTGGAGGCGACCACCGGCCCGCTGGGAGCAGGCATGGGCATGGCTGTGGGTATGGCCATCGCGGAGCGCCATCTGGCTTCTGTGTTTAATAAAGAAGACTATCCCGTAGTGGATCACTATACGTTCGTGCTGGGCGGGGACGGCTGCATGATGGAGGGCATGTCCTCCGAGGCGTTCTCCCTGGCAGGCACGCTGGGACTGGGAAAGCTCATCGTCCTCTACGATTCCAACCGCATTTCCATTGAGGGAAGCACAGATCTGGCTTTCACGGAGAATGTGGAGCAGAGGATGCAGGCGTTCGGATTCCAGACCATCACCGTGGAGGACGGCAACGACATCGCTGCCGTGGGCATGGCCATCGAGGCCGCCAAGCGGGAGACGAAGAAACCGTCGTTTATCACCATTAAGACCGAGATCGGCTACGGCTGCCCCGCCAAGCAGGGCAAGGCCAGCGCGCACGGCGAGCCGTTAGGCGTCGAGAACGTGAAGGCGCTCAGAGAGACGCTGGGCTGGCCCTACGACGAGGCGTTCTACGTCCCCGACGAGGTATATAAGAACTTTGCCGACATCGCCGCCGAGAAGGCGGAGACCGAGGCGGCCTGGAATGTGATGTTCGCGGCCTACTGCGAGGAGTTCCCCGAGATGGAGGCGCTCTGGAAGCAGTACCACGAGGGCGACGTGCGGGAGGCGGTTGAGGCAAACGCCGCGTTCTGGGCGCCGCAGGAGAAGGCCGACGCCACCCGTTCCATTTCCGGAAAATTATTAAATCAGTTAAAGGATATCATGCCGAATCTGATCGGCGGTTCCGCAGACCTGGGCCCGTCCAACAAGACCACTCTCTCCGGCGAGGGGGATTTCTCAAAGGAGAATCCGGCAGGCAGGAACATGCACTTCGGCGTCCGTGAGCAGGCTATGGCGGCCATCGGAAACGGCATCATGCTGCACGGAGGCCTGCGCGCTTACGTGGCCACCTTCTTCGTATTCAGCGATTACGTGAAGCCCATGGCGCGTCTCTCCGCGCTGATGGGAGTGCCGCTCACCTACGTGTTCACCCACGACAGCATCGGCGTGGGCGAGGACGGCCCGACCCACGAGCCATCGAGCAGCTGGCCATGTTCCGCTCCATGCCGGGATTTTATGTGTTCCGTCCCTGTGACGCCGTGGAGACTGCGGCGGCTGGTACAGCGCAGTCACATCCAAAGATCACCCGACGGCGCTGGTGCTGACCCGTCAGAACCTGGCCCTGTGGGCGGCGACCGCGAGGGCGCGCTGAAGGGCGCCTACGTACTCGACGACTGCGAGGGCAAGGCAGATGTGATTCTGATTGCCACCGGCTCCGAGGTGGAGCTGGCCGTGAAAGCCAAGCAGGCACTGGCCGGCGAGGGCATGAACGTCCGTGTCGTATCCATGCCCTGCATGGAGCTCTTCGAGGAGCAGAGCGCGGAGTACAAAGAGTCCGTGCTCCCGAAGGACGTGAGAAAGAGAGTCGCCATCGAGGCGCTGGGAGAGTTCGGATGGGGACGCTATGTGGGCCTGGACGGCGCCTGCGTAACCATGAAAGGCTTCGGAGCCAGCGGCCCCGCAGCCCAGCTGTTCGAGAAATTCGGCTTCACCGTGGAGAACGTGGTAAACACCGTGAAAGCTTTGTAAAATCCATATGGAAATGAGAAAGCCCTTTGGAATACAAGGGCTTTTCTCATTGAACCACACATGGATGTGTGATATACTAGGAGCACTTAGCGAGGTGTTTCACGAGCTTAGTGCACATGAGATTGCAGAGAAGGGGAGATGGTTATGGGCAGACACTGTATCGGCGTTGACGTGGGAGGAACCACCGTCAAGATCGGTATTTTTGAGACGGACGGCACGCTCTTAAAAAAGTGGGAGGTGCCGACCAGGAAAGAGGAAGGCGGAAAATATATCATGGAGGACGTGGCGGCGTCCATCCGCAAGACTATTGAGGAGATGGGAATCAAGATGGAGGACGTGCTCGGAGCGGGGTTGGGAGTCCCCGGGCCGGTGATGCCCGACGGCTATGTGGAGGTGTGCGTCAACTTAGGATGGCGCAACGTGAATCCCCAGCGGACGCTGAGCCGGTTTTTGGACGGACTTCCTGTAAAGAGCGGCAATGACGCAACGTGGCAGCTCTGGGCGAGATGTGGATGGGCGGCGGCAAAGGCTACACGGATATTGTCATGGTCACGCTGGGAACCGGCGTGGGCGGCGGCGTCATCGTGGATGAGAAGATCATCTGCGGCAAACACGGCATGGGCGGCGAGATCGGCCATATCCGCATCCGCGAGGACGAGAAGGAATACTGCAACTGCGGCGGCAAGGGGTGCTTAGAGCAGGTGGCTTCCGCCACCGGTATCGCCAGAGAGGCTAGACGCGCCATGAAAAAGAGCGATGAGCCTCCGCCATGCGTGCGTTCGGCGACGAGATCACGGCCAAGGACGTGCTGGACTGTGCGAAGGCCGGGGACAGGATGGCCCTCCAGGTGTTCGACACCGTCTGCTACTATCTGGGCTGGACCCTGGCGCAGATTTTCATGACCGTGGATCCGCAGATGTTTGTCATCGGCGGCGGTGTCTCCCGGGCGGGACAGTTCCTGCTGGACGGCATCGAGAAATACTATTCAAAATACACCCCCATGTCCGAGGAGAAGGCCGGAATCACCCTGGCCACACTGGGAAATGACGCCGGCATCTACGGCGCCGCAAGGCTGATTCTTGACTCATAACCCTTTTGTTTCCTGTGAATCAGAGGACTGGCGGAAAAAAGGGAGTGCCGCATTTGCCTGCAACACTCCCTTTTGGTTCCCTTTAAAATGAGGAGACCCCGGCTAAACTGCAAACCGGGGCAATTATGAAAAGTTTATATGCAATATGATTAAAAAATCAAATTACAGACAAGATTTATTGTATAAATAGTATAAAAAATACATATGAACAATATGTGGCTGAAATGTTAATAGAATATGAACAAAAGGATAGAACAGGAGGAAACTAATGGCTCAGAAAAACAAAGGCAAAACCATCGTGATTGGACACAAGAACCCGGACACCGACTCCATCTGCTCTGCCATCTGCTACGCGAAATTAAAGGAACTCATCACCGGTGAGGAGTTCATGCCGGGCCGCGCCGGCCAGGTAAACTCGGAAACACAGTTCGTTCTTGATTATTTCAATATGGAGGCTCCGAAGCTGATCGACAACGTGAAGACTCAGGTGAAGGACATCGAGATCCGCGAGGTTCCCGGCGTGGCGAGGAATATTTCCCTCAAAAAGCCTGGAATCTGATGCAGGATGCCAACGTGGTCACCCTGCCCGCCGTGACGGAAAATAACGTCCTGGAGGGACTCATAACCGTCGGCGACATCACGAAATCCTACATGAACGTGCTGGACAGCAGCATTCTCTCAAAGGCCTGCACCCAGTATTCCAACATCGTGGAGACGCTGGAGGGCGCGATTCTGATCGGCGACGAGAATGCCTACTTTAACGAGGGCAAGGTGCTCATCGCAGCGGCCAATCCGGATATGATGGAGTATTATATTGACAAGCACGACCTGGTCATTCTGGGAAACCGCTACGAGTCCCAGCTGTGCGCCATCGAGATGGAGGCCGGATGCATCATCGTGTGCGAGGGAGCGAGAGTCTCCATGACCATCAAGAAGCTGGCCCAGGAGCGCGGCTGCACCGTGATCACCACCCCCTACGACGCCTACACGGCGGCCCGTCTCATTAACCAGAGTATGCCGATCAGCTACTTTATGAAAACGGAGAATCTCATCACCTTTGAGACGGAGGACTACATCGACGATATCAAGGATATCATGGCCAGCAAGCGCCACCGCGACTTCCCGATTCTCGACAAAGAGGGGAAATACAAAGGCATGATCTCCCGCCGGAACCTGTTGGGCGCCAGGGGCAAGAAGATCATCCTCGTGGACCACAATGAGAGAAGCCAGGCTGTGGAAGGTATGGAAAGCGCCGACATTCTGGAGATCATCGACCATCACCGCCTTGGCACCGTGGAAACCATGTCGCCGGTATTTTTCAGAAACCAGCCGCTGGGCTGCACGGCGACCATCATTTACCAGATGTATCGGGAAAATCAGAAGGAGATCGATCCGGCGGTGGCGGGACTTTTATGCAGCGCCATCATTTCCGATACGCTCCTGTTCCGCTCCCCCACCTGCACCCCGGTGGACCAGGCGGCGGCCATGGAGCTGGCGAAGATCGCGGGGCTTGACGTGGAGGAGTACGCCAAGAAAATGTTCTCCGCGGGCAGCAATTTAAAGGGAAAGACAGACGCGGAGATTTTCTACCAGGATTTCAAGCGGTTCTCCGCCGACAAAATAAGCTTTGGCGTGGGCCAGATCACCTCGCTGAACACCGACGAGCTGGCAGAGCTCAAGACGCGCATGGTTCCCTACATGCGGCAGGTGCTCGGGGAGCAGCACATGGATATGCTTTATTTTATGTTAACTAATATACTGACACAGTCCACCGAGCTCATCTGTGTGGGCCAGGGCTCCACGGCCACGGCGCTCTCGGCCTTCCATTTAGACGGCGAGGGGCAGGCCAACCGCGTGGACGAGACCGTCAGCCTGCCGGGCGTGGTGTCCAGAAAGAAACAGCTGATTCCGGCCATTGTCATGGCCATGCAGCGGTAAAGCCGGGAGGAGAGTCTCATGGGAAAACAGGTTTGGAAGCCGGGCAATATGGTATATCCTGTTCCCGCGGTGCTGGTCTCCGCGGCGGACGGCGAGGGGAGGACAAATCTCATCACCGTGGCGTGGACCGGAACCATCTGCACCAACCCGCCCATGGCGTACATTTCCGTGCGCCCGGAGCGGTATTCCTACGACATGATCCGGAGCACAGGGCAGTTTGTGATCAATCTGACCACCGAGGACATGGCGTACGCCACGGATCTGTGCGGCGTGAAGTCCGGCCGCGATCTGGATAAATGGCAGGCCGCAGGGCTGACGCCGCAGCGGGCGTCCGCTGTGGATGTGCCGCTGGTGGCTGAGAGCCCGGTGAATATCGAGTGCCAGGTGGTGAAGGTGGAGGAGCTGGGCTCCCACCACATGTTTATCGCCGAGGTGAAGGCCGTGGATATCGATGAGAAATACCTGGATGAGAAGGGCAAATTCCATCTGGGGAAGGCGAAGCCCATCGTCTACTCCCACGGCGAGTATTATGGGCTGGGCGCACTGCTCGGCACCTTCGGCTACAGCGTGAAAAAGGCGCCGAAGAATCTTCCGGCGGGGAGGAAGCGCCGCGGAAAGTACGGACAGAAAAGGAATGGAGCAGGATGAAAAAGAATAACATTACGTTGATTGGTATGCCGGGGGCCGGCAAGAGCACTGTGGGCGTTCTGCTGGCCAAGCGGCTGGGATACTCGTTTGTGGACGTGGATATCGTCATACAGGAGCAGGAAAAGCGGCTTTTGAAGGAGATCATCGCCGACGAGGGAATGGACGGATTTTTAGAGGTGGAAAACCGCGTCAACGCGGGACTCGATGTGGAGCGCTCCGTTATTGCCCCCGGCGGCAGCGTCATTTATGGGAAAGAGGCCATGGAGCATCTGAAGGACATCGGCGTGGTGGTCTATTTAAAACTCAGCTACCGCGCGCTGGAGCGGAGGCTGGGAGACCTGGTGGACCGCGGCGTGGCTCTGAAGGAAGGCATGACACTGCGTGACCTCTACAACGAGCGGAAGGTCTACTATGAGAAATACGCCGACATTACGATCGATGAGGCGGGAAAGACCGTGGGCCGCATTGTCGATGAGCTTCGCGCCATCATGGAGGCACGGATCAGCGAAGAAAAAGAAGGATAGGGAAATATGAAAGCATTGGTCATTGCGGAGAAACCCTCCGTCGCCCGGGATATCGCCCGGGTTTTAAAATGCACGAAAAATGGAAACGGGTTTATCGAGGGCGGCCGCTATGTGGTCACCTGGGGCCTGGGCCACCTGGTGGAGCTGGCGGATCCGGAGGACTACGATCCAAAATACAAGGAGTGGAAAATGGAGGATCTGCCCATGATGCCGGAGCCCTTTAAGCTGGAGGTCATCCGGCAGACCGGCAAGCAGTATCAGGCAGTCAAATCCCAGATTCACCGGGGGGACGTGGGGGAGATCATTATCGCCACCGATGCTGGCCGCGAAGGCGAGCTGGTGGCGCGGCTGATTTTAAAGAAGGCAGGAAACCAGAAGCCCATCAAACGCCTCTGGATCTCCTCGGTGACCGACAAAGCCATCCGCGAGGGATTTGAGAATCTGAAAGACGGCCGTCAGTACGACAACCTCTATGACGCGGCCATGTGCCGGGCGGAGGCCGACTGGCTGGTGGGCATCAACGCCACCAGGGCGCTGACATGCAAATACAACGCCCAGCTTTCCTGCGGCCGCGTCCAGACCCCGACCCTGGCCATGATTGCCAGACGGGAGCGGGAGATACGGGAGTTTAAGCCAGAGTCCTACTACGGGATGACGGCCCGGTGCGCCGGGATGCCGCTGACGCTCACGTGGCAGGACGGGAAAACGAAATCCAGCCGCAGTTTTGACAAAAAGCGGATCGAGGCGCTGGCGGCTGCGCTCCGCGGCCAGAACGGCACCGTGAGCGAGATAAAGAAGACGCCGAAAAAACATACGCGCCCCAGCTCTACGATCTGACCGAGCTTCAGCGGGAGGCCAACAGCCGGTTCGGCTATTCGGCCAAGGAAACCTTAAACATTATGCAGAGGCTCTACGAGAATCACAAGGTGCTGACCTACCCGCGGACGGATTCGCGGTATCTGAGCAGCGATGTGGTTCCCACCATCAAAGACCGCCTGCGCGCCTGTGGCACCGGGCCTTACAGGAAACTGGCCGGGGCGCTTCTGAATCAGAACATCACGGCGAAGCCGTCGTTTGTGGACGATAGGAAGGTGAGTGACCACCACGCGATTATTCCCACGGAGCAGTATGTGCAGTTAGACCATATGACGGTGGATGAGCGGCGGATCTACGACCTGGTTGTGAGACGTTTCCTGGCGGTGCTCTACCCGCCTGTGAGTATCTGCAGACCAGCCTCCGCGTGGACGTGGGCGGCGAGACATTTGCGGCCCGCGGAAATATCGTGCAGAAGCCGGGCTGGAAGGCGGTTTACGAGAGCGCGGACGGCGCAGGCTGGGCAGGCGGTTCCGTCATCGGTGATCCGGAGGATGAGATGGGCGGAGGAGATGGCGGCTATGGCATGGAACGGCTTGCGCCCCAGACGCTTCCGGAGTTGTCGCAGGGCGATGCGCTCCCCCGCCTTACGGTCGCGGTGACGGAGGGGAAGACGAAGCCGCCGGCGCCGTTCAACGAGGCGACTCTTCTCTCGGCGATGGAAAATCCGGTGAAATACATGGATTCCAGGGATAAGGACATGGTGCGCACGCTGGGAGAGACCGGCGGGCTGGGGACCGTGGCCACCCGGGGCGGACATCATTGAGAAATTGTTTTCCAGCTTTCTGCTGGAGAAGCGGGGGAAGGACATTTATCTCACCTCCAAGGCAAAGCAGCTTTTAGAGCTGGTGCCGGAGGATTTAAAGAAGCCGGAGCTGACGGCCCAGTGGGAGATGAAGCTTTCCAGAATCTCCCGCGGCGAGCTGCGCCGGGAGGTATTTATGCGGGATATCCGCGGGTACTCGAAGGAGCTGATCGGCCAGATCAAGGCGGGCGAGGGCGCGTTCCGCCACGACAATCTGACAAACGTCAAATGCCCGCAGTGCGGGAAACGGATGCTCTCGGTGAAGGGAAAGAACAGCCAGATGCTGGTCTGCCAGGACAGAGAGTGCGGCTACCGGGAGACCGTGGCCCGCACCTCCACGCCCGGTGCCCCAACTGCCACAAGAAGATGGAGCTTCGCGGCAAAGGCGACGGCCAGGTATTCGTGTGCTCCTGCGGGTACAAGGAGAAGCTGAGCGCGTTCAAGGAACGCCGGAAGAAGGAAGGCGCCGGCGTGTCCAAGAAGGACGTGGCCAGGTATATGAACCAGCAGAAGAAAGAGGAGCAGATGGGGAACAGTGCGCTGGCGGAGGCGTTGGCGAAGATAAAGTTGTAGAGAGAATGGGCGGCAGTGCAAATGGGGTGTTTGCGTTGCCGCCCATTGGGGTTATCGGCAGGAAAGATAGAAAAGACCATTGAAAATCAAGAGAAAGTTGAGGCTGTCTTTCCGGGGACCGTAGCCTGTGTTTCCCATTTCCGGGTGCGGAGAGAACAGCAGGATTTTATGGTCTCCGACAGTTCCCTCAGCGATGGCTGCAGTGTTTTTTAAAAGTGTATCGAAGCGCTCCTGGGTAAGGGGATTATAGTATTCTTTTACAGCTTCGGCGGCCATCTGGTTGTCCTGGAGGTCCCAATAGGGGACGTTGGGGCCGCAGCCGCTGGCAAGCATGTGCTCGAAATGAGCCAGAGGCCGGACATTTTCTCCGAAGATCCGTATGGCGGGGCCTTCCCAGTAGACCAGGTTCATGCTGGTGCTCTTTCCGATGGCGATCCCGGAAAATACTGGGTGAGAGCTATGATCAATGCGGCACTGGACAAATGCACTCCCGCTGCGCCAGTAGTCAAGATCTTCCCGTTCCGTGGCATCCAGAAGGTTCAGCCAGTAAGGATTGGCCGGGGTCTCGGCGGGTAAGGGGGAGATAAGCGCCGCCGCAGATCCCCATATATTGGCCTTTGGTTTTGATAAAGTCCCGTATTTTATCGTAGCCTAAGTCGCCCAGGCCGGCATAGTAGCATTCGCCAGCGTCGGGACTTCCGGGAACCAGAAAAATATCATAAGCGTCCAGGCCGCCCTGACGGATCTGTTCATCGCTGATGTAGTCAAAGGAAAAGCCGCCGGCATTCAAAACCTCGACCAGAGGGCCGGAAAATTCTGCGCCGGCACCGCTTCCGTCATATAGCGCGATTTTATTTGTGATGATCGTGAGAGGAGTTTCGGGCAGGGTATTGACCTGCTCGTATTTTATGTTGTTCTCGTTCAAAATTCTAAGGGCTGTTTCCTGGCATGTATCGGGGTCGATGGAAAAGCCGCTCTGGTAGTAATGGCCCTCCGGCCAGCGTTTCGTTGGCTCCAGGCGGAATCCCTTCGTATGCCAGTTGACGGGGATGCCGTGCCGGAGAAGCGCGTTGACGGCAGCCGCGGTATTGCTTATACTTTCCTGGCAGGAAAACAGGCCGATTCGGTCGGTTGGAATGAAAATATATGCCATTTTTATTCTCCTTTATGTTTTAAAATTCGGATGAACCGCTCATAGGTTTCCACAGATTCCTTGTCGGGGCCTCCAGAGAGGGAGGTGGCGATCCAGAGAACCAGAGAGCTGACGAGGATTCCAGGGATTGCTTCATAGATGTAGGCCGACATACCGCTGTAATACCATATGATTACGGTCAGAAGACCGGAAATCATACTTAAAATAGCGCCAGTTTTATTTACATGCCGGCTGTAAAGGCTGAAAATGACCAGCGGCCCGAAGGTGGCTCCCAGTCCGGCGGATGCCAGCAACGCGACGGCAAAGACCACGTCGGATTTAAGGACATGAGAAACGCCAGCAGAGAGATCACGATCACGGCGCCGCGCTGCAGAGCAACGATCTTTTTGTCATCCATATTTTTGCCGTAATGCCGGATGATATTGGCTCCGAACGCCGAGGATGCAACGATGATGTAAGCGCTCACGGAGGACAGGATTGCCGCCATCACTGTAGCTGCAAATAAACCAAGCAGATAAGGCGGGAAATAGGTGCTCCCCAGGCTGAAGAAAACCTGCTCCGGGTCAGCGATGGTGGGAAACAGGCACGCGCCTAAAATGCCGACCAGCACCGCGCCGTAAGAGGAAATACTGACCCAGGTAGTAGCGATAAAGGTAGAGTCCTTGATTTCGCTGCTCTTTTTTATGGACATAAAACAGGTCAGCACATGGACCATGCCAAAGTAGCATACTCCGATCCCCAGACCTCCCAGAACGATGGAGACAGCCTCCCAGCCTGTGGTATGATTGAAGAAATCAAATAGCTGCGGGCTGCTCTGCCAGAGAGTTTCCAGAGATGGCCCCAGGCCTCCGATTTTTACAATGACCGCGATGGGGACAAAAAGCAGGGCAAAGAACATGAGCGTCCCCTGGAAAAGATTGCTCCAGCTTACTGCCATGTATCCGCCAAGGAAGGTGTAGATCATCATGATTGCCAGACCGATTACAATTCCCACAGAATAGTCCAGGCCGAAAATAGCATTTAAAAGTTTACCGCTTCCAATGATTTCGGCGGAGGCATTAATGATCATAAAGACGATGACGGCGATTCCGGCTACCAAGCCCACATGTCCTTTTTTGTCTCCCACCCGGCGTTCAAAAATTCTGTAATCGAGTAAACATCGAACACTTCGCTGGCGATGCGCAGCCGGTTGGCGATAAACATCCAGTTGAGCATGGTACCGAAAATAAGGCCGATGAGCGTCCAGATGGACGCAAACCCAGAGGCATAGGCAGCTCCCGGAAGTCCCATCAAAAGCCATCCGCTCATATCCGAAGACTCGGCGGATATGGCAGCTACCCATTTGTTGTTAGAACGGCCGGCCAGGTTGTAATCGGAGTAGGATTTTGTCCGAAGATAAGTGACGACTCCAACGCCTACCAGTACCAGGAGATAGAGAGCAAATACAATAACACTGATAATCACATTTTACACCCCCCTCATAAATTGGCTTTCTTGTAATAGAGAAACGCGATGACAATGCTGCTCCACAGCGGAAGCAGGAAAATAAAACAACTCCCAAAAGATACCATATCCATTCCTCCTTTAGATAGAATTATTGTTAATATAAGAATATCAGATGAATTATACTGTAGATCAAGAGGGAATAAACAAAAATTTTCGGAAAATTATTGATTTAACTATATATTGTGTGATATATTTGGATAAAAACGAAGTTCTATAGTGCACTATAGAAATTGTCCCCTGTAAATCCTGGATCTATAAGGGAAATAGGAGGAAGGATATGAAAATTGGACAGTTTGGCGCTGTATTTGGTCTGCAGCCGGAAACCGTGCGGTATTATATTAATCTGGGCCTGTTGATTCCGGAAGTTAAAAACGGAAGATATGTGTTCGGTGAGGAAGACTTAGAGGATATGAAACTGATCCAGCGGTTAAAATCCTATCGTTTTTCAATCAAGGAAATACACAGGCTTTTGTCGCTGTACCGCCTGAGTCATTTGAACAGTGTGGAAGAAGCCGGTGACTACGTGAAGATTCTGGAAACGCAGAAAAGCTTTCTGGAACACGAGCGGGAGGAGACGGATGCGGTAATTTCCCGTCTGAATCGTGATATCATGACGACCAGGGAATATCTGAAAAAGATGACGGTGCGAAAAAGTGGGATGCCGCTGCAGTTTTTGTCATTATTAGCCTGCCCGCACTGCCAGGCACAGCTTAGTGTGGAGAATGCTGTGATTGAGGGGCAGCAGCTATGGTCGGGGGCGTTAAAATGTGCTTGTGGATACAGGGCAAAGATCGAAAACGGAATCGTGATTGGAAGTCCCGGAGATATCAGTATATACGATGGCCCTGATCCGGAGAGAAACTGTTACCGCATGATGAGTCCGGAGCTTATAAGCCTTTTTCAGAAAGATTATCACTGGATTTCCAACCAGTTATCGCTGCAGAATACCGATGGAAAAGTGGTGCTTGAAGATTTTGTCAATAATTATTGTTTCTGTTATTCCAGCATTGATAGTTTAAATCCCAAAGCATACTATATTCTTACAGACAAGTATCCAGAGGTAATCGCAGTCTATAAGGAGCTGATCGATAAACGGGGAATGAATTTAAATATTTTGTACATTGCGGCGGGGAGCCATATTCTTCCGCTGAAGCATCATTGTGTGGATTATTATATTGATCTGGATTCCTCTAATGAGTATGCCTTTTTTCATCAAGGCTATGCGGCGGAGGCACTGGCACAGTATTTTCACGAGGATACCTGTGCGGTGGGATCCTTTTTCAGCTTTAAGGATGGGAGCCGGTCGAAAAAAGAGCTGGCCCGGCAGTATCCAGAGGCGTGGAACTATTGTTTTGATGCACGACATTTTAAGGGACATTTGGAAGACTTCTGGCGTCAGGTTAAAATATTTGAAATCCTGGGAACGGTGACTGATTCCGGAGTGGAGGAGTCTTTTTCCTACCATGTGAAGGGAGAACCGTTGGTGCTCGATGTTTACAGCTGCAGAATGAGGGACTACAGCCGGCACGGGGAACGTAATTGTTTAGGGAACAGAACGGGGGCAGATGAAAATGAAAAGATAACATGAATAACGGAGGGCGCGGGGAATCAAGCCCCGCGCAGCTCCTCCAGCTCGGCCAGAGAAAATCCGGTCTGCTCGGAGATCTCCTGGTCGGGCAGACCTTTAAACATGAGTTTCATAGCCTGGAATTTGCGTTCGCTGTTTTCCAGCTCTCTGCGATGCCGCTGTTCAATGATATCGATTTCCAGAATCATAGCTTCCTCGGTCATATCGTCGATTTCTTTCATGGATCCTTCCTCCTTATATTTGGAAAACAGGCGTCTGTAGATCTGCAGAGCCATCAGCTTCAGTTTCTGGCCTTCGGAGGCGGTGATGACCTCTTCGGTTAGACCGTTGTTGATACTTCCGATTATATCATCGGTGATGAGTGATTTCAACGCTTCGATGTTCTCAGCGGAGCGTTCTTTTTGTATCCGTTTTCGCAGCTTCAGGAGCTGGAAGGGAACCAGTGCCAGGAGATTTCTGCGGGCCAGCTCCTCGCGGGAGAGCTCCTGGTAGCGGATGACCGGCACGCGGTATGTAAAACTCCCCTGGTCTCCGAAAATGACCGGCAGTTCCAGCGTGTCCGGCGCCCGGCAGTCCTCGTAGAGGTACAGAATCAGCGGATTGGGAAAATGAAGCTCCATCTTCCCGCCGCGTTTGGTCACGGCGTGCCGATGGCCGTACTCAAACATGCGCAGAATCAGATCGCCGTCCTCGGACATCTGGAACTCCACGTGATAGCTTTTGACGGTCCCGACGGTTATGATGGTGTCGGCCAGCGTGCGCCTGAGATCGTCCGAGGTGTGCTCGGTCCAGTTGTATTCCACGGGACTGTCCAGCGGGTAATCTGTGCCGTACAGGCCATTGATCAGCCGGATCGTGGTTTTGGGGGACAGAGAAAGACAGCGTTTGGCGACACGGTCAAAAATCGTGTGAAATTGTTTCATTTGTGCCTCCTTTTCCAATAAAGGGAACATCGGGTGAAAATTATACCGAGAAAAATAGAATGTAAAGAAATAAGAATCAAAGCCGGCAGAATGCCGCTTGAAAGTAAAATCAGAATAGCATATTTCGGAAGGCAGTGCAAGAAAAATATTTGATCCTGTGCTTATACAAATATTTAAGTCCGTATTCATGCATACGGTTGACAGTCTCCGGGAAAAAGTGTATTCTCAAACATAAATCATATGGAAAGGTGTGAAGGCCATGGAACATATTTATCAGTCCGTTGCGCAGCTGATCGGAGGAACGCCGCTGATGGAGGCGAAGGCTGTGGAGGAGAAACAACAGTTGAAGGCGCGCCTGCTTTTAAAGCTGGAGTATCTAAACCCGGCAGGAAGCGTCAAGGACCGCGCGGCAAAATATATGCTGGAGGACGCGGAGGCTGCGGGAAAGATCAAACCTGGCGCTACGATCATCGAGGCGACCTCGGGGAATACGGGAATCGGTCTGGCGATCATGGCGGCCGCCAAGGGCTATCATCTGATTCTCACGATGCCGGAGACCATGAGCGTGGAGCGCAGAAATATTTTAAAAGCCTACGGCGCGGAGATTGTGCTGACGGAGGGCGCGAAGGGAATGGCCGGAGCCGTGGCGAAGGCGGAGGAGCTGGCGGGGGAAATTCCTGGAAGCTTTATTGCCGCCCAGTTTGACAATCCGTCCAACGCGAAGGCCCACCGGGAGACCACCGGCCCGGAAATCTGGCAGGATACGGACGGAAATGTGGACATACTGGTGTCCGCGGTGGGTTCCGGCGGCACCATAACCGGAACCGGCGAATACTTGAAATCTGTAAAGCCGGAAATCCGGGTGGTGGCCGTGGAGCCGGCGGCGTCCCCGGTGCTCTCCGGCGGACAGGCTGGTCCCCACAAGATACAGGGCATCGGAGCCGGATTTGTTCCCACAGTGCTGAACCGCCAGGTGTACGACCAGGTGATGCGCGTGGAGGACGGCGCAGCGTTTGCGGCTGCGAAGCTGCTGGCGAAGACGGAGGGAATCCTGGTGGGAATCTCGTCCGGCGCAGCGCTTTCTGCGGCCATGGAGCTGGCGGCGATGCCGGAGAATGAGGGAAAGACTGTCGTGGCGATTTTGCCGGACAGCGGAGACAGGTATTATTCTACGGAATTGTTTGGATAGAGGGAGAGATGCCTGGCGGGGAAGGATGTGCCGCTGGGGCATCTTTGGTTTGTATGGAAGGTGAAGGACATGTCAACGGAGGCAATACTAAGTAATGACGGAAAATATACAGTATTTACTTACGGTAATACGGTTGTAAAATTTATGACATCCCCCAAACTTGAAAGATATACCAAAGTTTTAGAGTGGGATAAAGGTTATATTGTCGTTATGGCGCAATACAATACCGTTGGAGAAGTTGAGGAATATATTGATCTGGTTCCTATTTTAAAAAATCTTCATATAGATAGTGACGAATTTGTTGAAAAGATAAAGAAAGTGAAGAGAAAAAATGGTTGATATAAAAAAAGTGGCTGATGCAGCAGATATGATTATAAATGGGTATGCATATACGAAAGACGGACAATATGTGTGGGTATTATTTGTATTATACGTCGCATTGTATTGTCGAAGCGATGCATGTTCATGTGAGTGACGGGAAACTTACAGAATCCGGCTCGGCCAAATTTTTTGTAAAAGACAACGGGGATACGACGGTGGAAAAACGCGGCAGGTTGAAAGAACATGAAATTGTTAAGATCAGAAGTTATGAAGGGAATTAAACGCTGCATTTTCTGGCGAGCGCTTAGAAGTTACTGATCAGATTCGAGAGCAAATCCCGCGCAGCAAAAGGCAGTCCCCCTAAAAATCGCAGACTGCCTTCTATTCTTTCAGCCCCCCTCTACACAAACTCCCCATTCGTAAACATCCACTTTTCCGAATCTGGCAGCCGCGTGGCGTAGGTGACGTTGATATTGTTCAGATGCAGAAGAATCGCCTCCTGCAGCCCCTTCTCATCATGGGCGACCAGGGCATCCACGATGGCCTGGTGCTGGAGAGGGAGTGCGGTGGGATCATCGTAGCGAAGCGCCACCAGTCTGGCGCGCAGGTAATGGATATCGCTTTCCCCGGTGTGGGAGAGAACGAACTCCTTATGCGTCAGATTGTAGAAAATACGGTGAAATTCCGTATCCAGCTGAAACGCCAGCTCAAATGCAGACGCATTGATATATGCCCGCTGTCTGGCGATCAGGTCGTCAAGGTAGGGAATAATCGGGTCAAACAGATTTTTTTTGCAGCCCTCCAGGATAATTTTGCACTCCAGAGCTTCCCGCAGGTAGCGGATGCGCTCCAGGTGCTCCAGATCGATATAGGTGACAAAGCTCCCGATTTTTGGGCGGGCCTCCAACGCTCCTTCCTTCACCAGGAGATGGACTGCTTCGCGGACCGGCACGCGGCTGCAGTTGAATTTCCTTGCCAGTTTCGCCTCACTTAGTTTCGTGCCCGGCAAAAGCTTGAGAGTGGAGATCTCATGCCACAAATACTGGTAGATTGTCGTTGTAAAATTGGCCGGCGCAGTTTCTGCTTTTAACATGTGAGAAGACTCCTTCCCTGCCGTTTCGTGAAATCGGCTGTCAAATATTCTAAAGAAAATCATATCGTATTCTGCTGAAAAATGCAATCCGCACTTCCTGGACCAATAATTAAGTTTACAGATAAAACTAGTATACAGTATTTCGGTATTATGAGGAAATATCGTTAAATATTTAATTAACCATCTAGTAAAATGCATATTGTATACTAGAAAATAAACGAATAATTAACACTGTATTAACACAGAAAATGGTGCTCAATCTCTTCGAGTTCTCTGGAAAATATCAAAACAATCTGCAAATATTTCCCAATAAAAGCAAAATAATTCCAGATATTTTATGCAATATGCACATAAAATCAAAAATCTTTCGTATAAAACATAGAAAAGAGAAAAGCATATTGATTTTTGCTCTGCAATATGTATACTGAAATTAAAAGAAAAACTAGTATACAGTTTGGAAAGGGAGGAAGCAGACATGGAAAAACGACGCAAAATATTATGCCCCTCTATTTTAAATCTTCCCATCGACAACATCCGCGAGGAAGTGGAGAAGCTGGATGCCACGGACATGGATATCTACCATGTGGATCTGATGGACGGTTCGTTCGTCCACAATTTCGGTATGTCCCTGCGGGAGCTGGAGATGATAAGGCGTGTTACTGACCAGGGGCATCACAGGCTGATCGATTGTCACATGATGGTGATGAATCCGCACCGCTATGTGGAGCGGGTGGCGGATGCCGGGGCGGATATCATCTACATTCACCCGGAATCGGAGCTGATCCCGTCAGCCACACTGGAGCTGATTCAGATGAAGGGAAAGAAGACAGGGCTCATCTTAAATCCATGCACGTCTCTGGAGAGCGTAAAGGACATGCTTCCCATCACCGACTATGTGATGATTATGGCTGTGAATCCCGGATTTGCAGGAAGGGACTTCATGCCCTACACGAGACAGAAATTTATTGAGCTGAACGAGTACCGGGAGAAAAAGGGATATTCATATCACCTGCTTCTGGACGGCGGAGCGACGAGAGAGGTAATCGGCGATCTGTATCATAACTGCGGGGTGGAGGGGTTTGTGCTTGGAAAACAGGAGCTGTTTTCCAGGACGACGACTACGCTGTCTGCATTGACCGGATCCGCGGATTTTAACTTCCAGGTAACCAACTGACCCAGCACGTGTAAGACATACACAACACATTCAACACAAGGAGGAAACATTATGAGAAAGAAATTATCAGTGCTTTTGACAGCTATCCTGGCAGCGTCCATGCTTGCAGCCTGCGGAGGAGGTTCGTCCGCCCCGGCGGATACAGCGGCAGCCGGCCCGGAAAGCTCCGGCGCAGAGGCATCCGGTGATGCGGCGGGGGCAGCGGGAGAGTCTGCATCCTCCGGCGAGACGGTGACATTAAAATACGATCTGACCGTTTCCCTGGATCATCCGTGGGGACTGGCGGCCACGGAGTTTAAGAACAGGCTGGAGGAGAAATCCGGCGGACGTTCCAGGTGGAAATTTATCCGTCCAGTACCTCTGGATCCGAGGCTGACTCGCTGGCTGGTATGCTGATGGGAACCACCGACATGACCATGTCCGGCGGATCGTTCAACGGCTATGCGCCCAGCGCGACGCTTCTTGAGGCTCCCTGGCCTATAATTCTGAGGAGGATGTACAGAAGATGCTGGAGAGCGACATCGGCGCTTCCATCATGCAGGACTTTGACGACGCGGGCTATCACGTGCTCTGGTACCAGCTCAGAGGCCGAGAGAGCTGACCTCCAACGTGCCGATCAATTCCGTGGCGGATCTGCAGGGTAAAAAGATGCGCATGTCCGGTGTGGCGCTTCACACCAACATGTGGAACAGCGCGGGGGCCGTATGCTCCTCCATCGCGCTGGGTGAGACCTTCAACGCGCTGAGCCAGGGCGTGGTGGAGATGCAGGAGAATCCTTACGACATGATTTACGATAACAGTTTTTACGAGGTGCAGGAGTATGTAAATCAGACGGATCATGTGTACTCCGCAATTCTGAACCTGATTGCTGCGGATCTCTACAACGATCTCGACGAGGAAATGAAAGGCTGGCTTGACGAGACCTCCGCCGAGATGCAGCAGTGGGTCAACGACTACTACTTTGAGCACAGGGACGAGTATCTCCAGAAGCTCATCGACGCCGGAATGAAGGTAAATTCTGAGGTTGACAGAGATTCCATGAAGGAAGCCATGATGCCTGTGATCCAGCAGTATCTGGAAGAGCAGGGCGGCGGACTCTGGGAGATGTACCAGGAAATCTGCGCGCTGTCTGAAGCGGATTCATAGCATGGCTGCGCGTAACAGTCTGAAAGGTGGAACAACCATATGAAAAAATTTACGGAAATCATAGATCGGTGTTTTCATGTGTTGTCTGCCGTCTGCTTCGGCCTGGTCAGCTTCTGCGTGCTGGTCCAGGTGACCACCCGCTATACTCCCGGCATTTCCGCGCCATGGACGGACGAGCTGACCCGCCTGTTCTTCATGTATACGGTTATGCTGGGGCCCCTATGGCCATCAAGTACAGGGAGTATGCGGAGATCGATATTGTGACGGCAAATTTAAAAGGAAAGACGGCCCATATTGTGAATATCCTTGTAAATCTGTGCATCATGGTATTCAGTGCAGTGGCGGCAAAGCAGGCGTTTACGCTTTTTAAGAACGGATTCCGAAGCGTGTCCTCGTCCCTGCAGCTTGGCATGTGGATCTTCTATTTTGTGCCGGTGGGAATTTTCGCCCTCACGTGTCTCTATGCGTTCGGAAAAATCGGTTCTGAGATAAAAATGATGGGAGAGGGGGAGAAATAAACGATGGTAGCCGCGATGTTTATACTGTTTCTGATACTGCTTCTGATGGGCGTGCCGATCGCGTTTTCCCTGGGCTGCTCCTCGCTCTTTTACCTGTTTATGAACGATATCCCGCTGACGGTAATCGCCCAGAAATTCTACGCAGGCATGGATTCCTTCACGCTTTTATGCATTCCCGGCTTCATGCTGGCCGGTGCGTTGATGAACGGCGGCGGAATCACAAAAAGAATTTTGGATTTCTGCAACGCGTTCCTGGGGCATTTTACTGGCAGTCTGGCGCTGGTAAATATCGTTGCCAGCATGGTGTTTGCCGGAATTTCCGGAACGGCCATTGCCGATGTGTGCAGCCTGGGGAGTATGCTGATCCCGGCCATGGTGGAGGATGGCTACGACGACGATTTCTCCGTCGCTGTGACCGCAGCGTCCTCCGTGGTAGGCCCCATCATCCCGCCCAGCGTGCCCATGGTAATTGCCGGTTCCTGCGTGAGCATTTCCGTCGGGAAAATGTTCCAGGCCGGAATCATCCCCGGCATTCTTCTGGGGCTGGTGCTCTGCGTGCCGACCTATTATATCTCCGTGAAGCGGGGGTATCCGAAGCACGAGAGACGCACCTGGCCGCAGAGGTGGCAATGCACGAAAGATGCCATCTGGGCAATCTTAATGCCGGTTATTTTACTTGGGGGAATCCTTACGGGAATCTTTACTCCCACGGAGGCTTCCATCGTGACCTGTGTGTATGCGCTGATTGTGGGTGTTTTCATTTACCGCGAAATCACGCTTAGGGACGTGCCCCGTATTGTATGGGAAAATATCCGGGCCTGCGCGGGAATTATCGTCCTTATCGGTCTGGCAAATGTGTTTGCGTACATTCTGACGGCGGAGCGCATCCCGCAGATGGTGGCCACTGCGATTTTAAGCGTCACTGACAACCGGTTTGCGGTTATTATTCTGATCAACATTGTACTTTTATTTGTGGGAATGTTCATGGAAAGCCTGGCGGCGATTCTGATTACTTTCCCGGTGCTACTGCCCGTAGCCACGGCTGTGGGAATGGATCCGGTGCACTTTGCGCTGATGGCGATTCTGAACCTGATGCTGGGACTCACGACGCCGCCGGTGGGAATGTGCGTATGTACTGCGGCACAGATTGGAAAGGTATCTGCATTTAAGGCGTTTAAGGCGACCGTGCCATTCTTTATCGCCAGCCTGGTAGTGCTGGCGCTGGTATCCTTTGTTCCGGCAGTTACGCTGTTTATACCGGGAATTTTAGACTGATTGTGAAAGGACTTGAGAAATATGGAACAGGTGGTAGTGATCACAGGGGCCGGCGGAGGCCTGGGGAGTATTTTTGCGAAGGAGTTCGCTAAAGACGGGAGGAAGGTCGCGATTCTGGACTTTAATCTGGAAGCTGCCGGCCGGGTGGCGGAGGAGATCCGTGCATCCGGCGGCCGGGCGGCTGCATTTTCCTGTGATGTCACAGACAAGGCCTCACTGGAGGCGGCCCGCAGGAATGTGAGGGAGACCTTCGGGGCCTGTGATGTGCTCATTAACTGTGCAGGAATACAGGATCCGCTGGCCAAGACGACCAAAGAAGCTTATGAGCCCGGAGATGAGCTGGGCACAGAGACGGATGATGAGAGCCGCACACTTTTTAACCTGGACGGGAGCCGTCTTTTAAAGGTGATGAACGTCAACTGGCTGGGGACGTTTACGGCCTGCCAGGTGTTTGCTGTCGATATGGTGGGCCGCGAGGGCTGCTCGATCATAAATATTACTTCCATGGCGGCCTACGATGCCCTCAGCATGGTCCCGGCCTACGCCTCCAGCAAGGCCGCCGTGGATATGTTTACCCGATGGCTGTCCAATTACATTTCCAATGAGTATGGAAAGGTCAGAGTTAACGCCGTGGCGCCGGGGTATTTCTTAACTCCTCTGAATCATGACATGTATGTAAATCCCGACGGAAGCTACACGGCCCGCTATGACCACGTGATTCACAGGACGCCCATGGGCAGGCTGGGGGAGCCGGAGGAGCTGGTGGGGGCGCTTAAATTCTTTGCGGATCCGCAGCTGTCCGGCTATATAACAGGGCAGGTGATTGCAGTGGACGGCGGTTTCCTGTCCTGTCCGGGAATCTGATAAGGGGGCTTGAAAATGAGAGCGATTACGGTGACAAAACCGGGAGAAATGAGGCTTCTGGAGGTGCCGGAGCCCAGGATTACGGAGCCGGATCAGGTGCTTGTGCGTGTGAAGGCGGCGGGAATCTGCGGTTCTGACGTGCATGTGGCCCACGGAACCAATCCCTATGCCGTGTATCCGGTGGTACCGGGGCATGAGGCCGCCGGGGTGATCGAGGCCGTAGGAGGCAATGTGAATGATCTGGAGATCGGGGACGGCGTCGTGTTTGAGCCCATCACCTACTGCGGTACCTGCTATGCATGCCGCAGCGGGCACCACAATGTGTGCCGGGAGCTGAAGGTGCTGGGATGTTCGGTGGACGGAACGTTCCGGGACTATGCGGTGGTGAAGCGATCCCAGGTATATAAGTATGACACAGCCCGTATGAGTTTTGTCCAGGCGGCGCTCTGTGAACCTTATACCATCGGGGCCCAGGCCAACTGGCGGGGAGATGTGAAGCCGGGGGGACTGGGCGCTGGTTCACGGCGGGGCCCCATCGGACTGATTGTCGCCGACGTGGCGAAGAGCCGCGGGGCAAAAGTCATTGTCTCCGAGCCCAATGAAAAACGCCTGGCTATGGCGGCGGAGTTCGGGGCAGATTATATGGTAAATCCGCTGAAACAGGATCTGGGAAAAGTTGTGGATGAGCTCACTGGCGGCGAGGGCGTGAATGTGATTTTCGAGGCCGCCGGTGTTCCGGCGCTTCTCAAGGATTCCATCGCGCTGCTGTCGCCGGCGGGCCGCCTGGTTGCCATGACCTATGGCCCGGAGCCGGTTCCGGTAGATTTCAGGGCGGTTAATGCAAAGGAGCTGACGATTCTGGGAACCAGGCACCAGTATCAGAAGTTCCCGGAGGTGGTCACGCTGCTGCCGGATCATTTAAGGCAGGTGGACCGTCTCACCACGCACATTTCCCGGCAGAGGAGTTTGAACGGGCCTTCGCCGTGCTGGCTGATAAGGACAGCGGGGCTGGGAAGGTGGTTTTGACGTTTTAAAAGAGAACTTGAGATTTTTTTGAAATCTTGACATCTCTCCTCAAATCTGCTATAGTCTATCCTTGCGAGAAACAGAGAAGAACGGTATTTTTTGTGGGCCGTGATTCTCTGTTTTTTCGGAATTTCAGAATTTCGGAAAACATACACGATTAGAAAATCAAAAGCATAGTAAAATGTAAGTAGGAAGGAATAGATATGGATACAATCAGATTTGACGAGCTTATGCTGGACGACCGCCTGCTGCGGGCGGTGACGGACATGGGATTCGAGGAGCCGTCGCCGATCCAGGCGCAGGCCATCCCGCTGCAGATGGAAGGTCTGGATATCATCGGCCAGGCGCAGACCGGGACGGGAAAGACGGCGGCCTTCGGCATTCCGCTGCTCCAGAAGATCGACCCCAGGAGCAAGAAACTGCAGGCCATCGCCCTCTGCCCCACCAGAGAGCTGGCGATCCAGGTGGCCGACGAGATCAGAAAACTTTCCAAATACATGCACGGAATCAAGATTCTGCCGATCTACGGCGGACAGGACATCGTGCGCCAGATCCGCGGCCTTAAGGAGGGAACCCAGATTGTCATTGGAACCCCGGGCCGCGTCATGGATCACATGAGACGCGGGACCATCAAGTTTGACCGCGTGCACACGGTGATTCTGGATGAGGCGGATGAGATGTTGAACATGGGATTTCTGGAGGACATGGAGACCATTTTAAGCCAGCTTCCCGAGGAGCGCCAGACGGTGATGTTCTCCGCAACCATGCCAGGCGCCATCGCCCAGATCGCGAAGAAATTCCAGAAAGATCCGAAGATCGTCAAAGTGGTGAAGAAGGAGCTGACGGTCCCGAAGGTGACCCAGTATTACTACGAGGTGAAGCCGAAGAACAAGGTGGAGGTCATGTGCCGTCTGCTGGACATGTACGCGCCGAAGCTGTCGGTGGTGTTCTGCAACACGAAGAAGCAGGTGGATGAGCTGGTGCAGGCGCTCCAGGGCCGCGGCTATTTTGCCGAGGGGCTTCACGGGGATTTAAAGCAGGTGCAGCGCGACCGCGTGATGAAGGGCTTCCGCACCGGGCGCACGGAAATTCTGGTGGCCACGGATGTGGCGGCCAGAGGTATCGACGTGGACGACGTGGAGGCCGTATTCAACTATGACATTCCCCAGGACGACGAGTATTACGTGCACCGCATCGGCCGGACGGGCCGCGCCGGGCGCGAGGGAATGGCCTTCAGCCTGGTGGTGGGAAAAGAGGTCTACAAGCTGCGCGACATCCAGCGCTACTGCAAGACGAAGATTCTCCCCCAGCCTATCCCTTCTTTAAACGACGTGACCGAGATCAAGGCAGAGAAGATCCTGCGCGAGGCGGAGGAGACCATTCAGAGTACCGATCTGACCCGCATGGTAAACATCATCGAGAAGAAAATCCTCGAGGACGACTACACGACCATGGATCTGGCGGCGGCGCTTCTGCGCCTGTCCATGGGCGATGAGATGGAGGATCTGATCGACGAGCGGATGCCTGTGCGCTCCCTGGATGATCTGGATGATTATGGAAACAGGGGCGGAAGAAACGGCGGACGCGGCGGCAGAAGCTATAAAAACGGCGGACGCGGCGGAAACGACATGGTTTCTCTTTTCATCAATATCGGAAAGAACCAGAACGTACGCCCCGGCGACATTCTGGGGGCCATCGCCGGGGAGTCCGGCATTCCCGGAAAGCTGGTGGGGAGTATCGACATGTACGACAAGTACACATTTGTGGAGGTTCCCAGGGAGCAGGCGGACGAGATCGTGCGCGTGATGAAGGACGCGAAGATCAAGGGAAAGAGCGTCCACATGGAGAAGGCGAACCGGAGGTAGAGACAGATGTTCAGAGAACTGACATCCGACGAGGTCAGAGACATTTACAATCGCTATATGAAACAGGATTTTCCTCCGCAGGAGCTGAAGCCTTTAAAAAATATCGAACGGATGCGGGAGCGGGGAGAATACAGCTGTTACGGTTCCTTCGAGGACGGCAGGCTGAAAGCCTACGCCTTTGTGGCGGAGCCTCGGGGCGGCGGTATGGTGCTTCTGGACTATCTGGCCGCGGTGAGCGATGAGCGCTCCGCCGGGCACGGCAGCCGGATGCTTGGCTTCCTGCGGGAGGACTGCGCCGGAAAAGGCGGAATCCTGATCGAGGCGGAGGATCCGGCGTTCGCCGCCGATGAGGCTGACGGGAGATCCGCCGCAGGCGGATCCGTTTCTACGATAAAAATGGCTCCAGAGACACCGGCGTCCGCGCCGTGGTGTTCGCGACAGAGTATGTGATCTTGCATCTGGGGAAGGAACTTGTGAGGCCGGAGCAGATTCTGAGGGAGTACGAGACGATCTACCGGATGATGGTGCCGGAGCCGCATTACAGCCGGAATATAAGGGTATCGATGAAAAAATAGCAGCGGGGCGGATGCTTTCGCTGCTTTTCCTATTCCGCGTCCCTGCGAAGCAAAGCTGCCTCATCAATACAAATCATAAATATCTGCAGTTGTCAGTTTTATATCGGAAATATACCCGGAACCCTGCCGGTGAGAAAATTGATGATTCTTAAAGAAAGTGAGTATTCCTATAATGTGCAAGGAGATCTTCTTCGCTGAAATCCATCGGATTATCCAAATCATCGCTGTCGTACAGCCGCCACACAGACACGTTATCCATGAACCAGCCCTGTTTTTTAATTTGTTGACAACCCTTCCGAAGCGTCCCAAATACCCCATTCTTTAGAATTTCTTTCGTTTTCCCCCACGCCCCTCTTTAGTTTTCCCCCGTATAGTAAAACCAACGAAAGGGGGAGCGGGCATGGATATTTCCGGAATTATCACAATCGTCATCGGAGTTCTGATCCTTATCACGACAGCCAATCTTTTCATATGTTTCTTCCATCTCTGTGCGGACGAACTGCGCAAATATGATATGTGTGGTATTATGTGAACACTTGGCGAGGTCTTTTCGAGCCTAGTGAGAACATATACCTGGCTACTTGGCGAGGTCTTTTACGAGCTAGTAGACATGGTATAATGCATAATGTCAGGAAAAAGAAATCCCACAGAGAGGCTGTTGATTATGAATACAAATACTATCTTGATTGTCGAGGATGATAAGGAGATACGCCAGGGCGTAGAGATTTTTTAAAGGGCCAGGGTTACCGGGTCCTGCAGGCGGAAAACGGCCTGGAAGGGCTTAAGGTCCTGGAGCAGGAGACCGTGGATCTGGCCATCGTGGACGTGATGATGCCCAGGATGGACGGTATCACCATGGTGATAAAGCTTCGGGAGAAGTACGAGTTTCCGGTTATCTTCCTCTCGGCCAAGTCCGAGGAGGTAGATAAGATCATGGGGCTTAACATGGGGGCGGATGACTATATCACAAAGCCCTTCACGCCCATGGAGCTTCTGGCGCGGGTCAATTCCCAGCTCAGACGGTACCGGAGATTCATGGAGCTTTTGGGAAAAGACAAGAAGGAAACCACAGGCATTTACCGGATCGGCGGCCTGGAACTCAACGAGGACACGGTGGAGGTGTTCGTGGACGGAAAACCCGTGAAGGTGACGCCCATGGAATTTAAGATTCTGAATCTGCTGATGAGAAATCCCGGCCGCGTGTTCTCGGCGGATGAGATCTACGAGAAGGTCTGGAACGAGCGGGCGGTGAACACAGACACCATCATGGTGCACGTCCGCAACATCCGCGAGAAGATCGAGCTGGATCCGAAGAAACCAAAATATTTAAAGGTGGTGTGGGGAGTTGGATACAAGATTGAAAAACAGGCATAAACTGGGAATTATATTGATAACGATGCTTCTCGTCTGCGCATCGGTGGTCACGATCGCGGCATACCCGTACATGGAGCGCATGGCGAAGAAGTACACGCAGACCAACGCGTCGATGCAGGCGCAGTGGGAGATTGAGAACCTGGCTCCGCAGGTGATGAACTGCGTGTACGCCATCTGGATGGAGCAGGCGGAGAAGGAGGCCGGCCACATGATGACGCCGACCCAGGTATTTCTCCCGAACCTTCAGCAGAAGCTGGAGGAAATGAACAACCATGCGGTTGTGATGGAGGACATACAGGAATCGGCCAGCGAGGAGCAGACGGACGGCGGCTACGCATATTATATGAATGGCGAGCGCGAGCAGCTGGAGACCATCAAGCAGGATCTGGATGCTCTGGGAAACCTCTGGAAGAGCAATTACCGCCAGCTTCTTCCCCATATCGTCTACACCATGTATGACGGGGAGGGGAAAATCCTCCAGAACAGCACGGAGCGGACGCTCTCCGGACACGAGGCGGGATATGTGAGCCTGCGGATGAATTTTGACGAGCGGGGACGGATGACCCTCGACAAGGCCGAGGGCAGCAATGCAAGGCAGGCCGAGGTGCTGGCAAACGCCCTCCTGCAGTACGAGTATGAGGACCCGGTCACCAGCGAGTTCGGGTATGACCTGGCCTATCTGGGAGTCCCCTTCGAGGCCCGAAGAATGTGAAAATCGACATCAGCCTGGACGGCACGCTGTTAAATACCTTCCAGAGCGGCTACGGATCCTACGACCTTCTGTGGAGCGGCGGCTATGAGGCGGTTGTCTACGGCCTGTGCCTGCTCGTGGCAGTTGCGGCGCTGGTGCTTCCCTGCTTCAAAGCCTTATGTCTTGGACAGGAAAAAATATTCCGCGTGCCCTTTGAGATCGTGTCGTTTCTGGGAATCTTATGGGCCTGCTTTGTTCTGGGCACGCCGGGCTGCGAGGTGGCCTACTACACGATGAGCGGCGGTTTCCAGTCGGCCTTTGTCCAGGCGGGATTTCTGCCGGAGGCGTCGGAGGCCATTGTGCTGGGAGCGAATCTGGTGTTCTGGCTGGGCGCCTACGCCATGCTCTACTGGGGAATCACCTGCGTAAGAAACATATTTCCCTGGGCCCCATCCGCTACATCAAGGAGCGGACGGTCTGCGGCGGCATCATCCGCTGGGTTTTCCGCCTATGGAACCGGTTTTACCAGGAAATGAAGACGGTGGACTGGCAGGACAATTCCACGAAGCTGATCCGTAAGATTGTGATTGTGAACTTCTTGATACTGGCGGTGATCTCCTGCTTCTGGGTGATCGGTATATTTGTCCTCATCCTCTATTCCATCGGGCTGTTTTTCCTCCTCCGGAAATACTGGCGGGAAATGCATGAAAAGTACAGAGTCCTTTTAAATGGCATCAACCGCATCGCCGAGGGCGATCTGGACGCGGAGATCGAGGAGGATCTGGGAATCTTCGAGCCGTTCAGAGAGCAGATCAACAAGATCCGGGCGGGCTTTAAGAAGGCCGTGGACGAGGAGGTCAAGAGTCAGTCCATGAAGACGGAGCTCATCACCAACGTGTCCCACGATCTGAAGACGCCGCTGACGGCGATTATCACGTATGTAAACTTATTGAAAGACGAAAATGCCACCGAGGAGGAGAAGAAATCCTACATCCAGGTGCTGGAGCAGAAATCCATGAGACTGAAAGTATTGATCGAGGACCTTTTCGAGGTCAGCAAAGCCAACAGCCGCAACGTGACGCTGAATCTCATAGATCTTGACATCGTCAGCCTGATGAAGCAGGTGCGGCTGGAGCTGGACGACAAGATCAGCACCTCCCAGGTAGAGTTTAAGTGGAACCTGCCGGAGGAGCCGGTGGTCTTAAAACTGGACAGCGACAAGACCTACAGGATATTTGAAAATCTTCTTGTAAACATTGTCAAGTACGGAATGCCGGGAAGCCGGGCCTACATTGACATCGAGAAAAACGAGAAGCAGGTAAAGGTGTCCATGAAAAATATTTCCGCGGTGGAATTAAGCGATAACGGCATCGACATGACCGAGCGCTTCGTCCGCGGCGACAAATCCAGAAACACCGAGGGCTCCGGCCTGGGGCTGGCGATTGCCAAGAGCTTTGCCGAGGTCCAGAAAGGAAAGCTGGAGGTGGAGATCGAGGCCGATCTTTTCAAGGTACTGATTACCTGGCCGGTGAACTGAATATTTTACTGAGGCGTCCCCTTTCGGATATGCTTTGATCAGATGCAGTGTGATTGAAGCGGCTCCGGGAGGGGACGCTGTGATTATGGTCTGGGGTGCGGAAAAGGAGAATTTTTATAAAACAATGCATTCTTTTCAACACGATTAACCCCATTTCCACTTGCAAAATATAAATTTTAGTATATAATAATAGTCAAGAAATTGACTATACAAAAATGGACTAAGGACGGTGAGCCATGACACAGGAAGACAGAAAAAATGCATATCTCTACTGCAAATTCAGAGACGAGCAGTTCGCTCTATACGATGAATATTCAAAGCGTCACGGCATGCTGATGAAGACGCTTCTGGTGGTGAATGTCCTTTTTTACGCGAAGGACGGAATGACCCAGACGGAGATCTGCCGGAGAACCTTCCAGTCGAAACAGACCGTAAACTCGATTATAAAAAATCTTCTGACAGACAGCTATGTCACCATCACGGAGATCCCGGAAAACAGGAGGAACAAGACGGTCCGCATGACGGAGGCGGGCCGCGCTTACTGCGAAAAGGTGGTCCGCCATATCACGTGAGCGGAGGACACGGCCATGTCCATGTTTACGGCCGGCGAGCAGAAGCAGCTCATCGACCTGTCGAGGACATTTACAAAAAATCTTGCCATGCTGGTCAATCAGGAAACGGAGGAATGAACATGGAATTTTACGAAGTCATAGACAAGAGGAGAAGCATTCGTCAGTTTGAGGACAGGGAAATCCCCAGGGAGGTGCTGGAGCGGATTCTGAACGCAGGCTTAAAGGCGCCTTCCTCCAATCATCAGAGGAGGTGGGAGCTGGTGACGCTGACTGATAAGGCCATGATCCTGGAGCTGGCGAAGCTCATCCGCCCCTACCCCTGCCGCATCCAGGAACCAAAGACCCCGCAGCAGGAAATGTTCAAGATCGCCTACCCGCGCCAGCGCAGTATGATCGAGGAGTCCGCCTGTGTGATTCTGCCGTACTTTAAACAGAAATACGCGTTCGACAATCCGAAAAACGACTACGGTCTGATGGATTACGGCGCGGCCTGGGCGCTGGTGGAGAACATGCTTCTCGCCGCCACCGCCGAGGGACTGGGTTCCGTCGTCCATATCCCGGTCAAAAAAGAGCCTGAGCAGATCAAAGAATTTTTAAAGGTACCCGACGGCTACTATCTCCCCACGCTGGTGGTTCTCGGCTATCCGGCCAGGGACGCGCTTCTGCCCGCGCAGGTCAAGGCCACGGTGGAGAACAAAGTCCGCTGGAACAAATGGTAAAACAGTCTGAAAAAGGAGCCGGAAAATGGAATTTAACGAGGTTATCGATAAAAGAAGAACCAGCAGAGAATGGACCGACCGGGAGGTCGATTTCGAGACGATAAAGAGAATCATCGGGGCCGGTATGAAGGCCCCCTCCTGGGATCATTACCGGAACTGGCAGTTCATCGTTCTCCACGAGAGAGCGGAAAAAGAAAACGCCTTTAGTTACGCCAAATATATAGCGGACAGGTTTGACATTGGCAGATATGAGAACAGAAAATTAAATCTTGCCCAGGAAATGTACGCCTACGCCATGCCCAGGCAGTACACCATGCTGGTGGAGTGCCCGTACGTGATCGTCCCCCTGTTCCGGTGCAGCAGGCTCAACGCCGAGTGGGTCAGCAAGCTGAACCCCTTGACAACCGCGTGGTGCGTCGCGGAAAATATCATGCTCGCCGCCATCAACGAGGGCCTCGGCTATTCCCTGCGCATTCCGTTAAACAAGGAACATAATGTTGTCCTGGAAAAACTGGGCGTCCCCCAGGGGTGGATGACTCCCTGCTTCATCGGAATCGGCCACCCCAGAGAAGACGAACGCATTCTGACCCAATACGATCCCACCCCCGATTCCCATATCCACATGGAAAGGTGGTAGGCCTTCAGCCGCCTGCGGCAGCCGCGCATTGTTTAATGGCAGTGCCCTCCGCAGGCGCTGATATTTCCATCGCACTCCCCGCTCTCATGATGGCTGCAGTTGGCCTCAGAGCTGAAATGCAGATTTCCGCCCAGGAAAGAGAGTACCTGGTCGTCCGCGCCGCCGGCTGCGCCTCCAAAGAGCTGGATGCCCGCGTCGCGCAGGGCCATCACCGCGCCCGCGCCGATTCCGCCGCAGATGAGCACGTTGACGCCTCTCTCCTTGAGAAAATCGGCCAGCGCCCCGTGTCCGGTGCCGTCCGTGTTCACGATCTCCGAGGACAGGATGTTCTCGTCGTCTACCGTGTAAATCTTAAACTGCTCTGTGTGGCCAAAGTGCTGAAATACCTGGCCATTTTCGTAGGTAACTGCAATTTTCATAGCATTTCATTCCTTTCTTAGAGAAAATAATGTTTTGTTGTACTGATCTTATTATATCATGTCCAAGAAGCTTGTGGAAGACCTGGCTGGCAGCCTGGCCTCACGCGGATTATCACTCCAGCTGCTCCGCCTCCCATTCGATAAACATCCCGCTGTAGGCGTCAATCTTAAACTCGTAGAGCATTTTGCCGTAGAGAAGCTGTCCCTTGTATTCCTGCCTGCCGTCGTCCTCCCGCAGTCGGATGGAGAGACTGGTCTCATCCGCCCCCGGAACCCGGTCCAGGACGGATTTTTTCGCCTGTTCCTCCGGGATGATGCCGGCCTGTGAACCTCCGGGCGTCTGCTTTAACGACGATTCCGAGTCGTGGCTGAATTTTAAGATAGAGCTGTCTGCGGCGTCGATTTCATATTCGTATTCCGTTCCGTCCGCCGATATAAATTCCACCTCGTAGATCGCGCGCCCATGTTCGTGATCCAGTTTGATTTCCGGGAAAAATACGTCTTCCTCCGTCAGTCCCGCGTGTTCGAGGGCCGCGTCAAGGGCGGTCTGCATTTCTGCCGGGTAGGAGAAATCCGGAGCGTCGTCCGTATTTGCGCCAGCTGTGTTCATTTCGTCAGCTGCCTCTGTACTTTCTGTGCCGTCCGCTGTCCCTGCATTCCCATCAGCATCCCCTGTGCCGTCCGCCATCTCTGCGCTCTCGTCTGTCGTTTCTGCCGTCTGACCGCTCGCATTCGCCTCAATCACAACCCCGGTCACCGCGTCCACCGCGTATTGATACTCGATGCCGCCCGCCGAGAAATTCACTTGGTAGAAAAATGTCCCATCCCTCTTATCCAGTCCCGCCGTGGAGACGGAGGCCTCCGCCGCCGTGACGCCGGCGTCTCTGAATGCCGCCTCTGTGGCCGCATTGAGGCCGATATAGTCGTCCTCCTGTTTCTGGCCGCACCCGGCGATCATCGCCGAAGCTAAGAATGCCGTCAGAACCGCCGGCGCGGCAAGCTGTCTGCGGCTGAGGCCGTGTCCGCTGCCGTCGGACTGTTTTCTAAATCTAAAAAATCCCTTTTTCATGTTCAGCTCTCCTTCCCGTCCGTCATATCCAGATTCAGACATACCGTAAACAGGCTTCCGGCCCCGGCCGTGCTCTCCACCGAGAGCTCCCCGCCGTGAAGCCTCACGATCTGCTGCACCATGGAAAGACCCAGTCCCAGCCCGGAACCGGTTCCCCGGGAGCCGTCCGCCTGGTAAAACCGCTGCCAGATTTTCTCCAGCCTGTCCTTCTCAATGCCGATCCCGTCGTCCTCCACCTCCAGGACCGCAAATTCCTTTTTCTTATACAGGCGCAGGAAAATGTGCCCGTTTTCTTTTCCGTACTTGCGCGCGTTGTCCAGGAGATTTACAATCACCCGCGACAAAAGAAGCTGGTCGCCTGCGACCGTCACGCCGTCCTCGATTTCCGTGGAAATGGAGATCCGGCGCTCCCCCGTGTCCTGCTCTTCGCAGAGCACCGTGCACATATCGCTTAGGTCCACCCGGTCCACGCGGAGCTTCTGCGTCCCCAGATCCAGCCGCGTCATTTCCAGGAGCCGCTCGATGAGCAGGGACATCTTCCGCGCCTGCCGGTCGATGACCTGGATTGCCTCCCGGTAATCCTCAATGCCGTCCCCGTGCTTCTCCACGAAGCTGCACTGCGCCAGAATTACCGAGGTGGGCGTGCGCAGCTCGTGGGAGGCGTCGGAGGTAAACTGCTTTTCCGCCTCGAAGGACTGCTCCAGCCGTTCAAACATGCTGTCAAATGCACTGGCCAGCTGATTGACCTCCAGGCTTCCGCCCGGCGTGCCGATGCGGCTTTTAAGATCCTTTCCCCCGCTGATGGCTTCCGCCGTCCGGGCGATGCGCGAAATGGGCGCCAGCGCCCCTTTCACGATGAAATATCCCCCCAGCGCCGCCGCCAGGATAAAGAACGGCAGCACGATGGAAAAGAGAGTGAAAATATTTCCCACTGACTGGCTGCCGCCCGGATTTGCCAGAACCCCGCGAAGCCACACGCCGTCCTCCCAGCCAGAGGGAATCCAGAAATCCATCACGTAGTACCCGTCATTTCCATCGTCCACAAGACGGAACGTGCCGTTCTCGGCCTCCGTGTTCACGGGAAACGACGGCGGAACCTGCCCGGAGAGCAGCGCCATGTCCTTATTGTAAATGAGCATGGAGACATTATTGGCGTAGAAATTAAAATCCGGGGACAGCGTCA
This sequence comes from Clostridia bacterium UC5.1-2E3, assembly GCA_001304875.1. Taxonomy (GTDB): domain Bacteria; phylum Bacillota; class Clostridia; order Lachnospirales; family Lachnospiraceae; genus Ventrisoma; species Ventrisoma faecale. The sequence continues at coordinate 148,576 of BBZO01000005.1, forward strand.
GCCGTCCGTTTTCCAGAGAGACCTCCGGAATGTTGGCGCGGACTGAGTACGTCAGAATCTGGTGCGCCTCATTTCTGGCCACGCTTCCGTTGATGAGCAGGATGATCCCCAGGCACACGGCCGCCAGGATCGCCATGAACATGGTAAACCAGAGCGTCAGCTTCAGCTTGATGGAGAGCGCCTTTCCCTTCTCACGACGCATCATGTCCCCTCCTTAAGTGTCCAGCCGGAGCCCCAGACCGTGTGGATCAGTTTCCGGCTCTGCCCGCCGTCGATCTTCTTGCGCAGGTAGCTGATATATACGTCCACCACGTTGGAGCCACCGCTGTAATCGTAATTCCAGATGTGGTCCTCGATCTTCTCCCGGGAGAGGACGACGCCCGGATTCATGCACATGTATTCCAGAATCGTGTACTCCCTGGCCGACAGCTCGATGGATTTTCCGCCCCGGGTGACCGCGTGGGTCTTCGTGTCCAGCGTCAGATCCCCGATGGTGATCACGCTGGAGGCGTGGGGCGTGCGCTTTCTCGTCATGGCGCGCACCCGGGCTAAAAGCTCGTCAAAGTCAAAGGGCTTCACCAGATAATCGTCCGCCCCCAGATCCAGTCCCTGCACCCGGTCGGCAATGCTGTCGCGGGCGGTCAGGAACATGATGGGAAGATCATTTCCGCGCTGCCGCACGCTCTTTAAGACGGCCAGTCCGTCCTTCTTCGGCATCATGATATCCAGAATCGCCGCGTCGTAGTCCGTGTGCTCCAGGAAATACTGCGCCTCCTCCCCGTCAAAGCAGGCGTCCACGCCGTAGCCCGCCTTCTCAAGTGTTTTCACAATGAGCCGGTTTAAATCCCGCTCGTCCTCCGCAACCAGTAATCTCATGGCAAACCTCCCCGTCCCTTCTCTGATTCTGAGGCTGTTTTTTGAGGCTATTATATACAAAATACAGGCATTTTTCAAATATTGAAAAGAAAATCATTTGCTCTAATAATTTATTAATAATTTTCTAATAAGATAGGCACATAAGAAACAGAGAGAGCAAAAATCAGCATAGAACATGGAGGAAATCGATATGAAAAGAAAGAACGCAGTTGTAACTGGATTCGCAGCAGGCCTTCTCGCAGTGGCAGTGAGCGCCACCGCCTTCGCCGCCCAGGCCACCGCCGACAGCGCGCAGAGCACCGCATTAAAGGACGCGGGCGTCAAGGAGGAAAACCTGGCATTTGTGAAGACTGAGATCGATTACGACGACGGACAGCAGATTTACGAGGTAAGTTTTCTGACCAACGATTTTATCGAGTATGATTACGATATCAAGGCCGCCGACGGTTCCATCATAAAGATCGATTATGACGCCGAGACTAAATTTTACAACGGAGACAATTCCGGCAAGGCCATCACCTTAGACCAGGCGAAGGAGAGCGCGCTGGCTCACGCCGGACAGAAGGCCGACCAGGTGACCTTCACGAAGACCCGCACCGATTACGATGACGGCAGACAGATCCACGAGGTGGAGTTTGTCACCGACGCAGGCGAGAAGTACGATTACGAGTACGACGCGAAGACCGGGTATTTATTCAAATGGGATTTCGAGGCCGCTAAGTCTGCCCAGAGAGCAGAGGGCGCACAGAATGCGGGAACCAGCCAGGAGGACGCCAAGGCCGCCGCGTTAAAGAAAGCCGGTCTCAAGGATTCCCAGGTGACCTGGGGGAACGTCCACGCCGACTACGATGACGGCCGCCTCCAGTATGAAGGCAAATTCTTCCACAACTCCCTGGAGTATGAGTTCGAGGTTGACGCAGGTACCGGGAATGTGACGGACTGGGATGTGGAGAGTATTTACGATTAAATTTATTTGACATTCTATTGCTCGCAACATATAATATACTTAACAAGGAACCGGTAAGCCAGAGTAAAGCTGGCCACCTGGTTTTCGAGTTACAGCTAAAAAATAGCGCTTCTACTTTCCACGGTTGAGGGCGCTATTTTTATGCATAAAAATTAGCGTAAAAATCGCACACAGCATCATTACAAAAGTGAATAAATCATTGTAAGTAACATACATGGCGGATGGCTCCTTTCCATTGAGGAGGCAGCCAACGATACGCCCCTACCGGCTCCCTGGTAAGTATATTATATTGTTAAAAAGTAAAGTCTGCCTGGTTTTATCTTATACCGCTTTGAAATGCGACCGCCTTTCCCAAAATCCGTACCTGTTTTAATTCTTCGTTCTGATAGATCTGATCCTCGTAGGCTGTATTTTCAGCCCTCAAAATCAACAAGGATTTATTTTGATAGTAATAGAGGCGTCTTAACGTTGCTTTGCTGTCGTTGTTTACAATTACAGCAGCGATTTCTCCATTCTTGACAATATCCTGTTTTTTGATAAAAACGATATCTCCATCCAGAATCCTGGCGTTTATCATGCTGTCTCCAGAGACTTTCAGATAAAATCTGCCTGCGCTTCGATGCCGGCGGCGATCTGCGGATCACTGTTTTCATCCTGGAAAATATTAGAAGAGACGGAAAGCCCCTCTTTCCCGGTATCTGACATCAGATAATCGACTGTTACACCGAAATAATCGGCAATTTTTTTCAGTGTTTTGATCGTCGGGGTGCTTCTCCCTGTTTTCCAGTTGCTTAAAGCGGTCTGGGTTACACCGGTTTCCTTAGCTACTTTATATGGGGTTACATTGTTTTTCAGCAAAAGAGTCTGGAATCGCTCATACATTTTTTATCTCCCTGCGGATAAAACCATTACCGGTAATCCTGCTTGAATGCTTTTGAAAAAATAAGTAGTATTATAAAAGAAAGTATAACATAAGGCAAAAGGAATAGCAACACCTTTCATTTTGTAGTACAATAACCCCATACGGAGGTGCCGCCCCATGAGATTTATCCGAATCCGAATTAAAAATTTTAAATCCATCGAAAACCTGGAGCTCAAGGACATCGAGGACGCCCTGATTCTGGTGGGAAAGAACAACACCGGAAAGACGTCCGTCATGGACGCCGTGCGCACCATGACCGGCGCGCGCCGTGCGCGGCCCGAGGACTTCGACGAAACCTATAAAAATATCGAGATTGAGGTGGAGCTGGAGCTCACCGCGGAGGATCTGGCGGCCTTTCACAGCCGCGGCGCGGTCAGCGCCTACAAGCGCTATGCCCTGTGGGAGCAGGAGGTGAGAAGGCGTCTGCCCTCTTTCAAGGGAAATGTGCTTTCCTTCACCTGTATCATCAACCGGGACGGAACCAGGCGATTGAGCGACGGCTTCAAAAAGCACAACAAATACATTGACGAGATGATGCCCCGCATCCACTACATCGACACCGACCGGGACATGGAGCAGCTGCAGCGGGATCTTCTGCTGTCCCAGGCCCGCGAGATGCGAAAGGAAGCCCGCACCGGCTCGTGCATTTTCGACGGCGCAAAGACCTGCCGCCACTGCTTCCAGTGCATCGGCCTCATCAACCAGAAGCGCCCAGGGGAGCTGAGTCTTATGGAGACCTCCCGCCTCATGGAGTACAAGATGAACCAGCTGAATTTAGAACGCTTCTCCCGCCGCTTAAACGATAATTTCCGCAAAAACGGCGGTCTGGAGGAGATCATCTACAGCCTCAACTGGAACCCGGAGGAGATTTTCAAGGTGAAGGCCCAGGTCTACAGCGGCGACCGGGGGCGGACCGGCGCGGTGGACAGCTTGAGCCGCGGCATGAAAAGCATTTACATGCTGTCGCTTCTTGAGACCTACAGCGAGGAGGAAAATGAGCTCCCCAGCATCATCATGGTGGAATACCCGGAAATGTTTCTCCACCCCCAGCTTCAGAAGGTGGCCAGCGAGATCCTGTACCGGCTTTCCAAGAAAAACCAGGTGATTTTCAGCACCCACGCGCCCAATCTGATTTTCAACTTCAACAGCCGCCAGATCCGCCAGGTGATTCTGGACGAGCATCACCGCCCCGCCATCCGGGAAAAGACGGATTTAAGCGATATTCTGGACGATTTGGGGTACGGCGCCGGCGATCTGATGAACGTGAGCTTCGTGTTCTTCGTGGAGGGAAAACAGGACAAGAGCCGCCTGCCGCTGCTTCTGGAGAAATATTATTCCGAGGTTTACGACGAGAACGGAGCGCTCTACCGGATTTCCATTATCACCACCAACAGCTGCACCAACATAAAAACCTACGCCAACTTGAAATACATCAATCAGCTCTACATCAAGGACCAGTTTCTGATGATCCGCGACGGCGATGGCAAGGACGCGGCGGAGTTAAAAAGGCAGCTCTGCCGTTATTACGACGAGCGGGACAAGGCCGACATCGACCGCCTGCCGCGGGTGCGGGAGGAAAATGTGCTGATTCTGAAATATTATTCGTTTGAGAATTATTTCCTCAACCCGGCGGTGATGACAAAGCTGGGCGTGGTGGAGTCCGAGGAGCAGTTTTATGACATTCTCTGGGAAAAATGGAAGGAGTACCTGCACCGGCTGAGGAGCGGGAAAGCGCTGCAGAGCGTCCTGGGAAGGGATTTCCTCTCAAAAGATGATTTGAAAGCCCATATGGAAGAATTTAAGATACATATGAGAGGCCACAATGTATATGATATATTTTACGGGCGGTACAAAAAAGAAGAGACGGCGCTTCTGAAAGAATACATCGATCTGGCGCCGCGGGAAGACTTCGCCGATATACTGGACGCCATCGACCGGTTCGTGTATTTTGACAGCCGGAGGAGGGCAGGAGAGTAAAAGTTTTCCTGCATCGAGCGTTGCATTTCGGGGGAAAATCCATATAATAGAGTATAGCCGATGAGAACTGTGATAATTCGCATCCGGCCGATGCTTTAGATAGATTCGGAAGGCGTGCTTCCGGGGCGGCGATAGCGCGATTGCAAGGCGTTGTTGCCGTTTACATAATCCAGGACGGACGAGACGATGAACTATACCTATATTTTAAAATGCGCCGACGGCACGCTGTACTGCGGGTGGACCAACCATCTGGAGGCCAGGGTGAAGGCCCACAACGAGGGCCGGGGCGCAAAATACACGAAAGGCCGGGGGCCCGTGTCCCTGGTCTACTACGAAGAGTTTGAGACCCGCGAGGAGGCCATGCGGCGGGAGGCCGCCATCAAGAAGCTCTCCCGGCGGGAGAAGGAAGAACTGATAGGAGGACAAGTATGTTAGAGGCAGGAATGAAAGCGCCGGAGTTTACGCTTCCGGATAAGGACGGAAATGAAGTTTCGCTGGACAGTTTTCTGGGAAAGGGAACGCCGGTGGTAGTCTATTTTTATCCCAAGGATTCCACGCCGGGCTGCACGAAGCAGGCCTGCGCGTTCCGCGACGCCTACGCGGACTATGAGAAGCTGGGCGTGCCGGTCATCGGCATCAGCAAGGACAGCGTGAAGTCCCACGGAAATTTTGCGCTGAAACAGAATCTTCCGTTCACGCTGCTCTCCGACCCGGAGCTTAAAGCGATCCAGGCTTACGACGTGTGGCAGGAGAAAAAGCTCTACGGAAAGGTGAGCATGGGCGTGGTGCGGACGACCTATGTGATCGGCAGCGACGGCGTGATTTTAAAGGTTTATGACAAGGTGAAGCCGGAGAAGAACGCCGGGGAAATTCTGGAATTTCTGGGGACGGTTTTATGAAAATAATTGTGTCGCCCGCGAAGAAAATGCGGGCTGCGGATGACTGGATGGCTGCGGAGACCGTTCCGGTTTACATAAATGAGGCGGAGACGCTTTTAAAAAAGTTAAAATCCTGCACGGAGCCGGAGCTTAAGGCGATTTTCAAGGCCAACGACTCCATTACCCACGAGAATTTCATACGCTACAGAGACATGCAAAGAGCTGGCGGCCCTACGCCGGCTCTGCTGGCGTATGTGGGGATCCAGTACCAGTACATGGCCCCGCAGGTGTTCTCTGCGGCGCAGTGGCAGTACGTCTGCCGGAACCTGCGGATTTTGAGCGGGTTCTACGGGATTCTGAGGCCGTCCGACGGGATCATGCCCTACCGCCTGGAGATGCAGGCGAAATTCGGGGCGGATGCGCCGGTCAGCGATCTTTACAGTTTCTGGGGCGATAAAATTTACCGGGAGCTGGTGTGTGAGGATAAAGAAATCCTCAACCTGGCCTCCAAAGAGTACAGCCGGGCGGTGGAGAAATACTTAGAGCCGGAGGTGCGTTTCGTCACCTGCGTGTTCGCTGAGCGGGACGAAAAGACAGGGAAACTTAAGACCAAGGCCACGGAGGCCAAGATGGCCCGCGGCGAGATGGTGCGCTACCTGGCGGAGACCGGCGGCAGCGGGCCGGAGGCCGCGAAAGGATTTGACCGGCTGGGATTTTCCTACGAGGAAAGTCTTTCCGATCCGGCCAACTATGTGTTTGTGAAGAAATAAAGAGAGAGATGACAGCAGTATGATAAGGATTCTTGCAAAAATATTTATAAAAGGAGCGATCGACGGCCCCCAGGAAGCCGGGGAGCCGGAGACGAAAGGGGACGGGGATGCCGGGAGCGCGCATCAGGACCGGGCCGCCGTGCGCCGTGCATACGGTATGCTGTGCAGCCTGGTGGGCATAGGATTAAATATTCTTCTGTTTGCCGGTAAATACCTGGCCGGGCGTCTCAGCGGCTCCATCGCCGTCACCGCCGACGCGTTCAACAACCTGTCGGACGCGGGCTCGTCTTTGATGACACTGGTGGGATTTAAGTTTGCCGGCATGAAGCCGGACAAGGACCACCCTTTCGGCCACGGGCGCATCGAATATGTGTCGGGCTTCTGCGTGTCTCTGGCGATTCTGCTCATGGGAGTGGAGCTCTTGAAAACGTCGGCGGAGAAGATCATTCATCCGGAGCCGGTGGACACCGGGCTTTTAACCGGGGGCATTCTGCTGGCGTCGGTGGCGGTCAAATTATATATGGCGTTTTATAACCGCTCCATCGGAAAGAAGATCGATTCATCGGCCATGCGCGCCACGGCGGCGGACAGCTTGAGCGACGCGGTGGCGACCACGGTGGTATTTCTGTCCATGGTGATCATGCGCACGGCGGGGGTAAATGTGGACGGCTGGTGCGGCGCGCTGGTGGCCTGTTCATCCTCTATGCCGGCTACGGCGCGGCGCGGGATACCTTGAGTCCTCTTCTGGGGCAGGCCCCGGATCCGGAGCTGATCCGGCAGATCCGCGATATCACCATGGCCCACAAGGAGATCATAGGGATTCACGATCTGGTGGTGCACGACTATGGCCCCGGGCGGATTATGATTTCTCTCCACGGCGAGGTGCCGGGGGACGGGGATATCTTCGAGCTTCACGAGGTCATCGACGAGGTGGAGACGGAGCTGAACGAGAAGCTGGGCTGCGAGGCCGTGATTCACATGGATCCCATTGCGGTCAACGACGAGCTGGTGAAGCGCACCAGGGAGCAGGTGGCGAAGCTGGTCTGGGAGATCGATCCGAAATTCACGATGCACGATTTCCGCATGGTCAACGGCCCGGCCCGGACGAAGCTGATCTTCGACGTGGTGGTGCCCTTCGGCTACGGCATGACGGACGCCAGGTGCGGGAGAAGATCGAGACGGCCGTCACGGAGACATGGGGAAATTATTCGGCGGTCGTAAAGGTAGACCACGATTTTTGCGAATAGAAACAGGGATAGGAAGATGATGGTATGAAGAAACGGGAAAGAGGCGGCAGGAAGCTTTTGTGTACGGCAGCCGCGGCGGCGCTCTGTGCGGCGCTTCTTTCCGGCTGCGAAGGAACGTCCGCGGCGTTTTTTGTCAGTGGTTCCGGGAAGGAATCCGGACAGGGTGGCGAGACGGCGGGTGAGCCGGATGGCTCATACGGAGCGGAAAGGGATGCCGGGCGTGAGCCCGAGACCAGCCGCCCGCTTGAGAAGGAGACCATGCCGCAGATCGACTATGAGGCGCTGGAAAACTGGTTTGGAGACGGGAGTTCCGGCGGAGGTTCTGGCTCCGGGGATGCGTCCGATCCGGCGGGGAATGGAGAACATGGCGATTTGGACAGTGACGGCCGCGGGGGTTCCAATGGCTCCGGCATCGGAAATTCCGGCCCCGGCGAAGGCATCGCCGGCCCCGACTCCTCTGGCCCCGGCGCGCTCTCTGTGCGGGATAAAAATGTGCAGTCCCGCGTGGTGATTGCCACGGACGTTCACTACCTGGCCGATCAGCTGGCCGACGGGAAGTGCGAGAGCTTCATGGAGATGGCGGAGGAGAGCGACGGCCGTGTGCTCCCGTATCTGTGGGAGATCACGGACGCATTTTTTGATGAAGTATCGGAAATCCGTCCCGATTTTCTGATTGTCAGCGGAGACCTGACCATGGAGGGAGAGAAGCTGAGCCACCAGGAGTTTGCCGAGAAGCTGGGCTCCCTGGAGGACGAGGGGATCCAGGTTCTGGTCATTCCTGGAAATCACGACATCAACAACGGCGCGGCCAAGGGATACCGGGAGGACACCATTTACCCGACAGCCAGCGTCACCGCCGGTGAGTTCGCGCAGATTTACGAGGATTACGGCTATCTGGAGGCGAAGGAGAGGGATGGTTATTCTCTGAGCTACGTCTATAAGCTGGACGACTACTTCCAGTTTCTGATGCTGGACAGCTGCCAGTACGACCCGGTGAACCTGGTGGGCGGCGCGCTGGAAAATGAGACCTACGAGTGGGTGGAGGGCGTCCTGGAAAAATCCTGGGAAACGGGCGTCCGCACGATCCCGGTGACCCACCACAATCTCCTGGATCAGAGCGGCGTCAGCAAGGCATTTTTCGACAACTGCACGATCATGCACAGCGAATCTCTTCTGGGACTTCTCTCCGACAACGATGTGAAGCTGCATTTAAGCGGGCACCTTCACATTCAGCACTACCGGGAGGAGAGCGGCGTCAGCGAGGTGGTCACAGGCTCGCTTCTGATGGAACCGTTCCAGTACGGAGTCATTGATATTTTGCGGAATGGGGACATACACTATTACAGCAGGCAGGTGGACGTGGAAGGCTGGGCGAAGGACAGAGGCATGAAGAATCCGGAGCTGCTGGATTTTGAGAGCTACGCGCGGCACTACATGTGGGAGGTTAACTGGGAGAAGGCCTACCGCGAGCTGTCGGCCAAGGTGCAGTCCGGGGACGTGTATCTGACCGGGGATGAGGTCTACCGGATGGCGCTCTACTACGCGGCAGTCTGCGAGAATTATTACGCGGGAACCATGTATAAGGTCATCGGCGAGGCGAAGGCGGACCCGGCCTATGAGCTGTGGATGGATATAGAGTTCACCACGGAAACCAGCTCGTTTCTGGACAACATTCTGCAGGATCCGGCGTTAAACTACACGGATATTCTTATAAAATATTGAAGAAAGGAACACGCGCATGGGAAAATCGGCCTGGGAGAAAGAGTGGGACAGTCTGATAAAGAAGGAAGAAAAATACTTAAAGAAACATGAGATACCCAGAGAGTCAAAGCTTAACAGCCTTCTGGCGGACAAGGTGCCGGACAAGCTGCAGGGAGTTCTGGACGCCGCCTTCTGCAAGGGCTTCTGGCTGGTATTTTCAAAGGGCAGCGCGGTGATCGAGAAAACGTACTCGCCGGAGAAGGGCCTGGAGGACTACAAAATCCGGGAGTTTGCCGCCAGGGTGAAGAAGGACCGCCGGACACTGCGGGCGTTTCAAAGACCGCCAGAGGCGGGAACCGGGTGAACGTGGCCATCTCTGCCGTGGAAGGCGTGGGGCTGGGCGTTCTGGGCATCGGCGTGCCGGATATCCCGCTGTTTCTCGGGATGATACTAAAGAGCGTGTACCAGATCGCCCTGGCCTACGGGTTCGGGTACGAGACCAGGGAGGAGAGGTACTTTATTCTGAAACTGATCGAGACTGCGCTGGAGGACGGCGAGGCCGTCCGGGAGAAAAATGCCGCCGTCGATCAGCTCCTGTATAAGGGAGAGCTGGAGGTGGATGAGGACATGCTTGGGGAGCAGGTGGAGACCACCTCGCAGGCACTGTCGGAGGAGCTTCTCTACATGAAATTTATCCAGGGCCTCCCGCTGGTGGGTGTGATCGGCGGCGCGGGCGACGCCATCTGTCTGAAACGGGTGACGGACTATGCGTCGCTTAAGTATCAGAAGAGGTTTCTGGCGGGGTGGAAGAAGAGGTGAGAACCCGGCCCGCAGGCCGGGGGAACAAGTGCGGCCATACACATGATGATGCCCGCTCTGCGGAGGACGGAACGGATGAGATCACGTCTCCGTCCGACAGCAAAAGCGGAAATTGGAGAGCGGGCATGAGCACCAGGAAAATACCCGGTGACAAATCATCCGTCAGGTGGTATAATATCCCTAAGCATTATATTTCTAACTTCTTTTGGCAGTTTGCCAATCTTTATTCTTGCCGCGCAGGCATTTCAAGAAACGTCTTAGAAATTTTCAATGCTGAAATTCCATATCAATCAGCAGAGGGGATTTTTTTGCGTTTCAAAAAACGTTTGAAAAGTCCTCTCTCACCACAGAAAGGGGACATGACAGATGAATCAAATGCGGAAAATCTACGGATCCAAACCGCCGCAGCCGACCCGCGCCTACAAGGACCGGCTGTTCCGGATGATTTTCAAGGACAAAGCAGAATTTCTGACTCTCTATAACGCGTTGAATGGCACTTCCTACGCCGACCCGGAAGCATTAAAAATTACCACGTTAGAGTACGCAGTACAGCAGGCGGTGGATACCTGTATTGAGAATGGGATACTGACAAAATTTCTGAAAGAACACAAAGCGGAGGAGATCGAGCAACTGCGATCCGAATAGTCCATGGGATTCTTAAATTTGACTTATATTGAGAAGTTTTGCAAAGCACTTGAAAAGGGAAAATAGATTGTTTATACTTGTATTACAGCATACAACATACAGGAGAACACAACGCCTCTGCGATCACCCCAGAGAGAACTGACCGACCATGCAACCCGCCGGGGCTGTTCCTTCTCCTGTGTATGTCTGTACGACAATAACCGGCAGTCGCACCAAAACAAAACTGCCGTCAGCATCAAAACATGCCGCCGCCCGGCGAGTATGAGGCGCGGGGAGGCGGATGGATTTAAAAATTTTATACATTACACAAAGGAGAGTAATTATGCAGCCAATTACCCAGGAACGAATCGACGATCTTGTCTACAGACAGCTGTTAGACAACATCAAGACAAATGTGTGGAAGAGCGGAGAGAAGCTTCCGTCGGAGAACGAGCTCTGTGTGCAGTTGAACGTCAGCAGGATTTCCGTGCGCGCGGCTATCCAGAGACTCAAGTCCATCGGGCTTGTGGAGTCCCGGAAGGGGAAGGGAACCTTCGTCTGCTCCAACGACGACCTGTTTGATTTTACGAATTTCAAGGACACACTGGATTTGAATGCGGTGGAGTACCGGGAGATTAATGAACTCCGCGAAGTCCTGGAGCGCAGCGCCGTGCAGAGCATTGTGCGCAGCGGGAAACCTGTGGATATGACCCACATCGAGGATGCCTATGAGGGCATGGTGCGGGCCGCGCAGAAGCTGGATTATGTGGAACTGACGAAATACGATCTGAATTACCACTGCGCCATCGTGGTGGCCGGTGGAAATTCCAGATTTATACAGATATTAAAGATTTTCAGGGAAGACTATTACAGGGTTCTTCTGGAGACCAACAAACTGCTGCTCCGGGACTACCCCGACGAGGCGAAGATGCGCAGGCACTTCGATGACTGTCTGAAACATCACGAGAATCTTCTTCTGGCGCTGAGCGGCAGCTCTGGCGACGCAATGAAGGAGCAGAATAAGTTTATGGAGAGACAGAGGGAGCGCGTGGAGCACTTCTTTGCCGGACATTACGATCAGAGCAACGGATAATTATGCAGATTGGCCAATCGCATTTTTATAAATCATTTTTCAAGGAGGTACAAGGCGTTGCCTAAAATCAGAGACGTAAAGACGTTTATCACCTGCGGATGGGATCAATCTGGTGGTGGTAAAGGTGGAGACGGACGAGCCAGGGCTTTATGGTCTCGGCTGTGCCACGTTTACGCAGCGCTGCCAGGCAGTGAAAACGCTGATCGACGAGCATTTAAAGCCGCTGGTTGTGGGCCGGGAGGCTTCTGAAATCCAGGAGCTGTGGAATCTGATGTATCAAAATGCGTATTGGAGAAATGGTCCTGTGATAAACAATGCGGTCGCAGGAATAGACATCGCACTCTGGGACATCAAGGGAAAGATGGCAAGTATGCCGGTCTATCAGCTTCTGGGCGGAAAATGCCGGGAGGCACTCACGCTCTACCGGTACGCCAACGGCGGAAGCAGAGAGGAGATTCTCGACAAGGCGCAGAGACTGTGGGAGGAAGGCTTTCACCATATCCGTCTGCAGTACATGCCCATGAACGGGTATCCCCAGATGCAGAGGGAGTGGAAACCGGACGGGGCGAAGGACGGGTTTTACCAGGATCCTCATGCCTATATGCGGGAGACGGTGGGACTTTTCGAGCACGCGCGGGAGAAGATGGGCTTTGAACCCGAGTTTATCCACGACGTGCACGAGAGAATTTCCATCAGCGACGGCATCTGCCTGGCGAAGGAGCTGGAGCCCATGAAGCTCTATTTTCTGGAGGACTTATTCTCTCCCGAGCAGGTGCAGGCCTACGGGGAGCTTAAAAAAATGGTCTCCACACCGCAGGCTTACGGAGAGCTGTGCACCCATCCGCTGGAGTGGAGGGAGGCTGTGGCATCCCGCTCCATCGATTACATACGGATCCATATGAGCATGGTGGGCGGGATGACGCCCACGGTGAAATGCGCTCATTTCTGCGAGCTTTACGATGTGAAAACCGCCTGGCACGGCCCCACGGACATGAATCCGGTGGGCTTCACGGCGCAGATGCATCTGGGACTGGCCAGCCCTAATTTCGGCATCCAGGAGTGGCCCGACTACGGCGAGAACATTTTCAAGGTGTTTAACGGTATGCCGGAGATGAGAGAGGGCTACGCCTATGTGAATGAGCGGCCGGGCTTCGGCGTGGAGTTTGACGAGAAGGCGGCGGAGAAGTTTCCCTACAGAAAAGAAGTGATCGGCTGGACGCAGTTCCGCGTGACAGACGGAAGCCTGCACCGGCCGTAGACGAAAGACCGATGAGAAGGAAGGAGAAGTGTTGTTTATGAGACGATCAGCATGGTTGACAGGAGTATTGGCAGGTGTTTTTTGTCTGACTGCGTGCGGCGGTCAGAGCGGAAGTCTGGCGGACCAGACCGTGGCGGCTTTGGAGGGCGGCGAGGAGACGACGGCGGCAGAGACGGACGGCGACGTGATCCGCATACGGGTGGGCTATGGCACCACCGAGGATTCCAGCTTGGGAGAGGGAGTCGCCTACTTTGCCCAGCTTCTGGACGAGATGAGTGAAGGAAAGATCCAGGTGGAGCCCTGCGGCGGCAGCATTCTCGGCGGCGACCGGGAGACCGTTGAGGGCGTGGGGCTTGGCACTTTTGAGATGTGCAATATCGCCACCGGAACCGTGGCCAATTTTTCCGATGCATTTTTCCCGCTGGATCTCCCCTATATCGTGACGGACCGCGAGACGGCTTACAGCGTCCTGGACGGGGAGGAGGGACAGGAGGTGCTGGCGACACTGGAGAACAGCGGCATCAAGGGCCTAAGCTTCTGGGAGCTGGGATTCAGAGATTTATACAATGGAAAAAAGGAAATCGCACATCCGGAGGATCTTAAGGGAATGAAGATCCGGGTGATGGAGAATGATATCTATATCTCCCTGTTCAACGGACTGGGCGCATACGCCACCCCCATGTCCATCAGCGAGGTGTTCACGGCGCTCCAGCAGGGAACCATCGATGGACACGACAACCCCATCGGCGTCACTGCGGCAGGCAAATACTATGAGGCGGTCAAATACTGCACGCAGACCCACCATGTATACAGCGCCACCGTCAGCATGATTAACAAGGACTTTTTTGAGAGCCTGGATCCCGAGTATCAGCAGATGATTCTCGAGGCCGACGCCCAGGCCAGGGACTATGAGAGAAAGCTGGCCCAGGAGGAAGAAGCGGCCGGATATACGGAGTGGGAGGCTAACGGCGGTATCGTGACCGGCGTCGATCTGGACGAGTGGAAGGCTGCTTCCCAGTTTGTCATCGACGAGTATAAGGATCAGTTGGACATGGATCTGGTAAATGCGCTTGGAGGCCAGTAGTCCGGCCTGGAAAGGAGATGCGATGAAACGGTTTTGCGAAGCGTTCCTTAAACTGGAAAAAGGAATCGGCGGCGCGCTCCTGCTTCTGATGCTGGTGGTTGTATTCTTCGCCACCGTGGGGCGCTACACTGGTCTTTATAATATGTCCTGGAGCGATGAGGCGGCCAGGTATCTGATGATATGGTTTGTGTTTCTCCTGGCGGGGCTCAGCGCCTTCAGGGGAGAGATGTTCAGCATCGACCTGGTGACAGAGCATTTGTCGGTCACAGGACAGAAAGTGTTTGCCGTGATAAGGCTGGTTTTAATGACTGCGTTCTGTATATTCGCCGTGGTTTACGGCGCAGACCTGGTGCTCCACCAGGCACAGATCCATCAGACGAGCCCGTCGCTCAAGCTGCCCATGTGGTTTATGTACAGCAGCGTTCCACTGGGCTGTCTGATTCTGGAGCTGCACTACATTGCGCTCACCTGGCTGGAGCTTAGAAAGCCTGGCGGAAAGGGGGAGGCATAGATGTTCTTCGGTATTGTCCTGGTGGCGACGCTTTTATTCTTCCTCATCTTCGGCACACCCATCGCGGTGTCCGTGGGGCTTGCCACCATACTGGCCATGCTGACCGCCGGCGACACGGCGGCCCTGCCGGCCATCACCCAGAAAATGTTTACGTCCATCGACAGCTTCCCGCTGCTGGCTCTTCCGCTGTTCACGCTGTCGGGGGAACTGATGGAGATCAGCGGGATCTCGGAGCGGCTGGTGCGTTTTATGAAAATGCTGTTCCGGAAGCTGCCGGCCCCATCGGCCTGCATTACATCCATCTCGTGCGCCTTCTTCGGAGCCATCTCCGGCTCCGCGCCGGCTACCTCGGCGGCCATCGGGGGAATCATGATCGATCCGATGAAGAAGGCGGGCTACAGCGGCACGGAGGCTGCGGCTGTTACGGCGTCCTCGGCCTCGCTGGGAATCATCATCCGCCCAGTATCCCCATGGTGGTGTTCGCCACTACGGCGTCTGTGTCGGTGGGCTCGCTGTTCATGGCGGGCGTGATTCCGGGGATCATCCTGTGTATAGCCTTCTGTATCATGCATGGATTCAGGTTTGGGCATGTGGAGACACCGACGAAGGAGAAACTGACGGTGAGAGAGGCGGTTACTACCTTCTGGGATGCCATTTTTGCCCTGGGCATGCCGGTCATTATTCTGGGTGGTATCTACGGCGGATTTTTCACGCCCACCGAGGCGGCGGCCGTGTCCTGCGTGTACGCACTGGTTGTCGGCTGCTTCATCTACAGGAATCTGTCGGCGAAGCAGATCTGGCGCAGCTCTGTGAGATCAGCGTCCGCGTCAGCTCCATGCTGACCATCGTCTGCGTCGCCACCGCCATGGCCTGGTTCGTGTCCAGCAGCGGTCTGGCGAAAACTATTGCGGAGGCGGTGCTGGCGGGATTCAGCAGCAAGATCGCCCTTCTGACAGTGATCAATATTCTGCTGTTTATCCTGGGGTGTCTCATTGACCCCACGTCCATCATATTGCTGACCTGCCCCATTATCATTCCGATCACACAGTCGCTGGGGATGAGCTCGGTGGCAGTGGGCGCATTTATGATTATGAATATCGCCGTCGGCATGGTGACGCCGCCATTTGCAGGGACGCTTTACGTGGCGAACCAGATCGCGGGGGAGAAATCCATCGCGCCTATCACGCTGAAGCTGTGGCCCTATATCGTGCTGATGTTCGCGATCACGCTCCTGGTGGCTTATGTGCCGGATATCAGTCTGATGCTCCGAAGTTTCTGGGGATGACTATATAACTTTTGTCCTCAAATACAGCTCATACCTGTATTTTTGGAACGCCCTTCCGCGGATGGCTGCATACGCGGGAGGGTATTATTATATATGTCCGCAGTCTCTGCGCGGCACACATTCTATTTCTTCTCGGAGGAAAAATGTCCTTCAATCTCCCCCAAAAACCCCAGAATCTCCCCCTCCGCCTTCATCGGATACAAAATCCCATACGGAATCGCATAGTCCCACTCCACCGGAACCGTCACCAGCGACGGATGTACGTCCTTCCAGCATTCCAGATTTAAAAAGAACCTTCCCCGTCTGGGCGCAGCGGTTAAACACCGAGATGTCGTAGAACTGCTCCGTGTCCTCGATGCAGATCTGCGGATGCTCCCGCTCCAGAAAATCCCGGAGCCGGTCGTTGGTCGGCGAGTCCCCGCGCCGCACCATCATCAGAGTCTCCCCGTGGAGATCAGAAATTTTCAGCCGCCTGCGCGCGGCCAGTCGGTGCCCCATGGGGACGGCGATACATTTTCTGGCGGCTCCCAGTTTCAGAAAATTGCACCGGTCCAGCCACATGGCCGAGTCGCAGACTCCGATGATAAAGTCAAAATCCGTCCCGATCCGCTCGATGACCGACAGAATCCCCCGGTGGTCGTCCTCAAACGGCACAATCTGGATCTTAAAGTTCGGAAACCGGTCGCTCAGCTTGAACCAGATGTCCATAAACGGCTTGCAGGGATTTAACATGGACGTCCCCACCCGGATCACCTGGCACTTCTTTCCCGCGATCTCCCGCGCCCGCTCCACCGCCTTCTGCGAGTAGGAGATCATAAACTTCGCGTCCCTGTAAATGGACTCCCCGCACTCCGTCAGCCGGACGCCGTGGTTGGTCCGCTCAATCAGTTTCAGATTCAGATGGTTTTCCAGAAGATTTAACTGCTTCATGACCGCCGTGGGCGAGAGAAACAGCTTCTCTGCGGCCTTGCTCAAGCTCCCGCAGTCCGCGGCCGTGATAAACGTTTCCAGCAGACTGTTATACATCCGCACACCTCCCGTCTGCTCTTTGTATAAACTTTTAGTTAATGCTATTTTAACCTTCCGGCGATTCCCTGTCAACCGCCGGCGGTGTAAGATAAAACCATCATAGAAGGGAAGGAGGCGGTAAAATGTCATCGCTCATCATTTATTTTTCCAGAACCGGAGGCAACTACGTGGCCGGCGATATCCGGAATCTGGAGAAGGGTAATACGGAGATCGTGGCCGAGATGATACAGAAGCTGACCGGAGCGGAGCTTTTCGAGGCGGAGCCTGTGGTTCCGTATTCCGACGATTACTCCGCCTGTATCGAGGAGGCAAAGAACGATAAAAAGCGGGACGCCCGCCCGGAGTTAAAGAAGTATCCGGAACATATGGAGAGCTTTGAAAAAATTTATCTGGGCTACCCCAACTACTGGGGAACCATGCCCATGGCCATGTTCACACTGCTGGAGCATTTTGATTTCGCGGGAAAGACGATACTTCCATTCTGTACCCACGAGGGCAGCGGCCTGGGAGACAGCGTCCGCGATATCAGACGTCTGTGCCCCGGCGCCGACGTGCGGCCCGGCCTGGCCATCACCGGCTCCCGCGCCGCGCAGGCAGAAAAGGAAGTTAAAAAGTGGATTTTAAAGGAGGAAAAAGAATGCCGCATTTAGGAGAAGAGATTAAGAAATTGGGCTTCGGCCTCATGCGCTTCCGCAGAAGGAGGAGGGAGTCATCGACATCGAGCAGACGAAGAAGATGGTGGATTTGTTTATGAAGGCGGGCTTTACTTATTTTGACACCGCCTGGGCCTATGCCGGAAGCGAGGACGCCATCCGCCAGGCGCTGGTGGAGCGCTACCCGAGAGAGTCCTACCAGCTGGCCACCAAAAATGCTGCCTGGATCAACTGCAAGACCAGGGAGGAAGCCATCGCGCAGTTCGACGTTTCCTTAAAGCAGACGGGGGCCGGATACTTCGACTTCTACCTGCTTCACAATCTGGGCGAGAGCCGCACAAAGTTTTTTGACGACTTCGACATGTGGAGCTGGGTGCAGGAGAAGAAAGCCGAGGGACTGATCAAGCATGTAGGATTTTCCTTCCACTCCACGCCGGAGGAGCTGGAGGCCATTTTAGAGGCCCATCCGGAAATGGAGTTCGTGCAGCTGCAGATTAACTACGCCGACTGGGAGAACCCGGCGATCCAGTCCAGAGCCTGCTACGAGGTGGCGAGAAAGCACGGAAAACCGGTTATCATCATGGAGCCGGTCAAGGGCGGAATGCTGGCCACGCCGCCGAAATCTGTGGAGGAGATTTTAAAGAAGGCTGATCCCGACGCTCCAACGCGTCCTGGGCTATCCGCTTTGCGGCCGGCTTAGAGGGCGTGATCACCGTGCTCTCCGGCATGAGCAACATCGAGCAGATGGAGGATAACCTGTCCTACATGAAGGATTTTGCCGGCCTCACAGAGGAGCAGAAGAGCACGCTTGAGGCGGCGCAGGAGGAGATGAACCGCATCCCGCTGATTCCCTGTACCACCTGCAACTACTGCGCGAAGGTCTGTCCCATGGACATCGGCATTTCCGGCTCGTTTACAGCCATGAATTATCTGACGCTCTACGGCAGCAAACCCGCGGCGCTCCACCAGGAGAACTGGCTGGTCGGCGGCCACGGAAAGAAGCGCGCCGATCAGTGCATCAAGTGCGGAGCATGCGAGGCCGCCTGCCCGCAGCACATTTCTATCCGTGAGGAATTGGAGCGGGTGACGGAGGCGCTGATCGCAGAACAATAAGAAATCGAACAGTAAGATTGAAAGGTTGAAAAAAGACTGTAAATCAGTGCTGTCAGAAATCAGAAGGAGGAAGTTGAACTATGACACGTGAAGAATTTGCAGAAAAAATAATATTCCCCATGGGCGGGGAAAACGTGGCATTCGCCCAGTTTTTCAAAGGCCAGAGCTATTTAAACATGCTCACCACCCAGGGCGTGCCCATCGGCAACGTGACCTTTGAGCCCGGCTGCCGGAATAACTGGCACATTCACCAGGCAAAAAGCGGCGGCGGACAGATCCTTTTATGCACCGCGGGCCGCGGCTACTACCAGGAGTGGGAGAAGCCGGCCAGAGAGCTGCATCCCGGCGACGTGGTGGTGATCCCCGCCGGCGTCAAGCACTGGCACGGGGCCGCGCCGGACAGCTGGTTCTGCCACCTGGCCGTGGAGGTTCCCGGAGAGGAGACGAAAAATGAGTGGCTGGAGCCGGTGAGCGACGAAGATTATGGCAAGTTAAAATAGACAAGAGAATTACTCAAAAACAGAATTGAAAGAAACATAGATTGAAAAAGATCAGGAGGACATGTAAAATGGCAGTAAAACAGACGGCAGGCAGAAATGTTCTGGGCGAGTTCGCCCCCAAATTTGCAGAGCTTAACGACGACGTGCTGTTCGGCGAGGTGTGGAGCCGGGAGAGCGAGCTCTCTTTGCGGGACCGCAGCCTGGTGACCGTGGTGGCGCTGATGTCCCAGGGCTGACGGACAGCTCTTTCAAGTATCATCTGGAGTCGGCGAAGAAGAACGGCATCACGAAGGAGGAGATCGCCGAGATTCTGACCCACGCCGCATTCTACGCGGGCTGGCCCACGGCCTGGGCGGCGTTCTACATGGCGAAGGAGGTCTGGGGGGAAGAGTAGGAAAGAAGCGCTGCCGTACAGGAGAGGAGACGGCTATATGATAGGAATAGGTGTGATCGGCTGCGGAAAGATTTCCCAGGTGCGCCATCTGCCGGAATACGCAGAAAATCCAGGGGCAAGCTGGTGGGATATTACGATCTGAACGGTGAACGTGCGTCCCGGATGGCGGAGCAATACGGCGGCACGGCCTACGGCGCTCTGGAGGAGCTTCTGGAGGATCCCCAGATTGACGCGGTCAGCGTGTGCACGGCGAACAATACCCATGCCGCTGTGACCATCCGTGCTCTGGAGGCGGGAAAGCACGTGCTCTGCGAGAAGCCCATGGCGGTCACCATCGGCGAGTGCGAGCGGATGGTGGAGGCGGCCAGGAAAAATAACCGCCGGCTGATGATCGGAATGAACCAGCGCTTTGCGGGGGCGCACGTGAAGGCGAAAGAGCTCATTTCGCAGGGAGCCATCGGGAAAATCCTCACCTTCCGCACCGCCTTCGGCCACAGCGGCCCGGAAAACTGGAGCGTGGATGCCGGAAACGGAAGCTGGTTTTTCGACCGGGAGCGGGCGGTCATGGGAGTCATGGCGGATCTGGGCGTCCATAAAACCGACCTGATCCAGTTCCTCACGGGAGGCTGTGTAACGGAGGTAACTGCCCGCCTGGTCACCCTGGATAAAAAGGATCCGTCGGGAACCCCCATAGCCGTGGACGACAACGCTTTCTGTATTTACCGCATGAACAACGGAATCACCGGAACCATGACGGCCAGCTGGACATACTGCGGGGAGGAGGACAATTCCACTGTATTGTACGGGACGGAGGGCATCATGAAAATATACCACAGCCCGGAACATTCCATTGAGATTATAGACCGCAGCGGCGGGCGGAAGTTTTTGGACATCGGCCGGATTCAGACAAACGACCGCCAGACAAACTCCGGGGTGATCGACGAGTTTATCGATGCGCTGGAGCAGAACCGCGAGCCTCCGTCAGCGGCTGCGATGTACTGGCGGCCATGCGGGCCGTGTTTGCCGCCGCCACGTCCTCGGCGGAGGGGAGAGCGGTGGAGATTCTGGAGAATGAGTGAGTGGGGCTGGAATGTTTCATTTGTATTTTCAAAACTCAACGAATCGTAGAGAGCATATTTGATTAAGTAAAGTATTCATCGGTTTTAAATTTGATATTAGCTTGCTATGCTGTGATTATCATAATACGAGGAGGAACATGGCAATGGAAGCAAAAGAACTTGGAGACTTTATTGCAAAAATAAGAAAAGAAAACCAGCTTACTCAGGCAGAGCTGGCAAAAAGGCTGAATGTAACAGATAAGGCAGTAAGCCGTTGGGAAAGAGGAGTTTCACTTAGATAAAGATACCACACCAAACCCACGCAGACTTTTGCTCAACCGATACAGCCGGAGGGCTGGATAACAAGAAAAGGCGGTATGCGCCCCGTGGAGGGGTAGCGTACTGCCTTTTCTTGTGGGGGTTTCCAAAGGGGGCAAAGCCCCATTTGGCACACGACTTTGCTTGCAAAGTGTAGTGTGTTATACGCTCTGTCGGCGTTGCCGTGAAAATGCCGTTGCCGCCGGGGAGGGCAAGGGCGTTTGAAGCGGCAGGACTGGTTTCATCAGCAGACAGGGCGTATATGAAAGCCCCCGCCCCTCGCCCTACGCTCCGACTTGTGGACAAAGTGTCCCAAAGTGTGGCCACATTCCCGGAAAAATAGCAGGACAGCGGGCAACCGTCAAGGCTGAAATGAACGGGTTTACACCCGGCCTTGACCGCCGCCCGCCGTCCTGCTGAATGGGTGGACAAGGCGGCCAATCCCTCAAAGTGCTTGGCCACTCTTTTTCTGATTTTGAAGCGTTTCTTTCCTCAAAATTGAAATGGGCGGGAAACCATTTTAGGGCTTTCCTGCCTTGATTACCCTTTAGCAAAGACGGACGAGGCTGTCAACGGCGGCGCATGAAATGCGCCGTTCATCTTGACCGTTGACTGGCTCGGCTGGTTTTGCCATTCATCGACATAAAACTCATTAAATTTCAAAGAAAACTACTGTATCTTTTCTTTCGGTTATGCTATTATATTAGTGCGACACAGTTTAATAAACTCTGAGGCAGGCATACTTTTGGTAAAAATGTATGCTTGGCTGTCATTTCCTGCTTTGGAGTGAACTGTGTCGCAACAGAGCCAGCTACGTTTTTCGGTGCGTAGCTTCGGCTACGCGCTTTTTTATAGATAGAAGGAGAGGAACCTATGAAGAAGAAAATCATACTCTTTTTGGTGTCAACTGTTATTGCCGTATCTTTAACAGGCTGTAAAAGTGGCGATTACAATGAGGCAGTCAAGTTGCAGGAGGCTGGAGATTACCAAGCTGCTTTAGAGTTGTACGAAAGCATTGAGGATTATGAAAATTATAAAGATACTGCTGAGCGTGTAGATGAATGTAAGGCAATGATAGAAGCTATTAACGCTTTTGATTCCGCCAGAAGTTCTGCCGAGCAAAAAAACAGCGACTTGGACGCTGCTATTTCCGAAGCAGAAGCACTTGTTGCAGAAGGCAAGCCAGCTTTGGATGAAACCCTCATTCCTACACTGGAGACTGCTATTTCTGAGGCAAAATCGGCTAAACAAGCATCATGGAAATGCCTGTAACTGAAGATGAGATAGTGGCTGCAACGCAACAGTTAGATTCCCTTGATTATAGTAGCGTTTTATCAAATCTCACTGAGAAAAAATTTGCTCTTGAAAAAAGTGTCAAGCAGTATGCGCTAGTTGATGCTCCTACTGAAGCATATGTTATTGAGTGCTTGAAGAAGTTGAGAATATTGTTGATATTTCCGCCGTTACAGAGGATAACGATCCGAATGGCAACTTGAATAAAGCAGGTGGCTATACTGCTCAGGTTTATTTTTCGAGTGATTTAGTGAATCAGAGTGAAGTATATGGTACTTCTCTTATCGAAAAAGGAACTGATGCCGGTGGAAGCATAGAGGTCTATGCCAATGTAGAGGACGCTATCGCTCGTAATGAGTACCTTGCTAGCTTTGACGGTGGTATTTTTGCATCAGGTTCTCATACCGTGGTAGGTACTGTATTGGTGCGTACCTCTGATGAACTGACCGCTTCTCAACAGCAAACTTTAGAAGCCAACATCATTGCTGCTCTCACAGAAATAGTGGAATAATGGAGGATAAATTGTATGGGCATATTTGGGTCAAAGAGCGATAAAAAGAAAATCTCTCTGTTAGAACAGGAAAACAAGCAAAATCGCAAGCGTATCAAACAGCTTGAGAATCTTTGCGAGGAAAAAGATTCGTTTTTTATGGAGTTAATGGCGGACGGGCTGAGACATGGCAGTTCGCTTGCGGCAAAACATATGTCTGACAGGAAAAAATACAAACAGGGCAAGTAATAAGAGGGTGCCCCTTCAAGTCATTTCATGACTTTTGGGACACCCTCTTTTATGCAAACCCAGACTTGGTGCAAGCACCATTTCTGATAAAAATCTCGAGGATTTTTGTTCTATAGATGAATGATACTTAAATTTCTCGTTAATGTCAATACATTTTATGCTAAATTTTTAGATACCATGTATGTTTAGGATTATTATTTTGCTTTTTTATATATTGTATGACATTTGAAACAAATTTGTACGCTTCAGTTAGGACTTGATTTTTTGTAAAATAGTCTCTATGCATTAATACTCTTCCATCTTCTTCACAAAAGAAATGGAACAATTCATCCATAGTTTTATTTCGCATTGTACGATTGGCCGTCTCTTTTAAAAGATCATTATACACAAAAAGAAGAGCAACAAAATCATGAAATGCTGGATAAGACATATATTTGGTACGAGAATGTTCGCTTATTTCCTTTTTGGCTTTTGCCAACGCATTTGTCAATTGATTTGTCTTTCTAAATTTTTTATTCCCTCTAGGTTTCATAATAGAACTAAGTAAACAATTGCTATGCGCTGCTGCATTTCTTAAAAACTTTATGGATTGGAGATAATCGCTATAATTTGGAGTTTTGTATTCTTGATAATAAAGAGTATATAATTCTACGAATTTACCAAAAGACAAAAGTTCAACCAAATTCCATAAGGAATACTCTTTGTCGGCTATATGTTTTTCAGCCAGATTTGACGTGAAATTATATGAATTTGCCTTTTGTACTATCTCTGTTTCTGTATAGGGATATGCCCAAAAGTATTTTTTAACTATTTTATATCCATCTTCTTTTTCATTGCGAGTAATATCGTATAGCATCCTCGTTTTTAGAATATGTTCCACGTCAAGACACA
Organism: Clostridia bacterium UC5.1-2E3; assembly: GCA_001304875.1. Classification (GTDB taxonomy): domain Bacteria; phylum Bacillota; class Clostridia; order Lachnospirales; family Lachnospiraceae; genus Ventrisoma; species Ventrisoma faecale. The sequence goes on from BBZO01000005.1 coordinate 172,576, forward strand.
TTCCCAAAATAATTTTTCTGAAATACATATCAATTTTTGATAGTTCTACCAGATAAGCAAATTCCAAATTTACATATTTATTGTTTTTGGGATTTATTGGATAATTACTTGCGTATGATTTTAACTTAAAATAAT
>BBZO01000006.1 GCA_001304875.1 Clostridia bacterium UC5.1-2E3
CGGACAGGGAGGCCGCGACAGCAGCGGGGACCGCGGGAAAAAGAAGGAAACCAGGCGCAGCCGGGATGACGGGTACGAGGCGGAGGACACGGATGAGCGGTCCGAAGAGGAGTACAGAGCGAGACAATACCGGGGACCGGAGCACCGCGACGCGGAGCGGTACATGGCGGGGCGAGGAACCGGATGACGATTTCGAGGAATTTGAAGATTTAGACGATCTGGCAGGCGGGCCGCAGGAGGATCCCTATAAGAGGAGACCGGCCAGAGAGGCCGCGGCGGCGAAGGCGGACGACGACTTCGAGTTTATTGATCTGGATTAGACAGCAGGGGTGCTGCCTCACAGGAGTTTAAATACCTGTGAGGCGGCACCCCCTTGTTTTTATGGCGGTCATCCAGACATTTTACGCCTAGGGATCCCTTCCCAGCGATTGACACTTGACGTACCACAAAAATATGTTATACTATCACTATAACAGATATAACGAAAGATGGTGAGCGTATGTTTATAGAGATTGATTTTAACAGTGATGAGGCGATATACATCCAGCTGAGAAATCAGATCATTGTCGGAATTGCCACGGACCGCATCCGGGAGGGGGACCCGCTTCCGTCGGTGCGCCAGCTGGCGGAAAACATCGGAATTAACATGCACACGGTCAACAAGGCATATTCTGTATTGAAGCAGGAGGGCTTTGTGAAGCTGGACCGCCGCAAGGGCGCGGTCATTGCCGTGGACGTGGATAAGCTGCAGGCGCTGGAGGAGATGCGAAGGGACTTAAGCGTGGTTCTGGCCAAGGCCGCCTGCAAGCATATCAGCCGGGGCGAGGTGCACCAGCTGGTGGACTCCATTTTTGAGGATTTTTCCGGAGTCTGCGGCGGAGAGTAGATGCCGGAGTATGGAGGAAAGAATATGATTTGTGAGAGATGCAAGATACGTGAAGCCAATATAAAGTACACCGAGGTCATCAACGGCGTGAAGACGGAGCACAACCTCTGTTCCCAGTGCGCCAGGGAGATGGATTTCGGGCAGTATTCGTCTATTTTTGAGGGGGATTTCCCTTCGGGAAGCTCTTATCGGGCTTCTGGGCCTGGGGGAGAACACTTCCAGCCGGGAGCAGGAGATGCGGCAGATCACCTGTCCCACCTGCGGGCTCACCTACGAGGAGTTTCTGAAAAAGAGCCGTTTCGGATGCGCCGACTGCTACCAGGTGTTCGACCTTCTGATCACGGACAATATAAAAAAGGTCCAGGGGAGCGAGAGCCACAAGGGAAAGATTCCCAAAATGAGGAGCCGCTCGGCGGGCTTTGGCGCGGAAAATGGGGAGGACGCCGGTATGGAGGATATGCCGAAGGCCGCGTCTGCCGGGACGCAGGAGGACGGGGACGATATGGAGAGCCGTCTGATGAGATTAAAGCGCCAGCTGGAGGCTGCCGTAAAGAACGAGGAGTACGAGACCGCGGCCCGTCTGCGTGACGAGATCCGCGCGATCAAAGAGGAGATAAAGACAGATGAGTGATTGGTTTGAACGAGTGGAAAATGACAGCTCCAACGTGGTCTACAGCCGCGTCCGCCTGTCCCGCAATTGGGATGAGTACGCGTTTCCGTCCCGTCTCATGGACCGGGAGAGCCGCGAGCTGGTGGTGCGTCTGGAGCAGGGGATCCAGGGACTGGGATCGCTGGACGGACACAGGTATGAGTCCGCGTTTCTCTCCCAGCTCAGGATCTGGATAAGGAGGCGCTTAAGGAGCGGAGGATTTTAAACAGCTCCATCGCCCAGCGCCGTTCGCCCACGGGCCTCGTGATCTCCGATGACGAGAGCGCGAGCCTGGTGTTAAACGGCGAAGATCACATACGGATGCAGTTTCTGGCGCCGGGGCTGGCGCTCAGGGAGTGCTGGCAGAGGGCGGATAAGCTGGACGACTATATCAACGAGCGGTTCAGCTATGCCTTCGACGACAAGTACGGATATCTGACCACCTATCCCACCAACATGGGGACGGGGATGAAGGCGTCGGTGGTCATACACATGCCGACGCTCTCCACCAGCCGCAAGTTCAACGAGCTTCTGGGGGAGATGAGCCGCTTCGGCACCACGGTGCGGGGCGTCTACGGACAGGGAAGCGAGAACTACGGCGCCCTCTACGAGATCTATAACCAGAAGACCCTGGGACAGTCGGAGCAGGAGATCATCGACCTGGTGGAGAAGGTGGCGCTGCAGCTCACCGGCCAGGAGAACCAGGTGCGGAAGAAGGCGCTGGAGAATCACCGCCTGATCAGGGAGGACGAGATTTATAAATCCTACGGCGTGTTAAAATACGCCCGCAGGCTGACCATGAAGGACGCCATGACATTTTTATCCCAGATCATGCAGGCTTTGCCGACGGTCTTATCGAGAGCGAGAAGCCCTGCCATGTGTACCGGCTGATGCTGGGCATCCAGCCGGCCAACCTGCAGCTTCACTCGTCGCGCCCCCTGGGGAAGGACGAGCTGGAGACCGCCAGGGCGGAGTATTTAAGGAACGCCCTGCCGGAACTTAAAATGTAAGACGAATTTAGGAGGACGCGATATGATCGATCGATTTACAGCGAAGGCCAGGGAAGCCATCCGCCTGGCCGTGGAGGCGGCGGAGGAGCTGGGCCACGGCTACGTGGGCACCGAGCACCTTCTCATTGGCCTCATAGAGGAGGGCAGCGGCGTGGCTGCCCAGATACTGAATGCCCACGGCGTGCAGGAGGAGAAGGTGATGAACCTGGTGAGCCAGCTCATCGCCCCCAACAACGTGGCGCGCCTTAAGGAGCCGGGGGCTACACCCCCAGCGCCAAGCGCATTCTGGAGAACAGCTACCGGGAGGCGGTGCGCTTTAAGGCGCCGCTCATCGGCACCGAGCATCTTCTGATGGCTATTTTAAAGGAGGGCGACTGCGTGGCGTCCCGGCTGTTAAACACCATGAACGTCAACGTGCAGAAGCTCTACATCGACCTTCTGGGAGCCATGGGCGAGGATGCGCCCACGGACCGGGAGGAGCTTCCCAGAGAGGCGGGCGGGAGAGGAACGCCACGCCGACCCTGGACAATTACAGCCGGGATCTGACCAGCCTGGCCCAGGCGGGACGCCTGGATCCGGTCATCGGCAGGGAGCAGGAGATCCAGCGGGTGATCCAGATCTTAAGCCGCAGGACGAAGAACAACCCCTGTCTGATCGGCGAGCCCGGCGTGGGAAAGACCGCCGTGGTGGAGGGGCTGGCCCAGATGATCGTGGGCGGCGACGTGCCGGAGACCATCTCCGGCAAGCGGGTGGTGACCCTGGATCTCTCCGGTATGGTGGCCGGCTCCAAGTACAGGGGCGAGTTTGAGGAGCGCATCAAGAAGGTGCTCTCCGAGGTCCGCGAGGCCGGCGACGTGCTCCTGTTCATCGACGAGATCCACACCATCATCGGCGCAGGCGGCGCCGAGGGGGCCATCGACGCCTCCAATATTTTAAAGCCGTCCCTGGCCAGGGGAGAGCTCCAGCTGATCGGAGCCACCACCATCGACGAGTACCGCAAGCACATCGAGAAGGACGCGGCGCTGGAGCGCCGGTTCCAGCCAGTGACCGTGGAGGAGCCCACAGAGGAGCAGTCCTACGAGATCCTTAAAGGACTGCGGGCCGCTACGAGGAGCATCACAAGGTGAAGATCACCGACGAGGCTTTAAAGGCTGCCGTGAAGCTCTCCGCCCGCTATATTAACGACCGTTTCCTGCCGGATAAGGCCGTGGATCTGATCGACGAGGCCTCGTCCAAGGTGCGGCTGACCGTGTTTGTGGAGCCGCCGGAGATCCGGGAGCTGGAGGAGGAGATCGCCGCCCTGGAGAAATCCAAGGAGAACGCCATCAAGTCCGAGGCCTACGAGAAGGCCGGCGACATCAAGAAAAAGCAGGAGAAGAAGCGCGAGAAGATCGAGAAGATCCGTGCAAAATGGCAGAAGGAGAAGACCACCCGCCTTCTGGTGGTGGGGGAGAATGAGATCGCCGACGTGGTGTCCGGCTGGACCAAGATCCCCGTCCAGAAGCTGGAGGAGGAGGAATCCCAGAAGTTAATGAAGCTGGAGTCCATTCTCCACGAGCGGGTCATCGGCCAGGAGGAGGCCGTGACCGCGGTGTCCCGCGCCATCCGCCGCGGCCGGGTGGGACTCAAGGACCCGAAGCGTCCCATCGGCTCCTTCCTGTTCTTAGGCCCCACCGGCGTGGGAAAGACGGAGCTCTCCAAGGCGCTGGCAGAGGCCATGTTCGGTACAGAGAGCGCGCTGATCCGCGTGGACATGTCCGAGTATATGGAGAAGCACAGCGTCTCCAAGATGATCGGCTCCCCGCCCGGATACGTGGGCTACGACGAGGGCGGCCAGCTCAGCGAGAAGGTGCGCAGGAATCCCTACTCGGTGATCCTGTTCGACGAGATCGAGAAGGCGCACCCGGACGTGTTCAACATCCTGCTGCAGGTGCTGGACGACGGCCACATCACCGACGCCCAGGGGCGTAAGATCGATTTTAAGAACACCATCCTCATCATGACCTCCAACGCAGGCGCCGAGAACATCGTGTCGCCCAAGCGCCTGGGCTTCTCCTCGGAGAACGACGAGAAAGCCAACTACGGCTTTATGAAGGATAAGGTCATGGAGGAGGTGAAACGCCTCTTCAAGCCGGAGTTTTTAAACCGGATCGACGACATTGTGGTGTTCCATCAGTTAAACAGAGAGCACATGAAGGAGATCGCCGACATCATGCTGCGCACCATCGTCTCCAGGAGCCGGGAGCAGATGGGCATTGCCCTCACAGTGGACGACAGCGCGAAGGAGCTGCTGATCGAGAAAGGCTACGATGAGAAGTACGGCGCCCGCCCGCTGCGCCGCACCATCCAGACCTATCTGGAAGATAAGCTGGCGGAGGCCATCCTGGAAGGCGCCGTGAAGAAGGATGAGGAGGTGCTGGTGACGCGGGAGAATGATGCGCTCAAATTTTCCTCCCCGGTTGCCGCAAACCTCTAGCCAACCGCCGGGAAGTATGATATACTATTGAGACTTAAACCAATACACATGAGAATACCAGGAGGACGAGATATGCCAGGAATTAAGGAACTGATCCGCAGCGAGGAAGACGGGACCATCAGCTTTGGTAACTACGAGCTTGAGACCAAGTCTAAGCTTCAGGATTTCGAACATCAGGGGGACCTCTACAAGGTCAAGACATTTTATGAGATAACGAAGCTGGAGCGCAACGGTATGTTCGTGTATGAGTCCGTACCGGGCACAGCGGTGAACCATTTCCAGGTGTTCGACACCGAGCTCACCTTTACGGTGGAGGGAACGAAGGATGCACAGATTACGGTGCAGCTTGAGGATGACTGCGAGTACGAGGTCTATGTGGACGGCGTGGCCGTGGGAGGCATGAAGACCAATCTGAGCGGCAAGCTGGTGTTCAGCGTGGAATTGAGCGAGGGCCAGGAGTCCGGGATCCGCATTGTAAAAAGATAACAGCCGGGGGCGCGGGGATGTAGTTCCGCGCCCCGGTTTTTGAGGAGAATCTATGGCAAAAGCGAAGACGACCGCATTTTTCTGCAAGGAGTGCGGGTACGAATCGGCAAAATGGATGGGGCAGTGCCCCGCCTGCCGTCAGTGGAACACGATGGTGGAGGAGCCGGTGGCCCCGAAGAAGGAGAGTGCGGCAAGGAGCGCCCCGGCGTTTTCCGTGCGCACGCCGCCCATGAAGCTTTCGGAGGTGTCGCTGGCGGAGCAGGACCGCATGTCCACCGGCTACGGAGAGCTGGACCGGGTGCTGGGAAGCGGCATCGTGGGCGGCTCCATGATCCTGGTGGGCGGCGACCCGGGCATCGGAAAATCTACGCTGCTTCTGCAGGTGTGCCGGAATCTGGCGGCCGCGGGAAAGCGGGTGCTCTACATATCCGGGGAGGAGTCCTTAAAGCAGATCAGGCTGCGGGCGGAGCGCATCGGCGATATGAACGGGGAACTGTACTTTCTCTGCGAGACGGCCCTCGGCCGCATCGAGGAGGAGATTAAAAAGCTTAAGCCCGACGTGGCCGTCATCGACTCCATCCAGACCATGTTCTGCGACTCGGCCGCCGCCGCGCCGGGGAGCGTGAGCCAGGTGCGGGAGTCCACCAGCCTGCTGATGCAGATTGCCAAAGGGCTGGGCGTCGCCATGTTCATCGTGGGTCACGTGACCAAGGAGGGCGTGGTGGCCGGCCCCAGACTTTTGGAGCACATGGTGGACACGGTGCTCTACTTCGAGGGCGAGAGGAACGCCGCCTACCGGGTGGTGCGGGGCGTCAAGAACCGCTTCGGCTCCACCAACGAGATCGGCGTTTTCGAGATGACGGAGGCGGGCCTTATGGAGGTGCCGAACCCGTCGGAGTATATGCTGAACGGCCGGCCGGAGGGGGCCTCCGGGGCCGTGGTGGCCTGCTCCATGGAGGGGACGAGGCCCATTCTCATCGAGGTGCAGGCGCTGGTCACCAGGACCAATTTCGGCATGCCCCGCAGAACCGCCGCGGGCGTGGACTACAACCGGGTGAATCTTCTGACCGCGGTGCTGGAAAAGCGGTGCCGCTACGACCTGTCCCAGATGGACGCCTACGTGAACATCGCCGGCGGCATGAAGATGAACGAGCCCGCGCTGGATCTGGCCATCGCCATGGCCATCATCTCCAGCTACAAGGACGTACCCGTGGACGAGAAGACCATCATCTTCGGCGAGGTGGGCTTATCCGGCGAGGTGCGGGCGGTTTCCATGGCGGAGCAGCGGGTGAACGAGGCCGTGAAGCTGGGCTTCGAGGCCTGCATCCTGCCGAAGATCTGTCTGGAAAAGATGAAAAAGAACGATAAAATAAAGCTTTACGGCGTCAGCAGCCTGCGGGAGGCCATCGCGCTTTTGTAAAGAGAAAGGTGAATTATGCGGGATAAATTTATGCGTTTTATGCAGGGAAGATACGGGATGGACCAGTTTGGCCGGTTTATAGCCGCGGCGGCGCTGTTCTGCGCCCTGCTGTCCATGTTTCTGAGACACAATCTGTTTTACTGGATCGCGCTGGCGCTCATCGCCTACAGCTATTTCCGGATGTTCTCCAGAAATATAAGCAAGCGGTACGCGGAGAACGTGGCGTTCCAGAAGCAGTGGAATAAGTTTATGGGGAAATTCAACAAACAGAAAAATCTCTGGTCGCAGCGCAGGTACTACCATATCTACACCTGCCCCGGATGCCGGCAGAAGATCCGGATCCCCAAAGGAAAGGGGAAGATCGAGGTCAGATGCCCGAAATGCGGCGAGACCTTCATCCGGAAGTCATAGGACGCGGCTGGCCTGTCCGGAGCATGTGACGTATTTTGCGAAATATTTTGAAAAAAGCATTTGACATATAATCGGTGTTATGATATCATATCCGGGTAGGCAATTTAGGGGAATAGTTCAATGGCAGAGCAACGGTCTCCAAAACCGTTAATGGGGGTTCGAATCCCTCTTCCCCTGTTTCAGAATGAATAGCGCAAGCGGTAAAGACCAGTCATCGGAGACTGGTCTTTTTTCAAACCTGCGAAAAAAGCGTGTAAATTCTCTGTAAATCTGTGAATTTTAATAAAATCCTTACACCAGAACGGGACCTGTGGGAAAGAATGCGTATGAGTTCCCCTTTTTCCATACCGCATTCTGATAAACACTGCCGATGCCGCCATGCCAGAGCCGTGAAAATTGTGCATTTTACACAATGAAACCTGCTTCTGTATAATGGAGGTAAAATTTGACAATTATAATTATTACATGGTATATATAACCAGAATACTATATATTGTGCTGCAGTCAGGACTGCACTGCGAAAGGATGAAAGAAATTCTATGAATCAGAGACGAATTATGTTGTCTACGATTGACGATGCAAAGAGATTTGTTGCCGCTGCATCCAAATGTGATTTTGAGATCGACATTTTTTACAACCGTGTTGTGATTGATGCCAAGTCCTTATTGGGTGTGCTCAGCCTGGATCTGACCAGAGTTCTCACCGTGGAATACGACGGACACAATGAGGAGTTTGAGACATTTCTTGACGAGGTGGCTGCAAAGGTGAGCGCTGCGTAATCGGCAGACGAAATCAGAGTTTAATTATTGAATTTAGAGACTGGAAAAAGGGAATGACGGGCCAGGGGTCCGCCGTTCCCTTTTTCCGTCATCTGCAGGGAGAGGGAGCGACGGCATGGAAACGCCGGAGAGAATGCCAGACGGGAAAGACAACAGAAAAGATTTGAGGATATCTGTCCGCAACCTGGTGGAGTTCGTCCTGCGAAGCGGAGATCTGGACAACCGCCGCACCGCCGGGGCGAAGCGGGAGGCCATGCAGGCCGGGAGCCGCCTCCACCGGAAGATCCAGCGGCGCATGGGCGCCGGCTACCGGGCGGAGGTGCCTTTAAAGCACCGGGTGAGCGAGGACGAGTTCACGCTCCTGGTGGAGGGGCGGGCCGACGGCATCATCGAGCGGGACGGCCAGGTGACCATCGACGAGATCAAGTGCGTCTACGCCGACGTGAACCGCTTTAAGGAGCCGGATCCGGTGCATATGGCCCAGGCCATGTGCTACGGCCATTTCTGCTGCGCGGACCGAGGCCTTCTGGAGGTGGGGGTGCAGGTCACCTACTGCAATATCGAGAGCGAGGAGATCCGGCGGTTTGAGTGCCTGAAGACGGCGGATGAGCTTGAACAGTGGTTTTCCGGCCTCATCCACGAGTACGTGAAATGGGCCCGCTACCTCTATGTGAACGGCCTGCGCCGGGATGAATCGCTTAAGGAGCTCCAGTTTCCCTTCCCCTACCGCGAGGGGCAGAGGGAGCTGGCGGTGTCGGTCTACCGCACCGTCAGCCGGGAGAAGGTGCTGTTCATCCAGGCGGCTACCGGCATCGGAAAGACCATGTCCACGCTGTTTCCCGCGGTCAAGGCCATGGGGGAGGGGCTGGCGGAGAAAGTGTTTTACCTGACGGCCAAGACCATCACCCGCTCCGTGGCCGAGGAGGCCTTCGCGATCCTGCGGGAGCGGGGGCTCTACATGCGGACCGTGACCATCACCTCCAAGGAAAAGCTCTGCGTGCTGGATAAACCGGAGTGCAATCCGGACGCCTGTCCGCGGGCGAAGGGGCATTTTGACCGGGTGAACGATGCGGTCTACGAGATCATACACCGGGAGTCCGGCATCACCCGTGAGATAGTGCTCGCCTACGCGAAGGAACACAATGTCTGTCCCTTCGAGTTCTGTCTGGATATCTCCAACTGGGTGGACGGGATCATCTGCGATTACAATTACGTGTTTGACCCCAATGTGCGTCTTAAGCGGTATTTCGCTGAGGGGCAGACCGGAGATTATTTGTTCCTGGTGGATGAGGCCCATAATCTGGTTCCCCGGGCCAGGGAGATGTACAGCGCTGAGCTCATAAAGGAGGAGGTGCTGGAGGCCAGGCGTATCGTGAAGGAGCGTTCCCCGAGGCTTTCCCGGGCCCTGGAGCAGGTGAATAAACACCTTCTGGCGCTCAAGCGGGAGTGCGAGGATTTTCAGATTCTCCCCGACGTCAGCGTGCTGGCGCTGGGCCTCATGAAGGCCCTGGGGGAGATGGATAAATTTCTGGACGATCACCGGGAGTTCGAGGGCCGGGAGACGGTACTGGACTTCTACTTTTCCATGAGAAACTTCATGGACATCTATGAGCGGCTGGACGACCATTATAAAATCTACAGCCAGATGCTGCCCGACGGAAAATTCATGGTGCGTCTCTTCTGCGTGAATCCGGCGGCCAACCTAAAGCAGTGCATGGAGCAGGGGAGGAGCACCGTGTTTTTCTCCGCCACCATGCTGCCGGTCCGCTACTACCGGGAGCTTTTAAGCGGCAGCGAGGAGGACTATGCGGTCTATGTGGCGTCGCCGTTTCCGAGGGAGAACCGGGCCGTGTACGTGGCCTCCGACGTGAGCAGCCTCTACAGCCGCAGGAATGAGCGGGAGTACGACCGGGTCATCGCCTACATCCGGGCGGCCATGGGAGGCCCGGCGGGGGAATTACATGGTGTTCTTCCCCTCCTACCAGTACATGCGGGACGTGACGGACCGGCTGGAATCTCTGGGAGGCGGGATACACTACATGTGCCAGTCCTCGCGGATGACCGAGGCGGAGCGGGAGGAGTTTCTGGAGGAGTTTTCCAGGGAGCACGAGGAGTCCATGGCCGCCTTCTGCGTCATGGGCGGGCTGTTCTCCGAGGGCATCGATCTGACCGAGGAGAAGCTGATCGGCGCCATCGTGGTGGGCACCGGGCTTCCGATGGTATGCACGGAGCAGACGATTTTAAAGGACTATTTCGAGGAGAAGGAGAGTCAGGGCTTTGACTTCGCCTACCGCTATCCGGGGATGAACAAGGTCATGCAGGCCGGAGGCCGTGTCATCCGCACCGCCGCGGACCGGGGGATCATCCTGCTTCTGGACGACCGTTTCCTCAGAAACGACTACCAGGCGCTGTTTCCCAGGGAGTGGCAGGACTACCAGGTGGTGAACGTGAGAAATGTGAGAGAAAAATAGAGGCCTTCTGGTCCCGGACCGGCCGGGAGGAAAGCCTCTGATGTTCCATATTTTAAAGAATATCCATGAACTGCTTGGCCGCCTGGGAGATGGGAATGTTCTCGTTGTAGACCACCACCATCTGCCGGGCGGGAAGCTTCTCCTCCAGATGGAGGATGAACAGGTTTTTCTCGCCTGCCGGCATACAGAAATCCGGCACGAAGGCGATGCCCAGGCCGATCTTTGCCAGGTCGATGAGCAGGTCGTTGCTGCTTAACTCGATCTCGGGCACCAGGTCCAGCTGGTGCTTCTGGAACAGGTTGTGCAGAAATTCGCTGGTGGTGCTTTTGCGGTCCAGCATGAGGATCGGGTAGTTTAAGAGCTCCTTCAGCGAGAGGATCTTATTCTGCAATGGGAAATACTCGGAGTTGGCGATGAACACGTCGTAGAAATCCCGGATGATGCGGATGTTCTGCGTGTTGGAGAGCCGGAGTTGGGGTAGTTGGTCACGATGAAATCCACCTGCCCGTTGTCTAAAAGCTTCGCGCACTCGATGGAGGTCTGGTTGGTCACCTTGATATGTACGTTGGGGTACATGCGGTGAAACTGCTTTAAATAGGGGATCAGGAAGTAGCGGCAGATGGTGTCGCTGGCCCCGATCCTGAGCTGGCCGCCGTTTAAGGTGTTGGCCTCCAAAAGCTGGCTCTCGCCCTTGCGGATCAGGTTCATGGCCGGCTCGATGTGTTTAAGTAAAATCTCTCCCTCCGGCGTCAGCTGCACCCGCTTGGTGCTCCGGATAAAGAGCGTCTGGTTGAGTTTCTTCTCCAGCACTTTGATGGACTGGCTCACGGCGGACTGGGAGATGAAGAGCTGTTTGGAGGCCTCCGAGAAGCTGAGCGTCGATGCCACATGGTAGAAAACTTTATATAATTCGTAGTTGATGTCCATTATTAGTCCTCCTTATAACAAGCCCATTCTAGCATAAGCAGATTCATTTTGCAAATGGTATATTTACTAAATAAAAATACGTGTGATAAAATGATGAAAAACGAAAAGGAGAGAGCGGAATGCACGACGATTATTTTCAGATATATTTAGAAGAGCTGGAGGCGGTTCTTCCCTTCGGCGAAGGCGAGGAGGAGGAGATTCTGCGCCTCGCCTCCCTGCGGGACGAACAGGCGAGGAGCCGCCTCATAGAAGGCAAGCTTAAGACGGCCCTCACCTGGGCCAGGGAGTACGAGGGGAAGGGGCTTCCCGCCGCAGACCTGGTACAGGAGGCCAATATGGCGCTGATTCTCTGCGCCCAGGCGTACGAGGGGGGCGATTTCGATGCCCTCCTGCGGGAGGCGGTCATCCGCCGCATCGAAGAGGCCATCGAGGTCCAGAGGGCGGAGCACGCCGTGGAGGAGGAGATGGCGGCCCGCGTCAACGTCTTAAAGGACATTTCCCAGATGATGGCCGAGGAGCTGGGCCGGGAGGCCACGGTGGAGGAGCTGGCCGCGAAGATGAAGATGACTGAGGAGGAGATCAAGGATATCATGAAGCTGACCCTGGACGCCCTCTCGGTTTCCGGAGAATAAGAGGATGAAGATATACATGATTCGGCACGGCCAGACCGACTGGAACCTGGCCGGAAAGATACAGGGAAAGACCGACGTGCCGCTCAACGAAGAGGGCCGCGCCCAGGCCCGTTTTCTGGCAGAAGCCATGAAGAGCCGCCCGGCGGCGAAGGTGTTTACAAGCCCCTTAAAGCGGGCCAGGGAGACCGCCCAGGCCGTGGCGGAGGCGCTGGAGGCCCCGCTTCTTCTGGTGCCGGAGTTTGAGGAGGTGGACTTCGGCCTGTGGGAGGGGCTCACCTGGCAGCAGATCGGGGAGAGGTACCCAAAGGAGTACGCAGGCTGGAGACGTGAGCCGGTGGAGCATCCGCCGGTGGGCGGCGAGGGCCGGGAGAGCGCGTCCCTGCGCGCTAAAAGGGGACTGGAGATTCTATTTGAGAAGTCCGGGGGAGAGGACGCGGCTCTGGTGGCCCACGGGGCCATCCTGGCCTATATCCGGGACGCGCTGTTCGAGAACCAGGAAAAGCCCCCGGAGCAGATCGTAAAAAACGCCAGCATCACCACCATTGAGTACGACACGGCGGAGAAACGCGCCAAGATTTTGGAAACCAACGTGACAAACCACTTAAATGACTGAATATTCCGTGAATGATCGTTGATTTTGCTTCGTATTTATATTATAATTGAGTACAAAGTGAAAGAGGAGGTATTTTTTATGGTTGGAAATGTGATCGTTGGTCAGTCGGGAGGCCCCACGGCTGTTATCAATTCCAGTCTGGCGGGGGTGTATAAGACTGCCATAGACAGGGGAGCTCCGAAGGTGTACGGCATGCTGTTCGGCATCCAGGGATTCTTAGATGAGCAGTACATCGATCTCTCCGACTACATAAAGAACGATCTGGACATCGAGATCTTAAAGAGGACGCCGTCGGCCTTTCTCGGCACCTGCCGCTACAAGCTGCCGGCCATCCACGAGAACCAGGAGATCTACGTGAAGATTTTCGAGATCCTCAACAAGCTGAACGTGGAGTGCTTCATCTACATCGGCGGAAACGATTCCATGGACACGATCAAGAAGCTGTCCGATTACGCCATCTTGACGGGACAGACCCAGAAATTCGTGGGCGTGCCGAAGACCATCGACAACGATCTGGCTCTGACGGACCACACGCCGGGCTATGGGAGCGCGGCCAAGTACATCGCCACCTCCACCAAGGAGGCATCCGCGATGGGCTTGGATTCTCTTATAAGAAGAAACTGGTCACGATCATCGAGATCATGGGCCGCAACGCCGGCTGGCTGACCGGCGCCTCCGCGCTGGCCAAGGGCGAGGACTGCAGCGGTCCCGATATGATTTTCCTGCCGGAGCTTCCCTTCGACGTTCCGGATTTCGTGAATAAGGTGAGAAACCTCCTGGAGAAGCAGGACACCGTGGTGGTGGCCATCTCCGAGGGCATCAAGCTGGCCGATGGCCGCTATGTCAGCGAGCAGTCGGGAAATGCGGACTACGTGGACGCATTTGGGCACAAACAGCTCACCGGCTCCGCCAACTATCTGGCCAACGTGATAAGCGCCGAGATCGGCTGCAAGACCAGGGCCGTGGAGTTCAGCACGCTGCAGAGAAGCGCGTCCCATCTGGCCTCCCGCGTGGACATCAACGAGGCGTTCATGGTGGGCGGCGCGGCCGTGAAGGCGGCGGACGAGGGCGACAGCGGCAAGATGGTGGTCATCGACCGCGTCTCCGACGACCCTTACCAGAGTGCGACGGCATTTACGACGTTCACAAGATCGCCAACGGCGAGAAGCTGGTTCCGAGAGAGTGGATCACCAAGGATGGAACCTACGTGACGCAGGAATTTATCGATTACGTGCGGCCGCTGATCCAGGGTGACTACCCGTCCGTCATGGTGGGCGGTATCCCGAGACATCTGGTGCACGACAGGACCCGCAAATAGACAGTCCGGCTAGGAGATATTGAGGAAGAATATCATCCAGGAGGGGAAAAGAAATGGCAACAACTAAGGGCAACGTGATCGTTGGCCAGTCGGGAGGACCCACGGCGGTCATCAACTCCAGTCTGGCGGGGGTTTACAAGACGGCGAAGGACCGGGGAGCGAAGAAAATTTACGGGATGCTCCACGGCATCCAGGGACTTTTGGAGGAGCGGTATGTGGATCTGTCGAAGCACATCACCAGCGATCTGGATATCGAGCTTTTAAAGAGGACGCCCTCATCCTATCTGGGCTCCTGCCGCTATAAGCTTCCGGAGATCAAGGAAAATACAGAGATCTACGACAAGATTTTCGGGATTCTCGATAAGCTGGAGATCGAGTATTTCTTCTACATCGGAGGAAACGACTCCATGGACACCATCAAGAAGCTTTCCGACTACGCGATTTTAAACGGCAGCAAAATCCGCTTCATGGGCGTGCCGAAGACCATCGACAACGATCTGGCCGGCACGGACCACACGCCGGGCTTTGGGAGCGCGGCCAAGTACATCGGCTCCATCACCAAGGAGGTCATCCGCGACGGCCTGGTATATGACCAGCAGAGCGTGACGATCCTGGAGATCATGGGCCGCAACGCCGGCTGGCTCACGGGAGCCGCGGCGCTGGCCAAGTGCGAGGACTGCGAGGGGCCGGACATGATCTTCCTGCCGGAGATCACCTTCGACGTGGACGAGTTCATGCGCAAGGTGGCCGACCTGCACAAGAAAAAGAAATCCGTGGTGGTGGCCGTCTCCGAGGGCGTCAGGGTGGCGGATGGGCGCTACGTCTGCGAGCTGACCGACGGCATCGACTACGTGGACGCGTTCGGACACAGGCAGCTGACCGGAACCGCCAGATATCTGGCGGAGAAGATTTCCAGGGAGGTGCCCGGCTGCAAGACCAGGGCCATCGAGTTCAACTCCCTGCAGCGCTGCGCGTCCCACATCGTGTCCCGCGTGGACATCACCGAGGCCTACCAGGTGGGAGCTCCGCCGTGAAGGCGGCCTTCGAGGGCGAGACCGGGAAGATGATCATTTTAAAGAGATTGTTTGACGATCCCTACATCTGCATCACCGATCTCTACGACGTGCACAAGGTGGCCAACGTGGAGAAGAAGGTGCCGAGAGAGTGGATCAACGAGACCGGCGACTACGTGACGCAGGAGTTCGTAAACTACGTGAAGCCGCTGATCCAGGCGGAGCTGACGCCGATGATGACCGACGGTCTTCCCAGACATCTGTACTACACGGAGAAAGAGAATAAATAAGTAAAATGCGGGATTGCCCGGAGGACGTGTGTGCGCGTGTTCCGGGCAATTTGTCTGCGGGACGGTTCCATCCGCAGAGCGAGGAGGCGGCGCGGCCATGAATATTAGGTAGAGTAATATAAAAGATAAGATATATTAATTTTACTTATTGAATCGCACTGTGGTATGATTAGAGCAGGAAATGAGTGTAGACTGCATCCAGTTTAGGAGGTACTTATGAGCGTAAGACGAGTGTATGTTGAGAAGAAACCGGATTTTGCCGTGGCGGCCAAGGATCTGGCGGAGGAGATTAAGAGCTATTTAAGCATCGATTCCGTGGACAAGGTGCGCGTGCTGATCCGCTACGACGTGGAAAATGTGTCCGATGTCACCTACCATGCGTCCCTGGGCACGATTTTCTCCGAGCCGCCGGTGGATTTTTTATATGAGGAGGACTTCCCCAGAGAGGAAGGAGACCGGGTGTTCTCCGTGGAGTACCTGCCCGGCCAGTACGACCAGAGGCCGATTCCGCCGAGCAGTGCGTGAAGCTGCTCAATGAGGACGAGGAGCCGGTGATCCGCACCGCCACCACCTACGTCTTAAGCGGCAGCCTGGACGAGGAGCAGTTTGCCCGCATCAAGGCGTTCTGCATCAACCCGGTGGACTCCCGCGAGGCGGCCGGAAAGAAGCCGGAGACTCTGATCACCGTGTTTGAGCAGCCGGAGGACGTGAAGATCTTCGACGGCTTCACCGCTTACGGGACGGAGGAGCTGAAAAAGCTCTACGATTCCTTAAACCTGGCCATGACCTTCAAGGATTTTGAGCATATCCAGAATTACTATAAGGGCGAGGAGAAGCGCGATCCGTCCATGACGGAGATCCGCGTGCTGGACACCTACTGGTCCGACCACTGCCGCCACACCACGTTCCAGACCGAGCTCAAGGATGTGACCTTCACCGACGGCGATTACAAGGAGCCCATGGTGAAGACCTACGAGCAGTATCTGGCCGACCGCGAGGACGTGTTTAAGGGCAGAAGCGACAAGTTCGTGTGTCTGATGGATTTAGCCCTCATGGCCATGAGAAAGCTGAGAAAAGAAGGAAAACTCAAGGACATGGAGGTGTCCGAGGAGATCAACGCCTGCAGCATCGTGGTTCCCGTGGTGGTGGACGGCGTGGAGGAGGAGTGGCTCGTGAACTTCAAGAACGAGACTCACAACCATCCCACCGAGATCGAGCCTTCGGCGGCGCGGCCACCTGCCTGGGCGGAGCCATCCGCGACCCGCTGTCCGGGCGCACCTACGTGTACCAGGCCATGCGCGTCACCGGCGCGGCGGATCCCACGAGACCGCTTGACGAGACATTGAAGGGCAAGCTTCCCCAGCGCCAGATCGTCACCGAGGCAGCCAGAGGTTACAGCTCCTACGGCAACCAGATCGGCCTGGCCACCGGATACGTGAAGGAGATCTATCACCCGGACTACGTGGCCAAGAGAATGGAGATCGGCGCCGTCATGGGCGCGGCTCCCAGGAGAAACGTGATCCGTGAGACCTCCGATCCCGGCGATATCATCATTCTGCTGGGCGGACGCACCGGCCGCGACGGCTGCGGCGGAGCCACCGGCTCCTCCAAGGTGCACACCGAGGCCTCCATCGAGACCTGCGGCGCCGAGGTGCAGAAGGGAAATGCTCCCACCGAGAGAAAGATCCAGAGGCTGTTCCGCCGCGCGGAGGTCAGCCGTTTAATTAAGAAGTGCAACGATTTCGGAGCCGGCGGTGTGTCCGTGGCCATCGGCGAGCTGGCCTCAGGCCTTCAGATCGATTTAGACAAGGTTCCGAAGAAATACGCCGGCCTGGACGGCACGGAGATCGCCATCTCCGAATCCCAGGAGAGAATGGCCGTGGTGGTCGATAAAAAGGACGTGGAGGCCATGTTAGCCTACGCCGCCGAGGAGAACTTAGAGGCGATCCCCGTGGCCGAGGTGACCGCAGAGCCCAGACTCCGCATGAACTGGAGAGGCAGGACCATCGTGGACATCAGCCGCGCGTTCCTGGACACCAACGGCGCGCACCAGGAGGCCAGCGTGGTCGTGGAGGTTCCGAACCGTGAGGGAACCCTGTTCGAGCGCAGGGAAGTGGGGGATGTCCGTGCAAAATGGCTTGAGACGCTTTCCGACTTAAACGTGTGCTCCCAGAAGGGCCTGGTGGAAATGTTCGACTCCACCGTCGGCGCCGGTTCCGTGTACCTGCTACGGCGGTACCTACCAGCTCACCGAGACACAGGCCATGATCGGCAAGCTGCCGCTCCTCGAGGGAAAGACTGACACCGTGACCATGATGAGCTACGGCTTCGACCCGTATCTGTCCAGCTGGAGCCCCTACCACGGCGCCATCTACGCAGTGCTCTCCTCCGTGGCGAAGATCGTGGCAAACGGCGGAGACTATAAGAAGATCCGCTTCACCTTCCAGGAGTATTTCCGCAGGATGACCGAGGATCCCACCCGCTGGAGCCAGCCGTTCTCCGCACTCCTCGGCGCCTACAGCGCACAGATGGGCTTCGGGCTTCCGTCCATCGGAGGAAAGGACAGCATGTCCGGCACCTTCAACGACATCGACGTGCCGCCGACGCTGGTATCCTTCGCCGTGGACATTTCCGATAAGCAGCATGTGCTGACGCCGGAGTTCAAGAGACCGGGCAGCAAGATTGTGGTATTTAACATCGAGAAAGACCAGTATGACCTGCCTGTATACAGCCAGGTGATGGACGGGTATGAGAAATTATATAAGGACATGGAGGACGGAACGATCATTTCCGCCTACGCCGTGGAAGGCCATGGACTGGCCGAGGCCGTGGGCAAGATGGCTTTCGGAAACAAGCTGGGCGTGAAGATCGAGCACAATGTGGATCCCCGCGACTTCTTCGCACCGGCTGGGGCAATATCGTCTGCGAGGTTCCCGACGGCAAGGTGGGCGAGCTCTCCATCACCTACACCGTGATCGGCGAGGTGACCGGCACCGGAGCGCTGGAGTACGGGAATGTGAGCATCCCGCTGGACGAGGCCCTGTCCGCCTGGAACAGGCCGCTGGAGGACGTGTTCCCCACCGAGACCGGCGTGGAGAAGAAATCCCTGGATATCCCGGCCTACAGCACCGACAAGGTCTACATCTGCAAGAATAAAGTGGCGAAGCTCACGTGTTCATTCCCGTGTTCCCCGGCAACAACTGTGAGTTCGACTGCCAGATGGCCTTCGAGCGCGCGGCGCGAGGTGAAGCAGAGAGTGTTTAAGAACCTGACGGCCTCCGACATCCGTGAGTCCGTGGAGATGTTCAGGGAGGAAATCAGAAAGTCCCAGATCATCATGTTCCCCGGCGGCTTCTCCGCCGGCGACGAGCCCGACGGCTCCGCCAAGTTTATCGCCGCCGTGTTCCGCAACGCGGTGTTAAAGGAGGAGACCGAGAAGCTCTTAAATGAGAGGGACGGACTGGTGATCGGTATCTGCAACGGTTTCCAGGCGCTTATCAAGCTGGGCCTGGTGCCGGAGGGCAGGATCGTGGAGCTGACAGACAGCTCACCGACCCTGACCACCAACATCATCGGCCGCCACATTTCCAAGATGGGTTACATCAAGGTGGTGTCCAACCAGTCCCCGTGGCTCAGGAAGGCCGCTCTGGGCGGCGTGTACGCCAACCCCTTATCCCACGGCGAGGGCCGCTTCGTGGCGAACGCCCAGTGGATTGAGAAGTTACAGGCAAACGGCCAGATTGCCACCCAGTATGTGGACAATTTCGGCAGCGCATCCACCGACGAATACTGGAACCCCAACGGCTCCTACATGGCCATCGAGGGAATCACCAGCCCGACGGGCGTGTGCTGGGCAAGATGGCGCACTCCGAGAGAATCGGAGACGGCGTGGCCGTCAACATCCCGGTGGAGCAGGATATGAAGATCTTCGAGTCCGGCGTGGAGTATTTTAAATAGAAGAACAGAATACGACGACCAGCTCCGGCGTGGTCAAGGCAGGAATGCTCCTTGTGGATGCCTTGTAATCCACAAAGAGCATTTTGCCGTTTAAGGCCCCCGGATAGTCCAGGCCGTTGGGCAGGATCACCTCGGTGTCGGCGGCGATCTGGAGCCGCAGGCTTCCCTTCGAGTTGATCAGCCGGTCGCCGTAGGTGTCCAGGTCATAGCTGTGGCCCTCCTCCGGCTTTACGAGGAGCACCGGGCTGTACTGGGGCGGATAGATCAGGGGAGCGGGGGCGCTTGAATCGCAGTAGGCCAGGACCGGATCGCCCACCTGCAGATTTTCCATGTCCACCACGTAGGTGGAGCTGTCAATGATCAGGTTGACCGGGCCGCCGCCGGTGTCCGTGACGCTCATGATAAGGGAGCAGTCACCGTGCGATTCGATGCGCCGGATGGTGCCGGATATGGTGAAAAAGGATTGCATAAAAACCTCCGGGTATTGATACTATAGTAATATAGTATCGCCCGGAGGTTCTCTTTGTGAAGAAATTCTGAAAGATTTTACGCCTCGTGGGATTCCCTGGCCTCCACCCGCGAGTAGAGGATGACGCCGCCGATGATGATGGCGCCTCCCAGGACCTGCAGCGGCACCGGCGCCTCGCGGAACAGGAAATAGGCCGCCACAGCGGCAAACACCGGCTCGCACAGCTTCGCCGCGGAGACGAAGGCGGGGGAGATGTATTTTAAGCACCAGCTGAAGATGCTGTGTCCCATCAGCGTGGAGAGCACGGAGAGCAGCAGCCCGATGACCAGCTCATTCTGGCCGTAGCCCCAGAGCGGCGTGCCTGTGACCAGCGCGGATACGAGGAGCGTGGCGAAGCAGAACACGTACACGATGAAGGTGTAGACCGTGGTGGAGGCGTGTTTTCTGGCCACCCGCCCGATGAGCGTGTAGGCGGCCACCAGGATGGCGGCGCACAGGGAGACCAGGTCTCCCAGAATGTTGTCCGAGCCCGACGACGAGTAGTCGGAGAACGCGATGATGACGCTTCCCATCAGGGTGATCACGATGCAGGCCACCGCGGATTTTGAAATATTTCCGTGCAGGAAAAACTTATACCCCAGGGCCACCCAGATGACCTCGGTGCACACGATGGTGGTGGAGCTGGCCACGGAGGTCATGTTAAGGGACTCGAACCAGGTCACGAAGTGGAAGGCCAGGAAGACGCCGCTGGCCGCGCAGAGCGCCAGAAGCTTTCCGGAGATGGAGGCAAGCTCCGCCCGGTGTTCCCGGTTTCCAAACGTCATGGGAAGCATCAGAAGAACCGTCCAGCCCAGGCGGTAGACGGCGGTGATGACCGATGGAGCCTGGGAGTATTTGACCAGGATGGCGGAGGCGGAGACGCCTAAGATGCCGATGGCCAGAACCAGCATGGGGTGACGTGAAAAAAAGTTCATAGCGTTTGTATTCCTCATTTCATCAAAATGTATTCTCACTTTATCTTATCATAAAAGCCTAAAAAAATCAATAAATTAAGGCAATTTCTTAAAACTAAATAAAAATGTCAGAAAAGTATTGACAAAAGGCGGAAACATGGTAAAATAGGTTAACAAAATATATGCCCTGGAAGGAGTGATTGTATGGTGGTCAGAAGCTTATATTTTGGCAGGGCGGGCAGCGGCCGCCCCGTTCCTATATCGGTCCTCACCCAGGCGGCGAACACGTTCGGATGCGATATCTACATACAGGCGAACGAGAGCCGCGTGAATGTAAAGAATTATGAGGAGCTCCAGCGTACGCTGGGAACCCAGAGCGGCAGTGCGGAGATGCACTTTGATGGAACAGATGAACAGGAGGCAGAGATCAAATTTCAGCAGATCGCTGAGGAATGATTGAGTGAAGCAGCATGAGAGAAGAAACGAACACTGGTAGATGACAACCTCGGGGACTGACGATTCCGGGGTTGTTTCTATGATGATAGATGAATAGAAGAAATGCAGGAGGGACAGATTTTGAAGGAGACTGTTTTATTATATAATTTCGACGACGAGAAGCGGACGGCCGCCGTGAAACGGACGCTGATTCTGATGGGCGTGCGCATCCGGACGGTGGAGAAAAAGGACTATCTAAGACCGCTTAAGGAGCTTCTGGGACTGGAGGAGGCCGCCGGAGCGGAGGCGGCCTCCAGGCAGGACTACGACGGCGAGGGATTTGCGGAGGAGATGCTTCTCATGGCCGGATTTACCTCCCGTCGCATCGACGCGCTGATTGCTGGCCTTAAGAAAAACGGTGCGGGCCGCGTGGACTTAAAGGCCGTGCTGACGCCCACCAACGCGGGCTGGAACTCGCTGGAGCTGTACGAGGAGATAAAGAGAGAGCATGAGAAAATGAGCGGAAACCAGGCGTGAGAAGAGACGCGCAGAGGAAGGAGGAGAACAGATGCTGGATCAGATCGATGTGAACAAGACGGTGGACAAGGAAACCTACAGGGCCGCCAGGGAAAATCTGGGCGCGGAGCTGGGAAAGCTGCAGCGGGAGCTCAAGGAGGAAAAGATTCCCGTGATGATCGTGTTTGACGGTCTGGACGCCGCGGGGAAGGGGCTTCAGATCAACCGCATGATCCAGGCGCTGGATCCCAGGGGCTACGAGGTCTACGCCGCCCGCGAGGCCACCGAGGACGAGGTCATGCGGCCATTTCTCTGGAGGTACTGGACGAAGACGCCGGAGGCCGGGAAAATCGCCATCTACGACAGGAGCTGGTATCACCGGGTGAATGTGGAGCGGTTCGAGGACGAACCTGACGAGAGAGAGCTGGCGGAGGCCTTTAAGGATATCAATTCCTTTGAGCGTCAGCTCACCGACGGCGGCGCCGTCATCATCAAATTTTTCCTTCTTATATCAAAGAAGGAACAGAAGAAGCGCTTCAAAAAGCTGAAGGACAGCCGGGAGACCCGCTGGAGAGTCTCCGCCGGGGATGAAGCGCGCAACGAACACTACGGCAGATATCTGGCGTACAACGAGGAGATGTTAGAGAAAACCGACACGGATTTCGCGCCCTGGACCATCGTGGAGGCCGAGGACAAGGACTATGCGGCCTTAAAGATCCTCATTGAAACCGTGCGGCAGTTTAAGGAGGCGCTGGAGGCGAAGCGGGCGGCCGCCGGGAAGAAGACGGCAGAGATTACAGAGCTTGCGCCGCTGAAAAACGGAGTTCTCTCCGGCGTGGATCTTGCGAAGACCATGGACCGGGAGACCTACAAAAAAGAGATGGACAGGCTTAAAAAACGCCTGGAGTTTCTGCACAGCGAGATCTACCGCCTGCGCATCCCCGTGGTGCTCTGCTTCGAGCTGGGACGCCGCGGGAAAGGGCGGGGCCATCCGCCGGCTCACCAGCCACCTGGACCCCAGGGGCTACAAGGTGGTTCCCACCGCCTCGCCCAACGATCTGGAGAAGGCCCACCACTACCTCTGGCGCTTCTGGAACCAGATGCCGAAGGCCGGCCACATCGCCATCTTCGACCGCACCTGGTACGGCCGTGTCATGGTGGAGCGCATCGAGGGCTTCTGCACCGGCGAGGAGTGGAGGCGGGCCTACGGCGAGATCAACGAGATGGAGCCCACATGGCCAATTTCGGCGCTGTGATCTTGAAATTCTGGATTCACATCGACAAGGAAGAGCAGCTTAAGCGCTTTAACGAGCGGCAGGAGAATCCGGAGAAGCGGTGGAAGATCACCGACGAGGACTGGCGGAACCGGGAGAAGTGGGACGCCTATGAGACTGCCGTGGACGAGATGCTGGTGCGCACCTCCACCACCTATGCCCCATGGATCGTGGTCGAGGGAAATTCCAAATATTACGCCCGCGTGAAGATTCTATCCGCCGTGGCGGACGCCCTGGAGGCCCGAATTAAGAGTTGTAATTAATGGAGAATTATACTAGAATTAGAGGAAAATGAACCTTGGGAGGAAAGTAACATGGACAAGACAGCAGTAGAATTATTCGATATGAAGGTGAAGCACGTGGGCGTCAACGCCTCCGGCGACGAGGAAGCCGCCGTGTGGGCGAAGGAGTTTCTGGAGCTTTTAGGCCTTGGAACCAGGGATGCGGGCGCGTCCTATTTCTGCGGCGAGCTGGTGGAGATCATGAAGCACAACGGACGCGGCGCCAAGGGACACATCGCGTTTTCCGTCAATGACTGTGAGGCGGCCCTTAAATATTTCGAGGAGCGTGGATTTAAGGCCATCGAGGAGACGAAGCAGTACGACGAGAACGGAACGCTTAAATTCTTCTATTTCGACCGTGAGATCGCCGGCTTTGCCATCCATCTGGTGAAGCAGGCATAGGCGCATGGGTACGGTTTTAGTAATCGGAGGAGGCGCCTCCGGGATGATGGCCGCCTACGCGGCGGCGAAGCGCGGCCAGACGGTGCGCCTCTATGAGAAAAATGAAAAGCTGGGAAAGAAAATCTTCATCACCGGCAAGGGCCGCTGCAATCTGACCAACGGCTGCGAGGTGGAGGATCTGTTCGCCAATGTGGTGACCAATGAAAAGTTCCTCTACAGCGCGTTCTACGGCCTCACAAACCGGGACGTGATGGAGCTGTTTGAAGGCTGGGGCTGCCGCCTCAAGGTGGAGCGGGGAAACCGCGTGTTCCCCGTGTCGGACAAGTCCTCGGACGTGATTGCGGCCATCGCCGGAGCCATCCGGAGGGCCGGTGTGGAGATCCATTTAAACGAGGAGGTCTCGTCCCTCGAGCTGCGCGGCGGCCGCTGCGTGGGCGTGCGGATGAAGGGGCAGAAGCGGCCCGTGGAGGCGGACGCGGTCATCGTGGCCACCGGCGGCCTTTCCTATCCGACCACCGGCTCCAGCGGCGACGGCTACCGCTTTGCGGCAGAAGCCGGCCTGGCGGTGACGGAGTGCCTGCCGGCGCTGGTGCCCTTCGAGGTTCTGGAGGACGATGCGAAGGAGCTGCAGGGGCTGGCTTTAAAGAATATAGAGGCCACGGTGTATAACGGGAAAAAGGTTCTGTACCGGGAGTTCGGCGAGATGCTGTTTACCCATTTCGGCGTCAGCGGCCCGGTGCTTTTAAGCGCCAGCAGCTATGCGGCGAAAGCGCTTAAAAAGGGGCCGCTTTCGCTGTCCATCGATCTGAAACCGGCCTTAAGCGGGGAGCAGCTGGACGCCAGGATTTTACGGGATTTCGAGGAGGCGAAAATAAAGCAGTTTAAGAATGCCTTAAACCACCTCTATCCCCAGAAGATGATCCCGGTCATCATCGCCCGCAGCGGCATTTCGCCGGAGAAGCGGGTGAACGAGATCACCCGCGAGGAGCGCCAGGCCCTGGTGCGCGCCACCAAGGATTTCCGGCTGACGCTCACCGGCCTTCGCGGCTACAATGAGGCCATCATCACCCAGGGCGGCGTCTCCGTGAAGGAGATCGACCCCTCCACCATGGAATCCAAGAAGGTGCCCGGCCTCTACTTCGCCGGCGAAGTGCTGGATCTGGACGCCGTCACCGGCGGGTTTAACCTGCAGATCGCCTGGGCGACGGGGTATGCGGCGGGGATGAGCGCGGGGGAGTAAGTGTTTAATTTACATTTATAAGGGAATTTAAGACATTTAAAGGGAATTATACGAGTCGGAAAGCTGGATTTTTTTACATTTATATCGGAACTACCGGTTTTGGAAAGCCTTATAAAATAAGGACTCCCAGAGAAAAATGTACATTTGTAAAGGAATTATGAGAGTCTGATGCCAAAAGAATTTTTTACATTTATATCGGAACCAGAATCGTGATTTTTTACATTTACAAGGGAATTAAGCGCTCCAAAAAAGGAAAAGGAATTATAGCAATCTGGCACGAAAAAATTTTTACATTTATATCGGAACTATGTTTTGGGTATAAAGGGCCGGGCTGTTCGCATTTTGTGAATGGTCTGGTCCTTTTTACGGAAAAGATCCGTTTAAAGTGAATTGCAGGTTCAACACAAAAATATTTTGTGGGTGTATAATAAAGACTATCTCAAGGAGGCAGCCGCAGATAAGATCGGATAAAGGATGAAGGCAGATTATAAGGTGGGGAATATGATTCGGTATAAAGGATATGTAGGCAGCGTTGAGTTTTCAGAAGAAGACGGGATTTTTTACGGTAAGGTTATGGGAGTCCGTTCCTTGATCTCTTATGAGGGCGAAAATGAGAAAGAGCTTCTTAATGACTTTCACGCTGCGGTGGATGATTATCTGAAAACTTGCGTGGAAGAGGTGAAAAGGAGCTGTATCATTAAATGACATTAAGGTGGTTATAGCAAACAGAAGATAGTAGATGAATATATGCAAGATTATAATTGTAGCAGAAGGAGGAACCTCTAAATCATTATGGCATTACAAGATAGGAATATTATGCCTCCACCTTGGCTGGCCCACCGGGAGATTGAGCGATACTCCATTGGCTGGCGCATGGGCTATGGGGAGGATTACATATACCGATTTGGCGATTGGCTGGACACCCTCTCGCCGGAGGAGAAGATGGAATACCGTGCCCTCTTTCCCGAGCCGGTGACCTGGAAGGGCTGGTGGGATGACGAGGACAGCAGCGAGATGCTGGAGCACGGCGGCTTCTTTGTGGAAGCGTGGCAGCCGGAGGGCCGGCCCAAGTACACCCGCCAGTGGCTCCAGCAGGAGTTTGCTGCGGGGAGAACGCGGGAACTGTGCCTGTTCTGGGGCCATCAACCTGCCGAGGACGGCCAGCTGACAAAAAGCTGCCTCAGCCAGTGGTGGATGGCGGACTTCTGGTCTGTCGCCCACACTTACCTCTGCATGGAACAGTATATGATGGCGGGCAAAGCGGAACTCTTTGGTGACCACGAAATCCGGGAGCAAATTTTGAAATGCAGCGATCCCAGACAGATCAAGGCCCTGGGCCGCAAGGTGCGGGGCTTTGACCAGAAGGTATGGGATAAGTTCAAATACGCCATTGTGCTGAACGGAAACTGGTGCAAATTCAGCCAGAACCGGGATCTGCGGGAGTTTCTCCTCTCCACAGGGGACAGTGTGCTGGTGGAGGCTAGTCCTTATGACGGTATCTGGGGCATTCGCTTGGCGGTCAGTTCTCCGGAGGCCCAGAACCCGATGAAGTGGCGTGGACAAAACCTGCTGGGCTTTGCGCTGATGGAGGTGCGGGACGAGCTGGGCCGAATTACTCAAAATGAGCAGTTATATAATTGGAAATCTGTATGGAGAGACAAACGGTAACGGAATATCAGATTACCTTAGTTACTTTGAAAAAGAAATGACTTAAAGATGACAGATTGTAAATTGCCGTTGGAAATCATTATGTCACACGATTATTGTTTTGGGGATCTTAGGGAAGAACTGGAAAAGTGGAAGGACAGAAAATTTCCATATAGAGATAAAGTTAAGAACCTCCAAAATCATGTAGTGCCTCAGAAACCGAGGAACAGATAGAAAATCCGGGGCTTTATGAAGCCATATATATTAAGGAAGGGAAATAACTTGAAAATTGCTGTGATGGAACTCAGGCTTTACGCTCCGTGGGTTCATTCATTAAAGGAAAAAAGAATGGTGGTAAAAAGTCTGCTGGGAAAGATAAGAAGCCGGTATGCTGTATCTGCGGCCGAAACGGGTGAGCAGGACATCCACCAGACGATTGTGATCGGTGTGGCGGGCATAGTGGCTCATGCTGCTCAGGCGGACAGTATGCTGGATGATATCCTGGCCTTTGTGGAGAGCAGTACGGAGGCAGAGATTGTTTCCGTGGAGCGGGAGATCAGATAGGAAAAGTAAATATGTGGATAAACAGGGTGAAATCCTCCGGGAGATATTGGTCTTTCGGGGGATTTTTCTGTCATGGGCCTCAAATTTAGGGAATTTTAGGCCAAACAAAATAAATTTTATTGTCTGACCCATAATCCGTAAATTCCTCACATAATTGAAATAACAGGATGAGGGAAAGCAAAGGATCAATAATTGAAGATTTTATATTGAAATATATTGATAATTCAATATATATATTGTATATTAAAAATAAGATTGCAGAATGGAGGAACCATTATGACTGAAAGTAATAAGCAAATTGTAGCTGTGGGAAAAAACATTCAAGATAAAGCAGCCCTCATATGGAATGTGGCCAATACTCTTTTTGGAGCTTTTAAACCGCATGAATACGGTCTCGTGATTCTCCCTATGGTAGTTATAAAGCGTTTTCATGACTGCCTGCTTCCAAAGCGTGAGGATGTACTAAAAACATATAAGAAGGTTCAGCACCTTGCAGTAAAGGACGGCTTTCTGAAAGACGCTGCAGGATATCAATTCTATAATACCAGCCGTTTTACATTTGAGACCCTTAAAGCTGATCCTGAAAATATCAATGATAACTTCCGTGCTTACATAAACGGATTCTCTGACAATGTGCAGGATATCCTTACCCGTATGGATTTCAATGCCCAGATCAACCGTATGGAAGAGGGCGGACTCCTTTATCAGGTAATCGTGGATTTCTGCTCTGAAAAGGCATACATGGGACCGGACAAGATCAGTGCGGTGGATATGGGCTACATCTTCGAGAACCTCGTACAGAGATTTTCAGAGTCATATAATGAGGAAGCCGGAGCACATTTCACGAGCCGTGACATCATCTATCTCATGTGTGATCTGCTGGTAGAGGGCGATAGCAATGCCTTTAACAATGACGGCATCACAAAAACCGTCTATGACATGACCATGGGTACAAGCCAGATGCTTACATGTATGGAGGAGCGTCTTAGGCAGCTGGATGCCGACGCCGATATCACTCTGTTCGGACAGGAGTTTAATCCTTTCACATTCGGTATTGCGAAGGCTGACATGCTGATCCGTGGCGGAGACCCTGACAACATGCAGTTCGGAGATACTCTGAGCGATGATAAATTTAGTGGATATGAGTTTGACTACATCATATCCAACCCGCCCTTCGGTATTGACTGGAAGCGGGAGGCGACAGCAGTGGAGGCGGAACATAAGAGAGGCACTGCAGGACGCTTTGCTCCCGGACTTCCAGCAAAGAGCGATGGACAGATGCTGTTCCTCATGAATGGCCTTGCAAAGCTTAAGTCTGAGGGACGCATGGCTATCATTCAGAATGGATCTTCCTGTTTACGGGAGATGCAGGCTCAGGACAGTCTGAGATCCGTCGGTATCTCATAGAGAATGACTGGCTTGATGCCATCGTGCAGCTTCCAAACGACAGCTTTTACAATACTGGCATCGCTACTTATGTGTGGATCATCACAAAGGATAAGCCTTCGGAGCATATCGGAAAGGTGCAGCTTATAGACGGAAGCAAGTGTTTTGAGGCCCGTAGGAAGTCCATAGGTAATAAGCGTGTGGATATCACGGAAGCCTGCAGGGAACTGATCGTAAAGGCTTATGGCGAGTACACGGATAAGACATATGAGCAGGATATTGAGACCGGTGGGCATATTGTATGCAAGAGCAAGGTATTAGACAGCGTATCCTTGGGCTACTATAAGATCACCGTTGAGAGCCCTATGCTTGATGATGAAGGCAACAAAGTCCTTAAGAAGGGAAAGCCAGTGGTTGATCCATCAAAGAGAGATACGGAAAATGTGCCTCTTGATGAAGATATAGACGCATACTTTGCCCGTGAGGTATTGCCTTACAATCCAGATGCTTGGATCGATAAGACAAAGACTAAGGTGGGCTATGAAATACCCTTTACCCGTACTTTTTATGAGTACAAGGAGATAGAGCCTGCCGATCAGATTGCAAAACGCATCGAGGAACATGAGCATGCCCTGATGCAGAAGCTCCATGAGCTCTTTGGTAAGGATGGTGAGTGATATGACACCTGTAAGAGGCTACAGTGAGATGAAGGATAGCGGGATCGAATGGGTAGGAGAAATTCCGAAACATTGGCAGATAAAGGTTCTTTTTCAACTTGCTACACAAGTGAAAAATAAAAACAAAGACCTTGTGGAAAAAAACTTACTTTCTCTTAGCTATGGAAAAATTAAGAGAAAAAACATTGAAAAGTCTGAAGGATTATTACCGGCTTCATTCGATGGATATAACATAATAGAAGAAAATGACATAGTCCTGAGATTAACAGATTTACAGAATGACCATACAAGCTTACGAGTAGGTAGAACAACTGAGAGAGGAATTATCACTTCAGCATATGTAACAATTAGACCTATTAATTCAAATACTTCGAAATATTTATATTATTTATTGCATTCTTTTGATATAAAAAAAGGATTTTATGGAATGGGAGCCGGAGTCCGTCAAGGACTTAATTTTGAGGAAGTGAAAATGCTTAAAATTCCTGTTCCTCCTATAGAAGAACAAATATCAATCGCTGCCTACCTCGATGAAAAATGTTCAAAAATAGATGAAATAATAGCCTCAGCAAAGGCAAGCATTGAGGATTATAAGCAGTGGAAGACATCCATTATCTATGAGGCAGTTACAAAAGGCCTTGATCCGGATGCGGAGATGAAAGACAGTGGGATAGAGTGGATCGGGAAGATGCCTTTACATTGGAAGGTTAGTAGAATAAAAAATGAAACTATAAATGAAGACAATTTAAGAGAACCTATAAGTGCAGAAAATAGAAATAATCAGTTAGGATTGTACGATTATTATGGAGCATCAGGAGCAATAGATAAAATTGATGATTATAATGTTGATGATGAGGTATTGTTAATCGGTGAGGATGGAGCCAATCTTCGAATGAGAAATCTACCATTAGTATATAAGGCAAAAGGTAAATTTTGGGTAAACAATCACGCTCATATTTTAAAAGTGAAAGACTCTAATTTATATGATTATATGGCGTATGTCCTTGAAGCAGGTGATTATTCAAATTATATTACTGGATCGGCGCAACCGAAACTTTCACAATTTAATTTAATGCGCTTCCCTATTCCTATTGCTCCAATAAATGAGCAATTTAAGATTGAGAAATTCTTAAATAATAAATGTTTAGGAATAGATAAAATAATTACAGAAAAGGAATTACTTATCATTGATCTTGAATCCTATAAAAATCCCTCATATACGAGGTCGTAACTGGTAAAAGGAGGGTGTGTTAATGTCCTCCAATCTTACAAAAATAGATGTCGGAAAAAGAGCAATATATAACTATCACGTGTTAGGCGACAAAAACAATTCTAAAACAAATATGCAGATAGTTGATGCGTGGTATCCCAAAACAGCTCATCAAGAGGAGATCTATATACTGAATAATCTGCTCAAATTAGCAAATGGACGAGATGGAGAGTATATTGAATTAAGTGAATATACCTTTTTGCTGGCGTTTATGACTGCAGGAGATATTCCTAAGATGGATGAATCAGGAAATCTCCTTGGCTATAGAAAAAATGCTAATGCTGTTCAACAAGCACTTCTTCGCTTTGAAGATTTTTCCAATAGAAAATTAGTGACTGGAAAACCGTTATATTTGGCCGTTAATTTTGCAGGGAAACTTGAGCTTGAAGATCAAATATCACTTTCAAAAGTTCAAAATGAGTATATTTCTCAAAATATCGAGGACCTGTTGAAAATACTAACTGGTAGTACAGAACTTCTTGCAGATAATGTGAATCTAATTATTAAAGAATTGAGGGAATTAGAAGAACTTATAAAAGAAGAAAACAGGCCTTCAGTGGCAAAAACTCTATCAACAACTAATGATATAGCATCGATTATAGGTATGATTGCAGAAAATGTTCCAATCGCAGCAAAATTAGGCGTAAATTTAGTGAAGACATTTGTATCAACCATATAAATTCAGGAGATAATAGCCTATGCAGGACAATGAAAAAAGATTTGAATCAGATATAGAAGAATTCCTGATCTCTCCGGAAGGAGGCTGGGATAAGGCTTCCGATGCCGGATACTGTGCGTCCAAAGGGTCAGGCATGGCACTGGACCTTTCCACGCTGATCGGGTTCGTAAAGGATACGCAGCCGGTCGCATGGCAGCGTTTTGAGAAGCAGTGCAACTCTGATCCGGAGAAGAAATTCTACCGTGCTTTCGAAAATGCCGTTGAAAACGACGGTCTTATCAGCGTGCTCAGACATGGCTTCAAGCACCGCGGTATAGATTTTAGGGTATGCTATTTTAAGCCGGAATCCACACTCAATGACCTTGCCGTGAAGCACTACGGACAGAACATATGCCAGTGTATCAGGCAGTGGCATTATTCCGAGCAGAATAATAACAGCGTGGACATGATGCTTGCCGTAAACGGTATTCCGGTAGTGGCTATAGAGCTTAAGAACCAGCTTACAGGTCAGAGTATCGACAATGCAAAACGCCAGTGGATGTTTGACAGGGATCCGAAGGAGCCTGCTTTCAGGCTCAACTACAGGATATTGGTATTCTTTGCCGTGGATCTTTATGAAGCAGTGATGACAACGAAACTCAACGGCGCCAAGACTTTCTTCTTCCCCTTTAACCAGGCTCAAATGGCCCCGGAAACGACGGCGGAGCCGGAAATCCGGAGACCAAGGACGGCGATTATGTGACTTCTTACCTTTGGAAAGACGTGCTGCAGAAGGACAGCCTCCTTGATATACTGCAGAAATTTGTCAATTTTGAGGTAAAAAAGGAAAAGACAGTCCTTGAGGACGGCACCTATAAGGAAGTGACGAAGAAGTCCCTGATATTCCCGAGATATCATCAGATGGATGCGGTAAGGAAGCTTGTAAAGGATGTTAGAGAGCATGGCCCCGGAAAGAACTATCTTATCCAGCACAGTGCAGGATCCGGTAAGTCGAATTCTATCGCATGGACGGCATACCGCCTTGCAAGCCTTCATAACGATAAGAATGAGCCTGTTTTCACATCTGTTGTGATCGTCACCGACCGTACCGTTCTTGATCAGCAGCTGCAGGATACGATCTCAGGCTTTGACCATACCCTCGGCTCAGTGGTGACCATAGATGAAAAGAAGAACTCAAAGGACCTGAGGGATGCCCTTAACGACGGCAAACGTATTATTGTGACTACTCTTCAGAAGTTCCCGGTGATCTATGAAGAAGTCAACGATACTACAGGTAAGGCATTTGCCATTATAGTGGATGAGGCTCACAGCTCTCAGACGGGACAGAGTGCCATGAAGCTTAAGATGGCTTTGGCTGATACCCGAGATGCTCTTAAAGAGTATGCAGAGCTTGAGGGCAAGGCTGAGGCGGAGATGGAAGACGGTGAGGACAGCCTTGTCAGGGAGATGATCTCCCACGGAAAGCATAAGAACTTAAGCTTCTTTGCATTTACCGCTACGCCTAAAAATAAGACTCTTGAGATGTTCGGAGATGAGTACGATGACGGATTCTTCCATCCGTTTCATATCTACTCTATGAGACAGGCTATAGAAGAGGGATTTATCCTTGATGTGCTGCAGAACTATGTGACCTATAAAACTTGCTTCAGATTGCAAAGAGTACTCCGGATAACCCGGAAGTGCCTACCACAAAGGCGATAAAGACTATCCGCCGCTTTGAGGAACTCCATCCTCATAACCTTCAGCAGAAGGCTGCTATTATTGTGGAAACCTTCAGGGATGTGACAAAGCATAAAATTGGCGGAAAGGGCAAGATGATGGTCGTTACCGCATCAAGGCTCGCTGCAGTCCGCTATTATCATGAGATCAAGCATATCTTGAAGCCAATCACTATGACGATATAGAGATCCTGATCGCATTTTCTGGCAGTATAAAGGATCCGGAGGAGGATAACGGACCAGAGTACACCGAGAGCGGCATGAACGTGGATAGGAACGGTAACCGCGTCAGTGAAGCCCAGACCAAGGAAGTGTTCCATAACGAAGGCGATGTGCTGATCGTTGCGGAGAAATATCAGACAGGCTTTGACGAACCGCTCCTTCATACCATGATCGTAGATAAGAAGCTCAGAGACGTTAAGGCAGTACAGACCTTAAGCAGATTGAATCGTACATATCCTGGCAAGGAAGATACGTTTATTCTTGATTTTGTCAATACAAAAGATGAGATTCTTGAAGCCTTTCAGCTATATTATCAGGAGACAAGCCTTTCTGAAGAGATCAATGTAGATCTGATCTATAAGACTCAGAAACAGCTTCGTGATTTCAAAATCTACAACGATGATAATATAGAGGCCGTAAGCAAGATATACTTCTCACCTGACGCAAAAAAGGTGGACTCTGTCCAAGCAAAGATATCGAATGCCCTACTTCCTGTGGCTAAGGCTTACAATCAGCTTGATAAGAATGAGAGATACCAGTTCAGACGCCTTATAAGAGCTTTTGTTAAGTGGTATAACTATATCTCCCAGATCGTGCGTATGTTCGACAAGAATCTTCATAAGGAGTATCTTTTTGTTCATATCTTTCAAAGCTGATACCATCTGATCCGGTGACTCCGTTCGATCTTGATAATAAGATCAAACTTGAGTATTACAGGCTGGAAAAGACATTTGAGGGTTCTATAGAACTCAAAGACAAAAAGGGAGTGCTTGATCCGGCAAAGACCAAGAAATCTGTAAAGATGGATTCTCAAAAAGATCCGCTTGATGTAGTCATAAGCGCCATCAATGAGAATTATAAAGGCTCGTTCACTGACGCTGACAGGGTACTTGTAGGCACTCTTCGAGAAAAGCTTAAGGCTGACAAGAAACTCAGGAAAGCTGCTAAGGTCGACGGACAGCAGATTTTTGAAAAGAACGTCTTCCCTAAAATTTTCGATCAGACTGCGCAGAAGTCATATATTGAGAGTACGGAGACATATACATCTCTGTTCGAGGATCAAACCAAGTATAAGGCTATCATGACTGCTCTTGCAAAGGAGCTTTACAGAGAGCTCAGGAACGGCCAGGAGGTGTAATATGGCACGGGTAAGGAAAGATGGAAAGTATATAAATTATTATATAGATAGGATTCTGTATGAGCGCTTAAAGTCCTATGCGGATGACAAGGGACAGACTGTAACAACGGCCCTGGAACGCATTCTTAAACAGTATTTTGACAATTTGGATAAAACAGAGAAAAGTGATTAAATAAGAAATAGCAGACGGTAATCGAAAATAGTTTTCGTTTATGGTCTGCTATTTAAAAGAATATAATATCATTCTTGAAATTCTTCCTAAAAAGATGGGAGATAATTGTCATTTACTATGCGCCAGCCCCTTAACAATAGCCTTCACGTTCTGAAGACTGGCCTGATCGAGATGCTTCAAATCGGACAGAATTTCCTGGTATTCACCAGGATACCGGTTTCCATCCTCAAAAAATTCCGCAGGTGTGACGCCGAGGTATTCGCAGATATAGAAGAAGACCTGCATGGACGGGAAGCCGTTCCGATTTTCGAGCGCATTAATGTAACCGGCACTCTGTCCGATGGACAGGCTCATATCCCGTGCCGATACGCCTTTATTCGCCCTCAATTCTGCCAGCCGTTTGTAAAATAAATCTTCATACATATGCGATACCATCCTCTGTATGATTGTACCCTATATGGTGGATGAATATATCTGGTTAAACAGTATATTTTTCTTGACCTATCTGGCTGTACTGGATATGATAAAATATATGAAGGTGTAAACCGGATACGGGGAGGAAAATGACGTGAAAATGGAAAGGCGGTATTATACAAAATCAAAAGAAGAGTTAGAGAAAATCCGTGCCGAGCTGCAAGCGGAACGTGAGGCAATGACCGAGGAGGAGTGGTTGGCGGAACAGCTGGAGAATGAGCGGGGATTCCAAAGATTGATGGAACGGCTGGAATGCGAGCAGAAAAAGTATAAAAGGATCAGAAATCCTGAGAAAGAGGAAGCATTCAAGAAGATGCAGGCAATTGGCGTGAAACTGGCAAGGAGGATCGAAGCGGATCTGATCATTGAAAATAATGAGGAATACGGCTGCATCAAGCTGACCACAGGGTTGATATTATTCGGAAAGCCGACCAGGAACGCCGGAAAAGAGAAGTTGCTGCTGTTGCTGAGAATGGCGGATGACGTGCTGATCCGGCCGAAAGGGGAGGCGTTCGAGATTGATTTGCGGTTTGACCTTTTTGATGAAATGGTAATTTAAGCTGTGTACCAGTCATAAAACAATAAAACAAGAAATACAGGGCAAATAGAGCAGGCGAAGCGACTAATTTCGTCTGCTTTTTTATTTTTTTGAAAGAAAAAACCAATTTTGGCCTTATCGCGCCCACAATTATAGGTAGAAGGATTAATCGTGAGGAGGATCAACATGGGCGGATCGATAAAAGTCAAAAAGGAATGCATGAATAACTGTAAGGTGGCGAATATGCTGACCGTTAACAAGGGATTGGCGGAAAACAGATGATCAGGGTTTCCACCCTTCCCAGCCGGAAGATCGTAACCCTGGTCAACCTGTGCCAGGACAAAAACATACAGCTGTCATGCAATGACATTTCTCCGTATGATATGGCTGTCATGGATGCGTTCTATACGCTGTATAAAAGCGGATACCAGACATTTTCACTGCAGACCGTCATCCGGATCATGTCCGGCAACATGGAGCAGGACATTACGGCGCAAAAAATCGCCAGGCTGAAGGAAAGCGTGGAGAAACTGCGGCTTATCCTGATTACGATTGACTGTACGGATGAGCTGAGGGCCAGAAAATTAATCAAAAAGGAGGAGACAGCAAAGTACCGGAGCTATTTCCTTCCGGTATCAAGCGTGGAAATACAGTCCGGCAACCAGACGGTTGTGGAAGGGTACAGGCTGCTGGAGCTGCCGGCCCTGTATGCATACGCAGAAAGAATAAAACAGATGATCAGTGTCCCAATCGAGCTGCTGGCCTCCACGGAAGGGTTTCTGCCGGATACGGATGAGAATATTGTCCTAAAGCGGTATCTGCTTAAGCGGATTGCCCGGATGAAAAAGGAAAAAGCCACAGTCTATAGCCGACGTATCCGTTATGAGTGGTATGACAGGAAAGCCCAGCGTGAAAAGGGAATGTTTGCCGAACTGGGGTACAGGGAGGAAGATTTTGCATCAAGATCCTCCTGGCTCAACAAACGGGCCAAAGTACATAAGGTGGTCAAACAGATACTGGATGCCTTCCGGCAGGCCGGTTACATTGCGGGATATTCAGAAACCAGGGAGGGAAATACCATTACGGGGGTGGAGATCCTGCTGGGGGAGACCACCGAAAAGTGATGATTGGACCACCGAAAAGTGATGATTGAACCACCGAAAAGTGGTGATTGGACCACCGAAAAGTGGTGATTCCCATAAATGCCGTATTGGGTCGATTTTGCTGATAAAATAAGGGTTTTCCGGGTGCCGGTTTTTGGGATGTAGTTACCAGTAGGTAACTGTAGGTAACTGCAGGGCCTGCGGCTCCGTCCGGGCACGGGAGCCCGCCTGCGCCTTGTCCCTTGTGCCCCGGCGGCTGTACTAGCGAAGGCGTAAGGTGATGGACAGTCTGGACCGTAAATGCGGTGCGCTGCCGTGTCTGCCGGGCTGGCGTATTATCCGACGTGAAGGATAATGGCCGCCAACCGTTTATTAAACGAAGTAAAACCATGGGGTTCCGATACGGAGGCGGGTGCGTGTTGCATCCACGCCCCTGACGCCTCCTAAGCCGGACGTATTGGAAGGCGCGACGGCCGTTTTGATAAAATGTAAGAAGGAGATGACCATATGACTAACGATGATTTAACTGTTTTCCGGGAACGGAATGCACGGAAGCGTCTGTCCAATGCGGCGGCGCTGATTGGGAAGGCGGATGACGCCGTATTTGAAGCCTGCCGCCCGACCGGATACGCGGAACTGGACAGGTGCCTTGGCGGCGGACTGACTGCCGGCCTTCACTGCCTTGGCGCGGTTCCGTCCTTGGGAAAATCAACCTATGTGATGCAGATGGCGGAACAAATGGCAGCAGAGGGGACCCATGTGATTGTGATTTCCCTGGAAATGAAGCCCGTGGATCTGGCGGCAAAGGCTGTCAGCAGGCAGCTTTACACGGACTGGCATGAAACATCCGCAGGTCTGTTAAAGACATCCGGCGAGCTGAGAAGCCGCACGGCCGTTATAAAGCTTACGGGCCGCGAATGGATGGCCGTGGAAGAAGCCGCCGGGAAAGTGGAAAAGCGCAGCCGTACCATCACGGTGGAAGAATGCGGGGCCAAGGCATGGACTGCGGCGGACATCGCACAGTATGTGGGAAAATACATATCCGCATTTGGGGTTATCCCGGTGGTCATCGTGGACTACCTGCAGATCCTTGCCGCGCCGGAAGGAAAGGGCAGCCTTACCGACAAGCAGGCAGTGGATGAAAGCCTGCGTGTGCTTAAGTCCCTGAGTGATTCCAGGAAACTGCCGGTTGTCCTGATCAGCAGCCTCAACCGGGAAAGCTACGACCAGCCGGTATCCCTCCGATCGTATAAGGATACCGGGAGCATTGAATATTCCTGCGATACCGTGCTGGGGATGCAGTACAGGGGTGTCGGGGCCAGGGACTTTGATGTTTTTCAGGCACAGGGGCAGAACCCGCGGGAACTGGAGGTCTGCGTACTGAAACAGAGATACGGGGCTGTCGGGATCCGCATCCCTTACCGGTTCTATCCCGCTTACAGCTGTTTTGAGGAACTTCCGTCTGCGCGGAGCGGAAAGCAGCCCAAAGGCTCCAAAAGACAAGCGCAGGATGACGGGATACTGGAAGTTTAAGTGCCGTGGATCGCTGCCATGCTATCGGAGATTTTAATAAAATGTAAGGCATAAGTAATACACGGAGCGCCGGAATATGGTATAGTTTTATTAAAGGAACCGGACGTTGAAGATTGCGTTATGGGGGAGGTGGGCGTTATGGGCCATGGATTAAAAAGGGATTTATCGGAATGATGTGGATGGCTTGTGCGGCGGCAATCTCCGCCTGCAGTCCGTCTCCCTCGGCGGAACCTGCCGTGCTGCCGCCAGAGGAACAGGTGCGGACGGTTTCCGTGGAACGGGACGGAGTGGCTGCAGACTGCGGGAACCGGGAACAGATCGGCGAACTGCTTTCCATTCTGGCGGACATGGAACCAACAAACCTGCAGTCCGTGCAGGATGTCCCGCAGGCGGATGCATATACATCCATTCATTTTGAAGATACGGAAGGCTGTGTTTACACGATTTTCTATTACGAAACGGACGGCACGGATTATGTGGAACAGTCCTATCAGGGGATCTACAAGCCGGCATCAGCCTTGGCGAGCTTTTGGACAGCCTGCTGAAATCAGGGGAAGCGCCGATAAATGACCGGATTCCGATGGTGATGGCAGACGGGGCGATGTATTATGACACCGGAAGGGAAAGCACGGTTACGGGCCGCTGCGGCGTCATGGACGGCGAGATCACATCCGCGGTGGAGCGGACGGAAGTGCCGTCTGAAAACAACCAGTCCAATTTCGGCGCCGGGTATGGATATCAGTGGGGACCGGAGGAAGGAACCTGGAAGTATGCATGGACGGCAAATGGCTGGTATTTGAGCGGCAGTACGTGGACGACAATCGGGTTTATTTTGCGGGAAGATGGCATGATAAAAGCGGACTGTCGGAGGATACCCTTCGGTGGCTTGCGTGGTACAACGGCTTAAGTGAAGAAGAGCAGGCGTGCATCAGTGCCGTCCCGTCGGATCTGCTGGATGAAAGCGGAATTTCCAGGACAGAGGAAACGGATGCGCAGGCGGACTGACCGCTTTTAATCGACATGAATATGAGGATAGGAAACGCAAAAGCGGGGTGAACATGATGAATGGAAAAACAATGCGTTATGCCGGCACAGCAGTTTTAATGATTTTTATTGCTGCCGGAGCATATCTGATCGGATATAAAACGGCGT
The DNA here is from genome assembly GCA_001304875.1 of Clostridia bacterium UC5.1-2E3. Taxonomy (GTDB): domain Bacteria; phylum Bacillota; class Clostridia; order Lachnospirales; family Lachnospiraceae; genus Ventrisoma; species Ventrisoma faecale. Next base: position 39,182 of record BBZO01000006.1, read on the forward strand.
ATGACCGGATGGAACGTGCGGCAGCCAGTTATGAGACCGAGACGTTCTACGCGGCCATTACCGACATTTCCGACAGTTCCATAACGGTCCAGGGCATGGAGATCAATGATATTAATTTCAGGGGCAGATTTACTTTTCCCGTAATGGAAGAGACCTCTTATCTGTGGCGAGGGACGAGGATCAGCGCCAAAGACCTGGAAGAGGGTGATAATATTTCGATTACCTTTACGGGACTGGTACAGGAAACATCTCCAGCCGGGATCCAGGAAGTCTTGAAGGTGCAGCTGCTGGACGATGATTTGAGGCTGATGGTTGTTTAAGGGAGCGGGACTCTATGTGGAATAAACTCAATACATTTTTAAACTGTCTGATTGGGGCGTTTATCGGAGTGTTTTTGGCAAGAAGCGTTTATACATACTGGGATTATACGACGCATCCTGAGATTTATGCGGTGTCATCCGCACCATGGTACACGGCTATCCTGCTGTTTGGCATCGTATCAGGCGCGATTATTTTAGCGGCGATGCTTGTGAAGGTCATGATTAGGGAAAAAGTGAAAAAGGGTGAATGAAAATAGCATAAATTAAAATACGGAGGTGCTGCGTTATGAAAGGCATCAGAATTGAATTGTTGGGTATTGGTATTATTTTATTAGGAATTGCACTTAGCACAAATAATTTTTGGGCTTATACGCTGGGAGTTGTAGGTTTTGGAATTATTTCTATGGGGTGTTTTTGGAAAGAGAAAAACAACTAGCTCACAGTTCATTGATGAGCAAAAAGAGGAGTAATGCTGATGAAATGTCCTAAGTGTGGAAAAGATATGAAGCCGGGTTATTTACAGACATCGAAGATTGTCGCATTTAACAAAAGAAAACATAAAATTTCATTAAATCCTGAGTGTGAGGATGGTGTTATGATTGCCCGAAAGGCATTTACGGGAACAGATTTTCCGGGCTTTATCTGTAAAGAGTGCGGCCTGATTTTATTTGATTATAAGAACGGTACATCTCGCTTTTGATTTTCTATTTACCTGGGAATAAGACGGTTCACAAATTAGACATTCTGGAGGAATCAATCGTATGAAAAAGAGAATAGAAATTCTTTTGATCATGCTTTGCCTGCTCGGCTTAAGCGGCTGTAACCCCAATCATGATGAACCGACTCCGACCGGGTATCCATCCGGAGAGGCGCAGCGTCCGCAGATTATGTACAATGGGGTAATTTATTTCTATACGGCGGATGGATTTGATCATCTACTTCCGGATGGTTATGAGCAGGTTGGCGAAGTAAAAGAAGTAGACAACAGACAGGAACCTGCGGAGGATTGGTGCGGAAGCCGTGTTGAGGTGGGTCAGAAGATATATGTTTCCAATGATACGTCCACAATTTATGTGGAATATGAGACGGGATATGCAGAGTTTGCCGCTGTTTCCGAATCAGAGTGATGGCTGATAAGCGGAATCATGGCATACTGGAAGCAAAAAGGTGCGGGAGCAGCGCGAGTGCAACTCCCGTATCTTTTTTATAGCCGGTTTAAATTTCCCGCGGAAGTCTTTGAAGAAATTCCGCAGGAACTTCCTTTGTCAGCCATACACCGTTTGCGGAAAGATAGAAGGCGTAACCGGCCCGCGCCATCTGTCCGGCAGCAACCTGATAGACAACCGGTTTTCCGTGCCGTTTTCCTACGGCAATGGCCGTATCCATATCTTTGGAAAGATGGACGTAAAGCCGGCTTTTTGGAATCAGGCCGGTTTTCTCGATGGAGGCCGTATATTTCTCCCCGGTGCCATGCCAAAGAAGTTCCGGCGGCATAGCCTGCGTCAGTTCCACATCCACGGGAATGGAGTGACCCTGGCTGGCCCGGATCAATGTATGGTCTTCATTGTAAGCATAGCGTTGTTTGCTGTCGGTGCGGACGATTTCGTCCAGCAGTTCCCTGGAGAAGAAGGGTTCCTTGGTTTCCCTAATTCCCCGGATCAGCGCATCTACGTCGCCCACCCATGTTCGTCCAGGGTAATGCCGATAACTTCCGGCTTATGGCGCAGGATCAGGCTTATATAGCGGCTGATGGCAGTCAGATTCACGCGATCACTTCCTTCCGATTGATCTTATAGGGGTATTCTACCCGGCAATAGACCCAAAATCAAGTATTCCAGTGAAATATCCAGCGCCTATAAATCCATGGCGACAATTCAACCTGTGGTTCAATGTATTTTGCGCCCGCTTATAGTATAATGATGGTATTTACCAGGTTACAGAAGGAGAGTGAGCGCGAAATGAGAAATGTCTGGAACCGGGATCCGTACCGATGGTACAAATACAAAAAGGACTGGAAGGCAATCATAGGGCAGTTCCGTCTGGATCTGCGCTGTTGCAGGCAGAGGATCACGAAAGGATACTGCGAAAAGGATCTGTGGAGCATCCGGGACTGGTTCCTGGATGTTGTCCCGGATATGCTGGAGGAGTATAAGAAAAGCCGTAACGGAAGCCCCGGCATACTGGGAGAGAATTACAAAAATGAGGAAGGGTTCCTGGTCAATGATACCTGTCACGGTGAGTGGGATCGGATCCTGGATGAAATGATTTTTCTGTTCCGGGAGGCGGATGAAAGACAGTGCAGGTGCAAAAATCCATATGAAGAAGAGCATTCCAAGGCATTTTCGCTGTTTATGGACAAATACGGCTGCTTGGGGAGAAACTGAGGACGCCGGAAGAGCGGAAACGTGACAGCGAGCAGAATGTCATTACCTACCACGGCATGCGCGAACTGCCGGAATACAAAGAGCTCTGCAAGCGGTATGACGAAGAAGAGAAGAAGCTGGAACAATATAGGGAAGAATGCAAGAATGAGGCATTTGAACTGTTTACGAAATGGTTTTACAGCCTGTGGGATTAGAGGAAGGCTGAGCAGATTGGAGGCGGCGATAGAATGGCGGTATATATCACGGGGGATACCCATGGGGATTTCCGGCAGATCGGAGACTTCTGTTTCTCCATGGGGACAAAGCGGGACGATGTTATGATTGTACTGGGTGATGCGGGATTGAATTACTTTGGCGATGAACGGGACACTGTCAGAAAAACAGGCGTATCCCAGACCCGGATGACCTATCTGATGGTACACGGAAACCACGAAATGCGGCCGGAGACGCTGAACGGGTACAGGCTGATCCCGTGGAACGGCGGAATGGTGTACCAGGAAGAACCGTTCCCAAATCTGCTGTTTGCAAAGGACGGGGAAATTTACCGGCTTGGCGGGAAGGATGTGTTGGTCATCGGCGGGGCCTACAGCGTGGACAAGGAATACCGGCTGCGGATGGGGTATCGCTGGTTTCCGGACGAACAGCCTTCCGATGAGACTAAGGAGTATGTGGAACAACAATTGGATAAAGCCGGCTGGAAGGTGGATGCGGTACTGTCCCATACCTGCCCCCGCAAATACGAGCCGGTGGAGCATTTCATGCCGGGGATTGACCAGTCCAAGGTGGATAAGTCTACGGAAAACTGGCTTGACACGATCGAGGACAAGCTGGATTATAAGGAATGGTACTGTGGGCACTGGCATATCAATAAGCGGATTGATAAACTGACGTTCCTATTTCATGACATACGGCTGTTTAACTGAAAATTTAAGAGACCCGTGTAGTGAAGACCAATAAGCATAAAATGCCACCTATATGGAATCATAAGGAATAAATGAAAATATGGAACCTATAAAAAGAGAGTGCCGCAAAGCCTCCATAACGGATGACTTTACGGCACCGCCTGGGTCCGGCCTTACAGTGCAGACGCCTCCTGATACAGCGCGGCAGCAACCGCTATTTTGACGCACCACCGGTTATAATCGGGGATACGGTTAAAAAACGGTCTGCCGGTCTGCTTCTTAAAAAACTGGTTTATGCCATGAAGCAGCTCCGCAAGGGAATCCAGCAGATCCAGGTATTCCGCGACGTCCATGAATGTAACCGCAGCCGCAATGGCTGTTTCCGCCGGCTGGCAGAGACGATAAACCCGTCCGGTGACTGCAAGCATCTGGGAAAAGAGGGCATTGTTCTCCGCTTTTAATGTGATGAGATTCTCAACGGGGTAATAGGTATGCCGTTCCATGGGATTCCTCCTTCCATATGTGAAAATAAAAAGAGGACAGGCCGGAATTGATACGCTCCATGCCTTGTCCTGGTATCTATAAAGATTATGGAGAAGGATGTATCACGGAAGAATCAAGATGGCAGATTTAACCGGAAGGGCATTGAAAAATGGGTAAAAAGAGCAAAAAGTCATTGACAATCGGATGGGCATCCATTAAACTTAAAGTATAAAGAAAAGCAAATATTGGATATGTAGAACGCCAATAGGCGCAGTAGATATTATATCCTTGAGTGGATAGTATCTGCTGTGCCTTTTTGTTTTTCGGGGAAAAAGGAGGCGCGGCGGATGGGGTCAGGATAAGGAAAATAAGAAAAATATCAAAGAAGCGGACGGGGCTGCAGATCCGTCAGATGATGACGGACCGGGGAATAACGGTCGCGCAGCTCCAGGATTGGCTGGAAATCGACTCGCCTCAGGCAGTCTACAAGTGGCTGCACGGCGTCAACCTGCCGTCGGTAACTCATCTGCACGGGTTAAGCCAGATCCTGAACGTAAAAATCGATGAAATATTGGCTGTTGAGGAGGAAAAGGATGATGACTGAGAAGGAAAAACTGTATGACACGCTGTTGCAGCTGGGGACGGCCCTGCGGGAGAAACGGGTACATGTGTATGGTGTGGGCTGGGATCTGCACAAAGAGAAAGTGGAAGCAGTCTGTGAGGCGGATAAAAAGTACATGGACCTGCCGCTGCCAGAGGAACATAAGGAAACCATCGAAAGAATGTTGGAGAAACGGATGGAGGCCAATGAGTGCGAGCTGACCCTTACGTACATTGCTGGAATCCTGGATGGGATTTCATATTTGCGAGATGCCGGGTTCCTCGACATGTATGTGGTAGACAGTGAAGAACTCTCTAAAAAGACGGACAAAAAGATAAGAGAAGCTGCTTTGCGGTGGCGATCATACCGGGCAGGGACGGATGCTTCTCGGCACAGGTACAGGATCGAAAACAGCTGATTGATTTTGCGAGAAAATGGACAGATAAAGGGGTCGAAATCTATGTGATCAGCCGGCCGGAGGCGTATGGGGAGTATGGGCCATATACCTTCACGCTCTCGTTAGACTTGCTGGATGGTGCGCTGGAGGGCTATATGGAAAGAAAGGGGATGGGGAGTAATGGGAGACTCAATGTATGACAGCATGTGGATCCATGGCTATAAGTTGGGACGAATCCTGTCAGAACTTAAGATAGTTATGACAATCGAAGGGGAGAAAAATGTCAGGAAGCTTTGCCCAGGTGCAACGGATGAAATGCTGGAAGATTTACGAAATGCCGGAAAGAGTTTTGAGGCAGATAGAGCTTTTACAAAAAAATATCAAGGAATCCTGGTGGAAACGGATATGTATAAAGAATTGGGAGAAGAAGCCAGGCAGGCCCTCAGGGAAGAAGAAGAGCAGGAAGCTGTAAAAAGCCTCATGAATGAGGCTACCGGGTTCCTGGTTACTGCAGATGAAGCCAAAGTTACGAAAAAGGCCCTTAAAAGAAAAGTGCCGATTGCGTTGTATTCTTCTGTCGGTAGGGATTATATCCTTCCGAAGGGGTTTAAAAAAGATGAGCTGAAAAATACGGAAGTAAGGATACGACTGGCAAAACATTTCCTTCGGAGGCAAAATCAACAATGGAGCTCCAAAGAGGAAGCAGAGAGAGGTTTGAGCGATTGTCCGAAAGGCACCGTACTCCGATCCGGAAATCATGTGGTTATTACAGGCGAGGTTCCGGCTTTGTGGAAAATTGAATATGTATCCAGAAATAATCCCTGGTATATCCAGTATAGGCGGGGACATGAGACAGTTGTTAGAGTCCGTATGGATCCATATGGACGCGTATCACATATGGAGTCGGAGTCAATATGATTTTGAAAGGGAAATAGGAATGAGCGATACATTATTGGATGCATTGTGGCTTGAGGGGTACAGTATCAGTTTTGCTGTCGGTGTCTTGAAAACGATTCTGGATCAGTTGGGAGAGGAACGGGTGCGCAAGTATTGTCCGGACATTACGGACGAGATCCTGGCGGCTCTGAAGGAGCTGGGAAAGGATTGCACGGATGACGAGTATAATCTGTTCGAGAAAAAGTATGAAGCCGATATCATGAAAATGCAGATATATGAGAAGGCATATGCCCAAGCGGAGAGGGCACTGGAGGCAAAAAAAATCAGGAGCTGGCGGGAATCCGCCGTAAGGGAGTCGGCGAAGTTTTTGAAGGAAATGCGGGACAATGATGAAGAGCATTACGATGACAGCGTTCCGGTCGCAATCTTTACGGAGTATGAAGAGGCCCCGATTGTCCCGTCACAATTTGGCACAGAGTGTCCCCAAAAGACGGAAGACCGGATCCGGCTGGCCCGTTTTTTCTGGAGCTGGAAGATCGGTCACCGTTCTCCATGGCTGAACTGGAAGACTTTTTATATTCGCAGATAAGAGAAGGGGAGAACACGGCCATCTGCCGCTGTAAAACCCGTGCGGTGGTGATACGGGACAATTATTGGACCCAATGGCGGATCGTGTATGTATCACCGCAGGAGCGTGGTATATCGGTTATTACAAGGGCAGGGAACGTGTTAAGGAGATCGAACTGGACGAATACGGAAGACTGATGGACTAGGGAAAGGACAGATTGCTTATGAAATCCAGGAAGGTAAAAAGTATTTTTAAAGTAATGATCTTTGGAAAATTAAAACGGAATCCAAGAAAACAGAAGAGGCCTGCTGGCCGAGGCGAAGAAGGAATAACCGATAAAATCGGGATGACATTTGGATTTGATGCCAGCGAATGGGAACAGATTAGACATTGGCAGAAGACACATAAATGCAAGTATCGGAAACCGGATGGCAGCCAGTATTATGGCTGCATCGGAGGCGGTTATGAATACCGTTTTACACCGACCTCAATCGGCATGCTGACGGAGATCAGGTGTGCTTGTGGAGCAAAACTTGATGTGGATCGTATTTAGACATTACACTTTGAGATTTATATGAGGTGGTTCGAAATGAAAACATTGAAATACTGGTATATTACGGCAGTCAGAAAAGGAGAGTGGAAAGGCTGCATTGCCCACGGGATTGTCCATGGCCATCAGCGCCTTGCGGACGGGATAAAGATCCACACATCCGCAATATCTACGGTAACAATTGTTAATGATACGGCGATTATCAAAACAAAAAATTCAGAATATTATTGTAGACTTAATGAAGCCTTCTTCCATTTGTTTGATGAACCTGGAAAGCGCTATTTTCCCAATTTCGAGGAACTGCGAGAGACGTATGAAAGGCGGCTTGAGGTGCCCGGACAAAGAGATGGGGTATTGATTGTCCTGGATAGCGAAGCAGAATATTACTATATTGGAGCAACTTTTCGCTGCGGTGGTGAAAACATAGAAATTAGAATTCCGACTGTACATATTGGAACGTTTTGCGACTCGGTGCTTATAGGATGTCTTACAGGTAAGACAAGACAGGCTATTGACTATCGTTATTTTCCGTTCTCAGACAGAGTCGAATTCTACTCGTGGACGAATGAACTCGACACGTACATTACAAACGCGGGTACTAAAAAAATGAAAGTAGAAGTGAAGGGACAGGAAAACTTGATAGAACCGGGATGCACGCTGATGATTCCCGGTACGAAAGACAGAGGAGGTGATGGAGATGTCTGATTTTCCGACTAAGAATCCTTTGACGTTGGCGCAATTAGAAAAGATGGGAGTCCGCAACATGGCCGAATATGAGGAAAAAGGGATGAAATCCGAAGCCGGATCAATTTTGTTATGTTTTTGGGGACAGGTTTCGAACCGGACGAGGAATTTGAGGCGGCTACTGAACGAAAAAAGGAGTGATTGTATGTCAACACTGAAAAACCTGTATTTTGATCTTGTACCATTTGCATACCATGCGGCATTTTACGAAGGCTTGAAGAAAGAATTAAAGAAAATCTGTCAAAGAATGCTTGAAAGCCGGGAGTACGAAAAAATGCTGGCGATTGCCTGTGAATATGCGGATCGTATTGGTTCCATGGAAGAGGCATTGCAGCTCCTTGGGATTAAAGAAGAACTGCCGGAATTGCTGGAACGTGACTGGGATCAGCAGACAGCGATCGGAACGGCAGTACAGTCGGTCTATGAGGACGGAGCTCTTGACGGAGCAGAATATGCCTGCTGCATGGCGATGTATGCCTGCCGCTCCCGGCATATTCCCTATGATGGCGATCCGCTTACAGAAATGGGGTACGAAAATTACGCGGAAGCTCCATACGAGATTCCACAGCGTTTCTGATTATGTTATCGGTGCTGTTTGATAAATTCAAGCACCTGTCGGATAAATATCTTCTCTTCCAGAGTGAGTTGTAAATACTGCTGTATGGCTTCCCAATCCCCTTCTTCCAGCTGATTGCGGGGAATGGCTACCAGATCCGGAAGGCGCTGGTCTGTCGTCCCACATATGTAGCCGACGTTCACGTTATACTTGGCGGCAATGGCGATTATGGCAGTATCGCGAGGTACGCGCTGACCGATTTCCCATTGCTGCCAGGTGCCCGTGCCGGCACCGACATAATCGGACGCTTCCATTTGACTGAATCCTTTTTCCTGCCGCAGTTTTTTCAACCGTTCCATCATTAGTGTTTTATTGATTTCCATATCACTGATTGACTCCCTAAATTATAAAAATAGTTTACCATGGCGAGAGGCAACTGAAAAGAACTTTATAGCATCCGATTTGAATTTTATTGTTGATACAGTCCAAGACTGTAAAATATAAAATTAAACATACAGATTGAAATGAAAAAGTAAAAAACTATTTATCTGTGAGGAAAACATAGGAAATTTTGAAATTGATAAATACTCAGTATTTACTAAAATCAAAATATTAAATTATATACAGTCAATATGAAAGCGTGCAAAAATAAAAATGATTGGATCGCAGATGACGCAGAAATTTTTTAGAAAGACTGCAAAAAAGGAATCAGGGGAACGCTCCATAATTACTATAGATAACTTTGCAGGAGATGATAATGTGAAAATGAAAAGCGATAGAACGAAGCTGGCTGAAAAGAGATGTCTTGGAGAAGGACCGGATTATACGGGATTCATTTTGGCAAGGGAGTCTGGCAGCATCGGAACGGCGGTAAGTGTTTATGATCCGATTGCCGGACGAAAAGTGGAACTGTTATCCCAGGGAGAGGCAGAGCTGTTCTGGATAATCCGATTCAGGGATGGGGTTAAAGAGATTAGGGAACAGATGATGCTGGCGCCGGAGATCGTCGCGGAAATTTGTACGGAATTTGGATTTCGAAGACCTTCCCATATCCTGAGTACGGATCTGCTCGTGGAGTATGAGAATGGGAATATGACCGCATACAGCGTAAAATCAGACCGATCCGCGCTCTTTCAGCCCAACCTCGAACCCAGGAAGCAGAGGCGCATTCTGGAACGGCAGAAGATAGAACAGGAGTATTGGAGACGACACGGGGCAGAGTTTAAAATCGTGTTCCGAACCGATCTGAATCCGGTATATACCCGCAACGTGGAAGCGGCAATGGCATTTTATGATCCCCGCTTTGTAAATAGTGAGGAGGATATGCTTAAATATCTGGTGGCTCACAAGAAAATCCGTATTGATATGGAAAACGGTCCTGTTCCCTATGCAAGATTGTGCAGGGAGCTTCCCGATATAAAGGCCAGATACCGGATGGCTCTGCGGGATGGGAATACCGGACAAATCCGACTGGAGGGATATTATGCTGAAGGAAATTAAAATTGGCGACAGAATTGTCCTGTTTGGAAAACTTTACCGTATTCTGATCAAACACAGGGACTTATTCTGATGATAGAAATGAACGTGGATAAGATGATTTTCAAATGGGAGCATGAGACGGTCCTTTCCGCTTTTCTCAATAGGATGAAGCTGTAATTGATACAAGTGAGGAAGCACGATATCCCATTGAACACCTTACCGACGATGAAAAAGCGAGTATTCGGATGAAGCGGGACTATATTGAAGATATGTTGGATAAATTGTACCGAACTGGGATGACCTGGCAAAGAAAAGGACAAAACCGGAACTGTTAAAACTGATTGATCAATTTATCTGTACTCCTAAGTATGTCCGAAAAAAAGTAAGGGAATATCTTCAGTCAGGAAGAAATGAATACTCCTTGATGGATCGAAGGAAAATGATTGACCATAGCGGTTGTTCAATGGTTAAGCTTCGCGGCGCAAAACCAAAATACTATGATCCCAATCGTATAGAGAACGATGAAAAATTAAAATCAATTTATGATGAGTATTTTGCCCAGTTCCTGAACAGCAGCGAAAAGCTGACGATACAGGCCGTATATGATGAAATGGTAGCGGAGCATTTTGAAAATACGGCACTGGCACCTCCTACATATCGCCGTTTTAATTACTACGTCAATCGGAGACTGGAGGAAAATAACATGACCTTGAAGCAGGCAAAGATGAATGCCAGGGAAAGACGCAATAATCATCGGCTGCTCAAAGGAAACGCTCAGTCCGGAGTCTATTATCCGGGACAGATGCTGGAGATCGATGCAGTGGAGCTGGACAATTACAACGTATCCCTTCGGAACCGCAGCCAGCTTGTTGGGAAGGGCGTTATGTACTGCGCGGTGGATGTGTACAGCTGCTGTTTGGTGGCCTGCTGGATCGGATTTGAAAATAACAGCATTACGGGGATAACGGATCTTCTGTACACCCTGCTGGACGATCACACGGAAGAAGCGGCAAGATATGGAGTGGAGCTGACGCCGGAACTTTTCCCGTCCCGCTTTATCCCGACCTCCATCCGGACGGACCATGGCGCGGAGTATGAATCAAAGGAGTTTTCCCGTATGTGCAAGGAGATGGGAATTAACCATCATTTTGTTGCACCGGCTACCGGAAGCCTTAAAGGTACGGTGGAGCAGTTTTTCCATCAGTTCCAGACCCTGATGAAATCGCAGCTTGTGGATGCGGGAGAGACCTACAGACGGTACAATTCCAATCACAAGCAAAAGGCAGTCCTTACCATTGAGGAAAGCCGCAGCATGATGTACCAGTTCGTGAAATATTTTAACCGCCAGATCCGCCCGAATTATCCCTATACCAGGGAGATGATCGAAAGCGGAATTGCTCAATGCCCCATGGCAATCTGGGAATACGGCATTCGGAATATCCAATCGCGAGGCAGGTGACGGATAAAAACAGGGACATGCTGTATTTCGCCCTGTTAAGAAATGATATTCCGTTCCGTGCTTCGGGGAAAGGCATTTCCTACAAGGGATTGTATTACTGGGATGAGAGCAGCTGGTTTCTGGAACTGAGCATGAAGATGAACCGGGAAGAAAAGAAGTCGATAAAGATTTCCGGAATCCGCTACGATCCGCGTCTGGTGGACCGGATTTACCGGATGGAAAACGGCAGGCTGATCACGATCCCGCTGAGTTTTCTAAGAGATGAGCAGAAGAGCTTCCTGGGAATGTCGTGGAAAGAATATCTGGAACTGTATGAGATGAAGAAGGAGAATGAGGCGGCCTACCGTCCGATCAATGACCAGTACAGGCGTGAAGCGAAAAAGGAAACCCGGAAAATCGTGGATGCGGCAAAAGCGGCGAAGGCCTTGGGCAGTCCGGAATCCAAAGGGAAAAACAAGACCACGGAGATTCGGGCGGCGCGGAAAGAGGATGGCAGGGAGCTCGTAAGGCGGGATGCGGATGCCAAAGGCAAGCTGCTGCTTCCGGAAACGGAAGTTCCGGAGCCGGCTGCCGTTGAAATCAGGCAGGAGGCACCCATGCAGCCCGCTTCCATGGAAGAATTCCTCAAAATGACGGAAGAACTCTCAAAATTCAATTAACGGAGGTGATATGGATGAAGAAAATCCGGAATTTTAATCTTTCGTATGTTTCGCGTGACGCCGCTCAGTATGATGCAAGGCTCCTGGATGAAAACGATGTTGTGGCGGCACGGTACCGCAGGTATGATGGGTATGAAAATAATCCCAATATATGCGCTCTTCCGGAAGAAGAGGATATGCAGGGACTGTACAGAAGCCATGCCGTTCCCCTTCCGGGATATGACAGCCGACTGGTTCCCCAAATGGGGACGGAAGAAAGGCAGAGGATCCTGTTTGGGATCAAGGATGTGAGGCTTCCCCTCCCGTTTCATGCAAGTGTTGAGTCCACGCTCCATAACTGCCTGATCCGCAGCTATGCCAACCGTGAATACAGGCTTGCGGAGACCGGGAAGACTGCAGAGATCGTCCTGGACGGGCATACGGTATCGACGGCCATGTGCTCCCGCCGGAATGACCTGATGAGCACCCCTCCCGCCTTTTCCGTCATCGGGACGGCTGGCTCTGGAAAAACGTCGGCCATCCGGCTGACGCTGCGGAAGTTCCCGAAGGTTATCATTCATGAACTGGATGAGGTTTCCTATATCCAGATTCCAATCGTGCTTCTTACCGCTCCGGCTAACAGCAACCTGAAGGCGCTGTTCATACAGTTCGGCCAGCAGATGGATGACCTCCTGGGCCAGGATTCATATTACAGCGAAATGTTTTCGAAGCAGACAAGCAATGTCGGACGGGCAAGTAATATGATGACGCAGATCATAAAGAAATTTTCCATAGGCATGATTATCATTGACGAGATCCAGCAGATGGACTTCAAGGCAAATTCCGCAAAATCCTTTGAAAATTTCCTGGCCATAACCTCGAACAGCGGGGTTGCCTGTGCTGTATCGGCACGCCGGATGCCATGGACAAGATCGCCGGGGATCTGAGAATATACCGGCGTATCGCGGGGATCACGGTAAAGGCGGATGAGTACTGCATGGAGAGGGAATACGTGAAGCAGCTGGTATCCGTACTGTGGCAGTATCAGTTTACGGAGATTCCCGTTCTGTTCTCTGATGGAACGGCGGAGCTGATTGCGGATCTGTCAGGAGGCTCCATTGACGCGATTACCACCATCTGCTTTACCATCCAGAGACACGCCATACTCCGAAACTGCCCGGAAAGATGGACTGCGAGTATCTGAGGGGGCTGCTTACCACCAGGGAACTGGAAAAGATGGGCGCCATGATCCGTGTGTCCAGGGACAAAAACCTGAAAGGACGTCTGGATTACCGCACTTCCATCCGGGGAGAGGGAGAAAACAGCGAATATCAAAAGAAGGAAGCGGAGTTAAAGGGCATGCTGAATGCAAAATCCTATGGCCGGGTTGCGGACATGGCGGCAGTTCGAAGCAGCATTATGAACGTATTTGACATTTACAGTGAGGCGATGATCAGCGCGGCATACGAAGAGGCGGAAAAAGAAGAGGGCTTTGCGGAGCTGCCGGTATCGGATAAAACAAAGGCCGTGATGGGTGTTTTGAAAAAAATGAGGATCCCAGGCCGGAAGAAGAGGGCCGGAAAGAAAGAGGAAAAGAGTCCCAGACCGGTCTTAAGCGATGAGGAACTGATGGAAGACATGAAGAAAGCGGCGGGAGGAATCTAAATGCTGTCTTATTGTGAAAAGCCATATGAAGGGGAACTGCTTTACGGGTTTGCGCTGCGCATGTACCGGTATAATGAGGAACCGGAATCCTTTCGGCGGTTTGCCTTCCGCAACTTTGGCATCGGGTACGGCACGGGAAGGGGCACCAAAATCCCATACGATTATGTCACAGACGCGGAACGGGCAGCGGCCGAAAACATAAGGCTTCGTTCCTTTCCGGATATACGCCGTCTGGTGTTTGAAATGCTGCCGACGGGGACAATCCTTCCGTTCATGCGTTTTTCCCATCAGGCCAGGTATATGGAAGCCGTCCTGCACGGCGCCCATAATTTCATCCGGCCCGTGAGGACGACAAGAAGCCTTCCCTATCTCAAGCTCTGTCCGGACTGCATGAGGGAGGATATAAAACGGTATGGGGAAGCTTATTACCATGCGGAACACCATATACCCGGAATGAAAATCTGCCCGAAACATTTATGTCCCCTGAAAATGGCCCGCACGGAGAGGGCGGCAGATTTATGGGAACAGGCAGATGCTTTCCGCACCGACGGGGAGGAGGCCGTGGAGGAGATGAGGACGGAAATTTTCCGCAGCGGATTCCTGGCGGGGCTTTACCGGGAACCGGCTTATACCGATTTCACGGAGATCATCCGAAGCGTCCAGAATAAAATTCAGAAAGAAGGCATTGCGGTGTCGGAGGCATATGAACGGATCAGGGAACGGTACGGCATGCAGTGTGCTTTTAACGGCATGGATCGGTTTGAATTGTTTCTCCAGAGGCAGGTAAAGGATGGGGAGTGTCTGCTCCAGGCCGCCGAAACATATCTTACGGTCCGGGAAATGGGCGCGGACACTGCGGGACAGGAGCGGGCGCTGCGGACGGAGCTGCAGGGGAGATTTGAACTCCTTTCCGATTTTGGGGTGATCGTAAAGCTGAAATGCGGCTGCGGCCGCGAATTTTACACGCATCCTTACGCTTTGCTCATGGGGCTTGGCTGTCCGAGCTGCGATGAAAAGCTGTCCCCGGAAGAACTTGCCAACCGGATGCTCTCCAGGCTGGGAGACGGAAAATACCATACGGATTATGTCCCCGAAAAGATCAAGGCGTGCAGGGTTATCCATGATACCTGCGGAGCTTACAGGGATGATTTTTATGACATCGTGTTTGGGGAGAAACGCTGCAAATGTGAAGTGGTGCTCAGTCTGGACGAATATCAGGACCTGATTGATAAGAAACGCCGGGAGTTTTTGGCGGAATCCTTCGTGGAAGATCCTTCCGGGAGAAAGATACGGATCAGGCATAAAAAATGCGGCGGGGTTTTTGACGTAAAGCCGGTGTACTTTCTTCCTAATCGCACCTGCCGTATCTGCAGCCCGCGATACGTGCCGTCCTTATCCGTTGACCAGGCCATGGAGGCGCTTACCGGGAAGGAGTACGTCAGGATATCGCCCTACGGGGGATACCGGGATAAGATGCTGGTACGCCATGCGTCCTGCGGCACCTGGTTTGCGATAACGCCGGACGGCTTCCGGGAGGGATACCGCTGTCCGCTCTGTACTCCGGTGAATTGGCCGAGGGAATATGTGGAGCAGGCGGTACGTGACTGCACGGATGGCCTGTACAATGTGGAGGAAATCCAAAGAGACCGGGTAACGGTCCGGTGTGCTGACGGTACCGTATTCCATAAATCCAGAAGCTTTATTATCCAGGAATTGATCCGGCCCACACCGTCCGCCGTGTTCCGCTTTCGGTCATCCAGGCCGGAAACGCTGATCAACGACCGGTTTGCGGTGTTTGACCGGGCCAGGGAGACATGTGAAAGGAAAGGGCACTGGATCGCGGAAGATCTTCCAGGAATCAGTTATGGAACAAGAAAAAGCATCTGCCGGTGGCTCAATGACAACGGTTATCTGAAAAGAGTGGAAAAGGGGGTATATGTCCTGGGAGAAAAGGCGTATCCCCCGGAGAACAATAAAAAGTAACATCTGTTTCCGGGTCTCCTGAGAGGGAGGCCCCTTTTTGTGCGGTAATTGCAGGCAGACGGACCATAATATAAGAAACAAAACTTATGGGAGGGAAGCCTATGCTGCTGCCGCGTGTATTAAAATCCAGGATGATGAACTGCTCTACGGATGGTATGAGCGCATCCTGCAGGAAAACCGGATCGAGGGAAACAAAGGCGAGGAAACACGCTTTTTCAGGACGTTTTTTAATCCCAGGGAGGATGCGGAAATCAGGGGAACGATTCGATACGACTACATACTGAATCTGGAGCGGCTCTGCAGCCTGCACGCTCTTCACAGGAAGTTCCCAAGCGTGGAGGAGTTTCTTCGGTTCCATACGGATTATTACGCTATGCTGCCGCTGCGGACGTTTGGGGAGCAGGTAAAACTGGCGGAGTTCATTTTGCGGCCCCGCACGGACAGGAAGACCTGTATTTCCACATGCCAGACAGAGATTACGGAACTGCATGCAAGGGAGGGCAGCTGGTACCTTCGTGTGGAGGACCAGCTGCCGGGTGTCCGTGTCCATAACGGAAAGCCGCTGGTTCGCTGCCGGGTAATGGAAGGCAGGATTGTCAGGGAAGAACCGTTAAAACTGAAGGGCGGTATGGAGGTTGAGGAGCGTCTCAGCCGCTTCGTAAAGGAAATGTATCGGAAACCAGCGGCAGGAATCAGCTTGATCAGACCAAGGAAGCTGTCCGCAGGCAGCTTGTAAAAAAAGGCTTCCACCCGGAATATCCTTATGGAGGCCTGGTATCCGGGCTAGCGGATGCGGGCTTTGCCCCGTTCTTTCAGTCGGATGACATTGCCGTCCGGATTAGGAAGCTGATGGGGCAGGACAGCATTGTAATAGAAGAAATGCTGGCATTGCTGGCTTTCCTGTTTGAGGAATATGGGGAATTTTATGAAGCGGTTCTTAAATTTCGGGATTCCGATCTTCCCTTCCTGGAGTCCTATGAGGTGTTGGAAAATTTTGAGCCGATTTTGAAGGTGCGCTGTCCGAAATGCGGAAATGAGTTCTACATTCACAAATACGGCCCTGAGATCGGCGTGGGCTGCCCGGAATGTGACCGGAGCCTGACGGATGACGCCATTGCAGAGCGCTATCTGTCACATCTGGGAGATGGAAATTATGAAATGCTGGAGCCATTCCAGGGCTTTGGAAAGCAGACAAAAATTCTCCATAAGACTTGCGGCAGTATCAGGAATGTCAATTTTTCCGATATGATCTGGGGAAGGCGGGCATGCACCTGCGAGGCCGGCGTGGACTTGGAGGAAATACAGCGTCGATCGATCCGACAAAAACAAGGTTCCGGCTGCTGGAATATAACGGGGCAAAAGGCGAAGGCCAGCTCATTCGGGTTCAGTGCCTGTCGTGCGGCGAGGAATTTGCGATTCACTTGAAAGGTTTCCTGGACCATCCTTTCTGCCGTATCTGTAACAGTGACAACCGTTACCGAGATACATTTGAAGAAAAAGTAAGGATCCTGGGAAATGGGGAATATGACTTGATTGTTCCGTATGTGAACGAGAAAACAAAGGTAAAGATCCGGCATCACCGCTGCGGAACCGATACGGAGCTTTATCCGCCCAACTTCCTTTACGGCCAGAGATGTATTCTTTGTACGCCTGCGATCCGAAGCCGGAGTGAGTACAGCGTCCGCTCCAATGTTTACGTGGCCATAAAAAAGGCCTGCGAGATCAACGAGGGAATCTGCTTTATTGAAGACATCCGGTCGGATTTGGATATGGATTCAGCTAGTTTGACCTCTGCCATAGATGGCTGATAAAAAACGGGTATCTCAGAAAGCTGTCCTGGAATACCTATTCCCTGGAGGAATATACAGCGGACGAGATTGCGTACCGAAAGTATATTAAGAGAAATGGGAATGTGGAGGGCGTGTATGCTTACGAGTCGGCAGCTTATCATGCCGGTATTGCTGAAGAACAGCCAGAGATGGAATATATATTTACAAACATGGTGCAGTCGGAGGATTCGGTTGAGGTAAAGATTGCGGATCGGAGTTTTCGGGTCAGGAAAGCAAAATTTCCGGTAACCCAGGAGAATCAGAAGATACATACTGCATTGAATCTGCTGATGTATGCGGCAGAGAGTCCAGAGAAGGTGGAGGCCGTGCAGGAATGGATGGAAGAGAAGGGGATGACAAAGCAGAGGCTTTGGCTGTTTGTGAAGGCGTATCCTTTGGATGCGGCGAAGGGGATGGAGATGGTGTTTGGATAGAGAGAAAGTGTATGGGGCAGCCGAGAGGCTGCCTCTATATATTTGCAAATTGTCATTGTAATTGTTGAGAAATATAAAGTATAATACAGTCAGAGTAATATTACTGGATAGCGAGGATTTGTGAATATGGATATAGATTTGGATTTAGAGCAACAAAAAAAGAAATGGATGTCACGTTTTGCTATTTTGAATAACCGTGGACTTGTTTTTAACGCACTTAAAGGTAAGACTATTGATAATCTCCTAGAACCGTATAAAAAACTATTTAAGCTGTTGCCGGTCTTTGAGACTGAAAATATTGAATATTATCGTGCGAGAACGGTGAACTTTGAGAAAGATGTGAATACAGGAAAAGGTATTATAGAGATAAATGGACATTTAGCGGGAGCATTTAATGAAAAAGAATCTGGAAAAGCTCCTGCTGCCAGTTGTAAAGCTGGGCGTTTGAATGATGCCGGAGAATCCGTGTTTTATATAGCCGAAGATTTGAAAACTGTAATTGCGGAAATGAAACCTACAAGTGGCAGTTATATTTCCGTAGGGAAATTTCGTCAAAAGAAAGAGTTTAAAATATTTGATTTTGCAACATGGCTAAGAACAAATATAAATGATGATTTCATCATAGAACAATTCCAACGATATAATGAGGATGAGGAATTAGATGCGGAGGTGCTTTTTCGTGGCGTAGAATTATATTTGACTATGCCTGACTATATAGAACAAGATTATAAAGTATCTCATGTTATAGCAAAAGCGTTAAAAGAACTGCCAATAGACGGTGTGAAATATATGTCATATTTTACACATAAAACAATATAGCTATTTGGAAGTGCGATGATATAGATTATGAATTTGAAGGAAGTAAATTATTCTATATCGATGAGCAATATAATATCGTTGGAAACGATGACAAGATAACATATGAAAAGCTAAAATAAAATGAGGTGACAAAATGAGTGAACAATGTAAATGTCCTATGTGTAATTCGAATGCTTGGTTAGATGTAGATATATCGGCTGCATCAAAATTTTATTCATGCCCAGTATGCGGACGTATAGATTTGCAGCTGAATTTAGATACACGTATTGATGAGGTTCAGTTTGATCGAAATCATTTGGCAGCATTTCTTGTTTATAATGGTTATAAAAATGAATTAGCATTTTATACAAACAGATCAAAAGAATGGGTTGATAAAGTAAAAGAGGAGTTTCACAAGGGAAATAGAGAACATGGATTACCAGTGTATCTTGATAATGAGACTGTAGAAAATTGGTATCCAAAAACATTTGCCGAAAAGATAGATCGTATCCTTCTTTATTTTGGTGATCATATTAAACATGTAGGAGAAAGCCTTACACTAAAAAAGGAAGAACTTTATAGTGTCCTTTTTGTGGATAGATTTGATTATGATCAATTTGGCAAACCTGTAGAAAGAGGCAACGGTGCATTAAAAAGTCAAGCGGACTTCATGTTAAACTACCTTAAGGATCAGTCATATATAAAAAGTCTTACATCTGCTAGCTGGTGGAATACTTCAGGCGATGAAATAAATTTGCAAGTATTACCGACATGCTATGCGAGGATTGATCTCTTACAGAAAAATAATACTCATGGGAAAGATGTTTTTGTAGCTATGAAATTTGGAGATGATACAACAAAGCTAAGAGAGGCTATTCATAAAGGCATTAAGAATGCAGGTTATAAGCCTATTTTGATAGACGAAGTTGAACATAACGAGTTTATTATTCCAGAATTATTAAAACATATCAAGGACAGTAAATTTGTCGTAGTGGATCTGACTCATCAAAATAATGGGGCGTATTTTGAAGAGGGGTACGCTATGGGACTTGGAAAGCCAGTTATTCAGCTCTGTAAATCGACTACAAAATTGCATTTTGATGTTGCTCAGAAAAATACTATTATGTGGAAAACTGAAGAAGATATTCCTGAAAGACTTGAAAAACGTATAAAGGCTACTATAGATTAAAAATTGCTAAAAGTCGTTGCACAGCATAATGATATTACGAATATGATTCGTGTTTTAAAGATTAGAGGTTGGACAAGGCACTATTAACTATACTTAGAGAGGGACTATGAATCAATTGATTGACTTAGAGTTTTACAATCATATCAAAGAAATCCTGACGACCGCTCGCAATAGGTATATCATACAGCCAATTCTGCGATGGTCAGAGCGTATTGGGAGATTGGAAAAAGTATTGTTGAGAAGCAGGGCGGTGAAACAAAGGCAGAATATGGAACAAAGTTATTAAGAGAATTATCGAAACAGATGACAACCGACTTTGGAAAAGGATTTACAGTAACCAATCTCAGCTATATGAGGCAATTTTATTTGACTTTTCCAAATTATCACGCACTGCGTGATGAATTGAGTTGGACACATTATCGCTTGCTTATAAAAGTCGAAAATGAAAGAGCACGTCAATTTTATCTGGAAGAATGTGTAAAATCAGCCTGGAGTACAAGACAACTGGAGCGTCAGATCAATAGCTTTTTCTATGAACGCCTGCTGTCCAGTCAGGATAAAAAAGGGGTAGCTGCAGAAATCAATAAGCTGGAGCCGGGTAAAAAGCCGGAAGATATTATCCGTGACCCTTATGTCCTGGAGTTTCTGGGACTGGAACAGAATGCCAGTTTCTATGAAAGCGAACTGGAACAGGCGCTTATTGATCATCTGCAGAAATTCCTTCTGGAATTGGGAAGAGGTTTTTCCTTTGTGGCCAGACAAAAGCGATTTACTTTCGATGGGGAGCATTTTTTCATTGACCTCGTGTTTTACAATTACATTTTAAAATGCTTTGTCTTGATTGATCTTAAAACGGGAAAATTGACGCATCAGGATCTAGGACAAATGCAGATGTATGTAAACTATTATACGAGAGAGATGATGAATGAGGGAGATAATCTTCCCATTGGAATTGTTCTTTGCGCGGATAAAAGCGAATCGGTAGTGCGTTATACGCTGCCAGAAGACAATCACCAGATTTTTACTTCGAAATATAAGCTTTACCTGCCGTCAGAGGAAGAACTGCGCCAGGAACTGCAGCGTGAATATCATGTGCTGGATGATGTTATGCAGAATGAAACAGGAGACAAGTGGAGCTAAGCGAAAATGGCTCAGGATTCTATAATTCGGATAAATGTAAAAAAATACTCTTATCAGTTTCCTATATTTCGGATATAAATGTAAAAAACAAAATGGCGAATTGGAAAGCTATAATTCGTTTTCTAATGTAAAAAACAGCATCAAAACAGGGGTAATATGATTCCGATATAAATGTCGAAAAACAGTAAGTGCCCGGCGCCATGTATTGAAAAATTCATTTTTATATTTAAGTCTGAAACATATTTTAGGACTGATGTCGGCCGGATTCCACGCTGTATTTTGTGGGATTGGCCGGCATTTTTTGAGTCAGGTGAGGCGGCAGGTCTTTTATGAGATGGAGCTGGCGATGCGACAGGCAGGAAAGGTGAAGGCCCATGACTAAAAAGATTATTCTGCTTCTCACTGTCCCCCAATCACCTCCCTCGCTCTCCCCACAAACGCCCCCGCCGCCCGTGACATATACCGGTTCTTCTTAAAAATAGCGGCCACCTCCCGTCGGGCAAGCGGCGAGTCGATGCGGAAAAAGAGAAGCTCCGGCTCCGGGGGAGCCGACTTCACCATGCAGTCGGAGACAAAGGCGATTCCCAGTCCCTTCCCCGCGAAGTGGTAGGAGGTGATGAGCTGGTCGAGGGAGAAGCGCACCTTCGGGGTGAAGCCGTGGGAGGCGCAGATTTCCATGGCATGGCGGTAGGTGACGGTCTCCGGGCGCAGCAGGATGAAGGGCGCGCCGGCAAAGAGCGAGAGTGGGGCCTGGGGGCAGCCGGGAGAGAGGTGTTCCCCGGTCATGATCTGCTCTCTGGACAGCGCGAAGGCGTCCGCGGCGCAGCGGGCGGCCAGAGCCCTGGGAACGGCCAGGAGAAAATACTCCTCAAACAGCACCTGGTTTAAAAACATTCCGGAGTCCTGGAACACCGGATCGATGATGAGATCCAGCTCTTCCTTAAGAAGCTTCTCTCTGAGCTCCAGGGAAGGGGCCTCGCAGATCTCCAGCTCGATTCCCGGGTAGGCCTCGGAAAATTCGGCGATGACGGGCAGCACGATCTGGGAGAGAAAGAAGTTGGACGCGCCCACGCGGACGGAGCCGGTTCTAAGCCCCGACAGGTCGCTGCAGTAGAGCCGCATGCCGGACTCCAGGCTGCGGATGGTCTCGGCGCTCTCGATGTAGGCTTTTCCCGCCTCGGTGAGCGTGACGCGGGACGTGCTGCGGTCAAAGAGCGGCTGTCCCAGCTCCTGCTCCTCCTTCTTGATGGCGATGCTGAGCGCCGGCTGCGTCAGATAGAGGTTTCTGGCGGCCTTGGAAAAACTGCCGGTTTTATAGACCTCGTAAACGTAATTCATGTATTGGAACATATCTGCCTCTGTATAAAAATTATTTATCACTTTTATATATTTTATAAATTTGATTATATAACAAATCTGTGGTATCTTCAATAGCAGAAGGGGAGAAAGTCATATGAGTTACACGACCATTCTGCTGATCATATGCCCCGTTTTTTCATCTCGGGGATCATCGACTCCATCGGGGGCGGCGGCGGGCTCATCGCACTGCCGACGTATCTGATGATCGGGCTTCCGATCCGGACCGCCTACGGGTGCAACAAGCTCCAGGCCGGCCTGGGAAATCTGGTATCGGCAGTGAAATACTTCAGAAACAACATGGTGGATTTAAAGATTGCCCTAATATCCGCCGTCACGGCCATGACCGGGGCCTACTTCGGGACAAAGATCATCTTCCTGCTCCCGGAGGCCACGATCCAGAAGGCCATCACCATCGGACTTCCGGCCATTGCGCTCATCATGGTGCTCAGAAAATCCAGCGCCAGGGACGCGATCATGAAGAGCGGAATTTCAAAAAAGACCGTCGTCCAGGCACTGATCGTCGGCGTGATCATGGGCTTCTACAACAGCCTGTTCGGCCCCGGCATCGGAACCGTGGCGATCATCGCCTTCACGATGATCATGCACTACGATTCCAGGGTCGCCTCCGGAAACGGAAAGGTGCTGATCGTGCTGACCAACGCGGTGGCCCTTGTCAGCTACGTGAAAACCGGAAATGTGGCCTATGAGATCGCAGTTCCGGCCGCCCTGTCGGCGATCCTGGGAAACCTGGTGGGCGTGAATCTGGCGATCAAAAAGGGAGACAAAATCATCAAGCCGGTGATGTTAATTATCGTAATTCTCACAGTCGTTAAATTTGCGTGGGAGAACCAGCTCTGGGGGTAGAGAACCTGCCCCCGGCTTCTTAGCGCATTTTTAACGGCTTTTTTTGCCTTTGAGGCGCGATTTTGACACTTCATACCAATAACCTTGTCTGTGTTTATGAGAAATTGTAAAATTATACCATAATGTATAAACATTTTATAAACATTCAGGAGGAGAAGTCAGTATGAAATTGAAAAAAATCGCAGCAATCGTTCTTGCAGCATCCATGCTCAGTTCACTTACCGCGTGCTCAGGCGGAAGCAGCAGCGGAACCACCGCAGCGCCGGCTGACACCACTGCGGCAGCCGCAGCAGGAGAGGCATCCGGCGAAGACGCAGGCGGCTCTGCCCCCCAGATCGACCGTGCCACCGAGTTTGTCACCGTGGCAACCGGTCCTACCAGCGGCATCTACTATCCCATCGGCGGCGCATTCGCCACGGTTCTCGGAACCGCAGGCTATAAGACCTCTGCACAGGCCACCGGCGCATCCGTCGAGAACATCAACCTGATTCTGAATAACGAGGCGGAGATCGCCATTGCCATGCAGGACTCCGTGATGCAGGCCTACGAGGCTTCGGTGCGTACGACACGCCGTCCGAGGATCTTCGCGCGATGATGAGACTGTGGCCCAACTACGTACAGCTTGTAACGGTTGAGAGCACAGGCATCAAGAGCGTGGAGGACTTAAAGGGCAAGAGAGTCGGCGTCGGCGCTCCCAACTCCGGTGTGGAATTAAACGCCAGAATGATCTACGAGGCCTACGGCATGACCTACGAGGACAGCCAGGTGGACTACTTATCCTACGGCGAGGCCATCGACCAGATGAAGAACGGCCAGTGTGACGCCGCCTTCGTTACCTCCGGTCTTCCCAACGCCACAGTTTCCGAGCTGGCGTTCAGCTACGACATGGTGGTCGTTCCGATTGACGGAGAGGGAAGAGACAACCTGATCGAGAAATACCCGTTCTTCGCAGCCAGCACCATTCCGGCCAACACCTACAACAACGAGGAGGACGTGGAGAGCGTATTCGTTTACAATATCATGCTGGTAAATAAGAACCTGTCCGACGATATGGTTTACGATATGTTGGACATCATCCACTCCGACGAGGCATGGCCAACATCAAGCGTCCCACAACACAGCGGATGAGAACATCGACATTACCTTCGGAGTCGAGGATGTAAAGATCCCGCTTCACGACGGCGCTGCCAAGTGGTGGCAGGACCACGGCTATGAGACGCCGCAGAACTAAATGGCTATTTGCAGGGCTTGTCCTTGCAGCAGCACTTATCTCTGCCGCCCTGTATACGGGGCGGCAGAAAAAGATTTTAGTGGTGGAGGAGCTGGAGACGGGAAAGATCTACGCAGAGCTTCCTGTCGAGACGGGGGAGGAGGTGTCCTTCCAGTGGGAGCATTCCTTCGAGCATATTCCATGGTATGAGTATTACGAGATCCAGGAGGACGGGAGCTTCCTTCTGAACACCATCGCCGTGGCCGGCTTCGGCGCGGGATCCCGGCGGAGATGGACTGCACCTACCGCTACGAGGACGGTCTGATCTACATGGACGATATCGGCAGCGTCTTCCCGCAGTTTAACTGGATCAATTCGCAGACGGCTCTGATCAATATTAAGGTCGGCGGCGAGCTGCTCCTGGCGGGCTCCGACATGCCCCACCACGAAAAAATGGTTCTGCGTATCAAATGAGGGTTTGAAAATTGAAAGCAGGTGAGTCAATGAGTGAGAAAGAAAAAATGAAAGAACCTGTCATGCAGGTAGAGGGGGAGCTGACCGAAGAGCAGAAACAGGAGCTTCTGGAACAGTTCGACAAAGAGAGCAAGACGAGAAAGTTCGCGTCGCCGGTTCTCAAAAACGCCTACAAGGTGTTTGCGATCCTTGTGACGCTGTATCATCTGGTTTACGCCTCCGGCTTTTACATGCCGGAAACCTTAAAGCACCGTTCCATCCACGTGGCCATGATCCTGGTGCTGGCGTTTTCCTTATATCCGGCCACGAAGAAGTCCAGCCGGAAAATCATCGTCTGGTATGACTGGATTCTGATGGGACTTTCCGCCGGCGTCGCGATCTACATGTGCCTGGACTATGTAAATATCATCAACCGGGCAGGCACGCCGAACATGGCGGACGTGGTGATCGGAACGATTCTGACGCTGGTTGTCCTGGAGGCGACCCGGAGAGTGTGCGGCATCGCCCTCCCGATTATCGCCATTGTATTTATCATTTACAGCTTAATGGGAAGCAAGCAGGGACTGATCCCCATCGACATTCCCGGCATCTTCCTCCACAGAGGATATACCTGGCAGAAGCTGATGAGCCATTTCTTCTCCAACACGGAGGGAATCTACGGTTCGTCGGTCAACGTGGCCTCCACCTACATATTCCTGTTCATCGCCTTCGGCGAGATCATGAACAAGTGCGGAATGGGCCAGTTCTTCAATGACTTTGCCAACTCCATCGCAGGCGGCACCAAGGGCGGCCCCGCCAAGGTTGCCGTCGTGGCCTCCGGGCTTCTGGGAATGATCAACGGCGCGGCCGTTGCCGTGGTTGTGACCACCGGTTCCTTCACAATTCCGCTGATGAAAAAATCCGGCTACGATGACGAGTTTGCCGCGCGTCGTGGCGACGGGCTCCGTAGGCGGCCAGCTGATGCCTCCGGTTATGGGCGCAGCTGCCTTCATCATGGCGGACACCCTGGGAATGAAGTACAACGAGCTTCTGATCTCCGCGATCATCCCGGCCGTAATCTACTATCTGGGCATCCTGTTCCAGATCCAGTTCAGGGCGGAAAAGCTGGGCATGCAGGGAATGCCGAAGGACCAGATCCCGAAGATGTCCGGCGTTATGAAGGAGTACGGCCATCTGGCGCTCCCGATTATTTTCCTGGTATACATGCTGTTCTTCTCCGGAAGAACCGTTATCATGGCTGCGTTCTACACCATCATCTTTACGATTGTGGTGGCACAGTGCAGAAAGAACACCCGCATGAGCGTTCAGGACATCCTGGATGCCATGGTAGCCAGCGCGAAGTCCACCGTGTCCGTGGCCATCGCCTGCGCCTGCGTCGGTATTATCGTGGGCTCCTGCTCCATCACCGGCTTTGCCCTTAACATGGCGAACACCATTATCAGCATCGGCGGAAAGAGCCTGATGTTCACACTGGTATTCACGATGGTGACCTGTATGATCCTGGGAATGGGTCTTCCGAGCATCCCGTCCTACATCATCACCTCCACCATCGCGGCTCCGGCTCTGATCCAGCTTGGGATCCCGGCGCTGGTATCCCATATGTTCTGCTTCTACTTCGCAATGTTTGCGAACCTGACTCCGCCGGTTGCCCTGGCAGCGTTTGCGGCGGCGGGCATCGCGGGAGGCAGCCCGATGAAGACAGGATGGGCTTCGGTGAAGCTGGCCCTGGCCGGTTTTATCCTTCCGTACATGTTCGTATACAACACCGACCTTCTGCTCCTTGACACGCCCATTGCCAAGGCGGTCCAGGTGGCGATCACGGCGGCCATCGGCGTGTTTATGATCAGCATTGCCGTGGAGGGCTTCCTGTTCAGGAAGGTCAGCGTGCTTGTAAGGATTCTGAGCCTGGTGGGAGCATTCCTGTTAATCGACAGCGGAGCCGTCACAGATCTTGTGGGTATCGCAATTTGTGCGGCCGTGGTTATTTATCAGAAGACAATTCATAAAAAAGTGCTACAATAGCTGGGTAGCAGAGATGGTGGGATGGGAGCTGCAAAAAATAAAATTTTGTCGCTCCCATCCTCTTTTTTTATTTGACGAGCGGGGAAATGAAATATGCTTTTTGAGGTAGTATACAATATCTGCTTTAATATCTGCCTTTTGGTCGTGCTGGCCTTTGTGCTGACAAGAATGGACTTCATGCAGCGCCTCCTTTTAAACGACGGGGAGCCGGAAGGCGGCCACGGGGTGTGCAGGGCGAAGGAAAAGGTCATTCTGGGCATTATCTTCGGAGGCTTCTGCATGATCTCCGACATGATCGGGCTTCAGGTGACGGGAGCGCTTCCCAACGCCCGCGTGATCGGCATTCTCTCGTCGGGATTTTTAGGCGGGCCTGTGTCCTGCACCATCACCACCGTGATCGCAGCCGTTCACCGGTATATGGTTTTCCCGGAGCGGATCTCCACGGTGGCCTGCGTGATCTCCGCGGTGCTCCACGGATGCATCGGCTCGTGGATTGGCTGCAGAAAGAGAAACGACAGACAGTATTCCAATTATTTTCTTCTGGGAGTCACATTCCTCTCGGAGCTGATTCATATTGTGATGATCCTTCTGCTCACCAGGCCGTTCATCGAGGCGATGGACATTGTAAAGATCGTCATTGTTCCGATGGTGATTATCAATTCCGTGGGTATGGTGATCTTTTTCAATGTGTTTAAGCTGATTTTCAGCGCGGATGACCAGAAGGTGGCCTGGCAGATTTCCCTTGCCATGAGGACGGCGCAGCAGTGTACCCCGTATCTTGCCGACGGGCTGAAGAAAAAGGAAGACATCGACCGGGTCATCGATATCATTATGAACGAATACCGCTGCCAGGGGGCGGCGTTGATCGAGGACAAAAAGTTCCTGGGAAGAAGCGGCGCATTCCTCGACATTTCCCTGACAGACGACAATTACCCCAGGCTTTTATCGGCCACGAAGACCTACAAAACCACAAGAGTCAGCCGGATTCCCCTTCCGGAGGACGGGTTTTATCCCCTTTACCGGAGCAACGTCATCATTTCCGCACCGATTCTTC
This sequence comes from Clostridia bacterium UC5.1-2E3, assembly GCA_001304875.1. GTDB lineage: Bacteria > Bacillota > Clostridia > Lachnospirales > Lachnospiraceae > Ventrisoma > Ventrisoma faecale. Next base: position 67,181 of record BBZO01000006.1, read on the forward strand.
TCGACGAGGGGAGAATCATGGCGCTGGTGATCCTGGTAAAGAAAAATGCCTATTCCTACCGGGCGGATGTGGAGTTTGCCACCGGTCTGGCCAACCATTTCGCCATGCAGTTAAAAATCGCCGAGATGGAGGCGCAGAAGGAGGCTCTCAGAAGGGCGGAGATCACGACGCTGCAGTCGCAGATCAACCCCCATTTCCTGTTCAACTCGCTGAACACGATCTCCTATTTCTGCAGGGAGAAGCCGGAGAAGGCCAGGGAGCTTCTGCTGGCGCTGAGCTCCTACTTCAGAAGCACGTTGGAGAGCGTGGACTTCATGGTGACGCTGGAGGCGGAGCTGGAACAGGTGAAGGCCTACACCAAGCTGGAGGAGGCCAGGTTTGAGTCCAGGCTGCAGGTGAGCTTTGAGGCGGAAAGCAGGGATCTGACCTGCTGCGTTCCCAACCTGATTCTCCAGCCGTTAGTGGAGAATGCCATCCATCACGGGGCCATGAACCGGGAGGACGGCGTCGGGCGCGTGGTCGTCCGGATCAGGCGGGAAGAGAAAAATACGGTTATCGATATCATTGACAACGGGCCCGGAATCGATTACAGGATCATCCGGAGTCTCTACGGAGGGGAGGAGGTGAAGCACCGGGGCATTGGTCTTATGAATGTCCAGCAGCGTCTGGTAAGTATTTACGGGAAGGACTACGGACTCCAGATTGTCTCCAGCGAGACGGGGACCGATGTGCGCATGAAAATACCGAACAGGGAGGAAAAAGGGTATGAGGATAGTGATTGTTGATGATGAAAGACCGGCAAGAAGCGAGCTTAAATATCTGGTGAGCCTGTGCGAGCCCGAGGCGCAGATCACGGAGGCGGCCAGCAGCGAGGAGCTGCTGGAGCTGATGGACAGAGAGTCGTTTGACGTCTGCTTTGTGGATATCAACCTGGGAGGAATCAACGGGACGACCGTGGCGTCCATGATCAAAAAGCAGATGCCGGATGCGCAGATTATTTTCGCCACGGCCTTCCGCGATTACGCCGTCAAGGCGTTTGAGATCGGGGCCATGGATTATCTTTTAAAGCCCTTCGACTACGAGCGGGTGAAGAAGACGATGGAGCGGCTCCGTGAGCAGATGAAGGAGAAGCCCCAGCCGTCGGAGTACGAGATCAATAAAATCATGGTAAACACAGCCAGCGGATACCGCGTGGTGGACGCGGCGAAAATCGTGTATATCGAGACGGAAAACCGCGCCTGCAAGATCCACATGGCGGACGGCAGCTTTTACCTGCAGAAGGAGTCCTTAAATAACTATGAGAATGTCCTGCGGAAATGCCGTTTTTTCCGGATTCACAAGAGCTTCCTGATCAATCTGGACTACGTGCAGGAGATGCGTGTCAGCTACAACAGCGGATACTGTGTGGTCTTAAGACACTATGAGAATGAGTGCCTTCCCATCGGCAGAAGCCAGATCCGGGAGTTCCGCCAGATCTTCGACCGTTAGCGCCGCGGCTATAAAAAACGTTGCGTCCATCCGGAGTTTCATATATAATGGCTTTAAAATGCGTATACGCTGAAAACGGAGGAAACTGACATGTCATTCAACATCGCCATCGACGGCCCCGCCGGCGCGGGAAAGAGCACCATCGCCAGGGCAGTGGCCGCGAAGCTGGGTTACATTTACGTGGACACCGGCGCCATGTACCGCGCATGGCGCTCCATTTTATAAGAAGAAACATCGGGGCCGGCGACCAGGCCGCCATCGAGAAGGCCGTGCAGGACGCGGACGTGAGCATCCGCTATGAGGACGGCGTGCAGAAGGTGCTCTTAAACGGAGAGGATGTGTCCGGCCTCATCCGCACCGAGGCCGTGGGCAATATGGCATCCGCCAGCTCCGGATACGGGGCCGTGCGGGAGAAGCTGGTGGCGCTCCAGAAGGAGCTGGCATCCCGCGAGAACGTGGTCATGGACGGCAGGGACATCGGCACCTGCGTGCTCCCCCATGCGGACGTGAAAATCTATCTGACGGCCAGCAGCCAGGTGCGGGCAGAAAGGCGTTACAAGGAGCTTCTGGAAAAGGGCCAGCAGGCGGATTTGCAGGAGATCGAGGCAGATATCATAAAGCGCGACTACCAGGACATGCACCGCGAGAACTCCCCGCTTAAGCAGGCGGAGGACGCCGTTCTCGTGGACAGCTCCGACATGACCCTCGACCAGGTGGTCGCCCGGTTCCTGGAGATCATAGGGAGATAGCGGGATGGAAGTGATCGTTGCAAAGACCGCCGGCTTCTGCTTCGGGGTGAAGCGGGCGGTGGATAAGGTCTACGAGCAGATTGAGAAGGGAGGAAGCCCCATTTACACCTACGGTCCCATCATCCACAACGAGGAGGTGGTGAAGGACTTAGAGGCGAAGGGCGTCCGTGTCCTGGAAACAGAGGAGGAGCTGGCCGCGCTGGAGCGGGGCGTGGTGATCATCCGCTCCCACGGCGTGGGGCGCCATATCTACGAGCTTCTGGACCGCCCCGGGATAACCGTGGTGGACGCCACCTGTCCCTTCGTGAAGAAGATTCACCGCATTGTGGAGGAACAGAACGCGGCGGGCCGGCGGGTCATCATCGTGGGAAACGAGGAGCATCCGGAGGTCCAGGGAATAAAAGGCTGGGGAGATACCAATACTTTAGTCATAGAAAGCGCTGAAAAGCTGGACGATTTCCACATCCCGGAGGAAGAACGGCTGTGCATGGTGGCGCAGACGACATTTAATTACAATAAATTTCAAGTTATAGTTGAAAAATTTTAAAAAAGGGTTATGATATACTTGTTTTAAATACGATTTGCAATGCAACACAGGAAAGGCAAGTGGAAGCGAAACAGATTGCGGCCAGTGTGGACGCCATGATCGTCATCGGCGGTCAGAGCAGCTCCAACACGCGGAAGCTGTATGAGATATGCAGTAGCGAATGTGAGAACACTTACTTCATCCAGACACTCGATGACTTAGATCTTCAAAGTGTAAGTTCTGTGCGCAGCGTAGGTATTACAGCAGGGGCATCGACCCCGAATTATATTATCGAGGAGGTTCATACTAATGTCAGAGTTAAGTTTTGAACAAATGTTAGAAGAATCATTAAAAACAATACGTACAGGAGAGGTTGTCACTGGAAAGGTCATCGACGTGAAAGAAGACGAGATCGTTTTGAATATAGGCTACAAGTCTGATGGTATCATTCCGAAAAACGAGTACACCAACGAGCCCGGTGTTGACCTCCGCGACGTGGTAGCCGTGGGCAGCGAGATGGAGGCCAAGGTGGTCAAGGTCAACGACGGCGAGGGCCAGGTGGCTCTCTCCTACAAGAGACTGGCTGCCGACAGAGGCAACAAGAGACTGGAGGAGGCCTTCAACAACCAGGAGGTTCTCACCGCAAAGGTTACCCAGGTACTGGACGGCGGACTCAGCGTGAACGTTGAGGAGACCAGAGTGTTCATTCCGGCCAGCCTTGTGTCCGACACCTATGAGAGAGATTTAAGCAAGTACGCCGGACAGGAGATCGAGTTCGTGATCACCGAGTTCAATCCGAGAAGAAGACGCATCATCGGCGACCGCAAGCAGCTTCTCGTAGCGAAGAAGGCAGCGATGCAGAAGGAGCTCTTCGAGCGCATCGAGGTAGGCCAGACCGTTGAGGGCGTGATCAAGAATGTCACCGATTTCGGCGCATTCATCGACCTGGGCGGCGCAGACGGACTGCTTCACATCTCCGAGATGTCCTGGGGCAGAGTGGAGAACCCGAAGAAGGTATTCAAGGTCGGCGAGACCATCAAGACCTTTATCAAAGATATTAACGGCGAGAAGATCGCCTTAAGCCTTAAGTTCCCGGAGGCAAATCCGTGGATGAACGCCGCTTCCAAGTACGCGGCAGGCAATGTTGTGACCGGTAAGGTTGCGCGCATGACGGACTTCGGCGCATTCGTTGAGCTGGAGCCGGGCGTGGACGCTCTGCTTCACGTGTCCCAGATTTCCAGAGAGCACGTGGATAAGCCCGCTGACGTTCTGAAGATCGGCCAGGTGATCGAGGCGAAGATCGTTGATTTCAACGAGGCAGACAAGAAGATCAGCCTGAGCATGAAAGCTCTGGAGAGCGCGAAAGAGGAGCCGGATGTGGCTGACGTTGACGTGGAGGCCGTTTCCGCAGAGCAGTAAGAGTCAGACAAGAACAGGAGAGCCTCCGCACAGACTGTGCGGGGGGCTTTTTGCGGCAGTAAATACTGTGCAGACACGATACTGCGCAGATATACAAAGGAAGAGACATATGTATACCATCGTAGTTGCAGACGACGAAGAAGATCTGAGAAGAACCATCATACGAAAAATTGACTGGGAGTCCATCGGCTTTCAGGTGGTCGGCGAGGCCGAGAACGGCGTGGAGGCCCTGGAGCTGGTGACGAAGAACGAGCCGGACCTGCTGCTGACGGATATCCGCATGCCGTTCATATCGGGGCTGGAGCTGGCGAGGCAGGTGCGGGAGGTGCGTCCGTCCACGCAGATCGCATTTTTAAGCGGATATGACGATTTCTCCTACGCCCAGGAGGCCATACGCTACAACATCATAAGCTATCTCTTAAAGCCCATCTCCCTGGAAGAACTGAGTGAAAATTTAAGACAGATAAAGGAGAAGCTGGACCGTATTTTCTCCGAATTTTCCGAGCGCAGGAGGACCGGCCCGGATGTGGCGGAGTTTCTGCTGCCGCTGCTGCTGGACGGCAGCCAGGCGGAGGCGTCCGGGGACCGGGAGAAGAGGGAGGCGCGGCTCATGGAGCAGGCGGTGGCCTGCCGTTTCCTGGAGCCGGTTCATTCCAACATCCATTATGTGGTGATTTCCGTCTCTCTCTGGGACGGGGAGGAGCAAAACTGCACCAGCTACGGGGATGTTCACGCCATCAACGGCATTCTGCAGAAATATATCAAGGGCGAGGCGTTCTTCCTGGAGGACAAGATCACCGCAGTGCTGGCGGCGACGCCCGCCGCCCTGGACAAATACCTGCACATTATTATCGACGAGATCGTGCAGAGCATCGAGCGTATTCTGGGACTTCACTGCTACATCGGGGCGGGCCGTGTGACCGGTCGCCTGTCGGGGCTTGCGGAAGGATACCGGGCCTCGGTGAGCGCATGAACAGTGCCGGCCAGAGCGGCGGCAGCAGCGTGCTCTACATCGCCGATCTGGAGGCGCAGAAGAATAAGGGCAGCATGGACATCTGTGAGCGGGCGCTCCGCTATATTGAGGAGACCTACGCGGACGCCGGTCTCTCTCTGATGACCACCAGCCAGGAGGTGGGAGTGAGCCCCAACTATTTAAGCGCGCTGATCAAGAAAAAGACGGGCAAAAGCTTCGTGGACTATCTGACGGCGAAGCGCATGGAGACCGCCAGGCGGCTGCTCCTGGACACGGGCATGAAGGTGCGGGAGATTGCCCAGGCCTGCGGCTACAGCGATCAGCATTATTTCAGCTACTGCTTCAAAAAATACGCCGGCCTGTCGCCCAATATGCTGCGCCAGCAGGCCGGGGAAAGAGAAAAACATGAACAGTAAGAGAACCCTGCGCCGCATCTGGTCCAGCTCCGCCGTCATGACGGCGATGGTGGTCGGCATGGTGACGGCGGCGCTCCTTGCCGGAATGATCGTGTTTGTGGCGATCTACCGGCACTCGATGATACAGAATGTGAAGACGTCCAGCGAGCAGATCACGGGCCAGGTGTCCAACATTGTGGAGGATTATATGAACGACATCAGCAGCTCCATGCGCCTGATCCGGGAAAGCTGCGCACTCCCGGACCGGATGCGGGATGAGAAGCTGAATGCCCTGGCGGAGTACCGCCCGGAAGTCATCGCGATCACCGCCTACGACAGTGAAACCGGAAAGATGCTGAACGCCTGGACGGGAAAGCGGCGTCTGAAGGACAATATTTCCACAAACCTTTCCCTTCCCAGTAAGACGCCTCAGGAGGTCACCGAGTTCTTGATCTCGGCGCCCCACGTCTCCAGCATCCTGGCCAACGAGTATCCCTGGGTGGTCTCGGTGTCCGGCGTGGTGCAGGAGCCGGACGGCACGGAGCGCATTCTGGTGCTGGACACCAATTTCTCCCAGATCGCCTTCTACGTGGACAACGTGGGGATCGGAAAGCACGGCTACTGCTACATCATGGACGCAGACGGAACCATCATCTACCATCCCCAGCAGCAGCTGATTTTCGCCGGGCTCAAGGAGGAGAAAACCGGGCTTCTGCGGGATATTTCCGACGGGAGCGTGGAGGAGGACGGCGTCATCTACACCGTGCACCGGGAGGCGGAGAACGGCTGGCGCATCGTGGCTGTGAGCTACGTGGACGAGGTGATTTCCGTGGGACTTATGAACTGCCTGTACCTGCTGCTGGCGCTGCTGCTGTGCGTGCTGCTGGCGACGCTCATCTCCAGCCTGGTTCTCTCGAGGCTCATCTCCGGCCCATCAGCCAGCTGATGTTTGCCATGCGCGATTTTGAGAAAAATGCGGAAGGCTTTGCCTTCACGCCCATCGGCGGGACCAGCGAGATGATGGCCCTGTCCGACTCCTTCGGCGACATGGTGGTGCGCATCCAGGAGCTGATGACCCGTGTGAGGAGCGAGGAGGTGGCCTTAAGAAAGACGGAGCTTCGCGCGCTGCAGGCCCAGATCAATCCCCATTTCCTCTACAACACGCTGGATTCCATCGCCCTCATGTGCGAGGACGGGAGAAATAAGGACGCCGTGGACATGGTGAATGCGCTGGCGAGGCTGTTCCGCATCAGCATCAGCAAAGGCCACGAGCTCATCCCGATCCAGAAGGAAGTGGAGCATGCGCAGAGCTATCTGAAGATCCAGAAATTCCGCTACAAGAACCAGTTTGAGTACGGGTTCGAGGTGGAGGAGCAGTGCCTTAAATATTACTGCAACAAGATCACCCTGCAGCCCATCATCGAGAACGCCATCTACCACGGCTTAAACCGCATGATCGACGAGGGTACATAAAAATACGCATTTACGAGGAAGGCGGGGACGTGGTGTTTGCCGTGTCCGACAACGGCGTGGGGATGACGAAGGAACAGTGCGAGAGCATTTTAAAGAAGGAAAACAATCCCAACGCAGGTATCGGAATAAAGAATGTCAACGACCGGGTGAAAATCTATTTCGGTGAGCGCTACGGCATGAAGATCGTGAGCGAGCTGGACGAGGGAACCACCGTGTATATCCGGATGCCGAAGGTGGAGGAGGGCAGCTATGAGAGCAGATTATGAGAAAATGGCCAGACAGGCGGGAAGGAAGCCGGGGAGAATGCTCGCCGCCCTGATCGCGTTTCTGCTGATTCTCCTGATTGTGGCCGTGATGATTCTCCGCGCTGCTTTCTCCGGCAGCATGGGATTTTCGGGCGGCGAGCCGGAGGAGAAATATAAGGTGGCCATGATCGTCAAGTCCACCAAGTCCGCATTCTTCCAGTCGGTGTTTGCCGGCGCGGGCGTGGCGGCCACCGAGTATAACATCGAGCTGACGACGGAGGGGCCGGAGACCGAGGAAGACTACGAGATGCAGAATGCCCTCATCGACCAGGCGGTGAAAAACGGCGCCGACGCCATCGTGATCTCCGCCGTGGATTTCGAGGAAAACAAGGCGGCCGTGGACCGTGCGGCGGGCAAAGGGCTTCCCGTGGTGGTCATCGACAGCGACGTGAACAGCAGCCTGGTGAGCTGCCGCATCGGCACCGACAATCTGGAAGCAGGACGCATGGCCGCGGAGGCGGTTCTGGCGCAGACGGAGGGGGAGCTCATTGTGGGCATCGTCAACTTCGATGAGAACACGGCCAACGGGCAGGAGCGTGAGGCAGGCTTCCGCCAGGCCATGGAGGAGAGCGGCCGCGTGGAGGATATGACAACCATAAACGTCCTCTCCACGACGGAGGACGCCAGAGAGGGGACCAGAGAGCTGATCGGCGCGACCCCCGGTCTGGATGTCATCGTGACCTTCAACGAGTGGACCAGCCTGGGCGTGGGCTGGGCCATCCGGGACGAGGGAAAGAAGGACGACATCATGGTAACCGCGTTTGACAGCAATGTGATCTCAGTGGGAATGCTGGAGACCGGGGAGGTGGACGCCTCATCGTGCAGAACCCCTATGCCATGGGCTATCTGGGAGTGGAGAGCGCCTACCGCCTTCTGACGGGGAAGGAACCGGCCGCGAAGCGGGTGGACACCGCCACCACGCTGGTCACACGGGAGAACATGTACCGCCCGGAATATCAGAAGATTCTCTTCCGCTATGAATAATGGTTTCTGTTGGATTTTGAACAAAAACAGTGGAAAATTGTATGGACTTTTGTGCAATTAGGATATATAATGGATACAGACAGTGTGGGACATGCCCAAACTGATCTTGTAAACATTTTTAGGAGGAATGTCTTATGAAAAAAAGAACATTAGCACTCGCTATGGCTTCCGTGATGGCCTTAAGCTTGCCGGATGCGGAGGCGGCGATACCGCTAGCACAACAGCAGCTGCAACTGAGGCAGCAGCAGAGGGCGCAGAGACCACAGCACAGGCAGAGGCGCCCGCTGAGAACGCAGAGGTTGCAAACAAGGATAAACCTCTCGTATGGTTCAACCGCCAGCCGTCCAACAGCTCCACCGGTGAGCTCGACATGGCTGCGCTGAGCTTCAACGAGGACACTTACTATGTAGGATTCGATGCAAACCAGGGTGCTGAGCTTCAGGGCCAGATGGTTTTAGACTACATCGAGGCAAACATCGACACCATCGACCGCAACGGTGACGGCATCATCGGTTACGTATTAGCAATCGGCGATATCGGACACAACGACTCCATCGCACGTACCAGAGGCGTTCGTAAGGCTCTCGGCACCGGCGTTGACAAAGACGGCAACATCAACAGCGATCCGGTTGGTATGAACGCAGACGGCTCCGCAACAGTTGTCCAGGATGGTACTCTTGAGATCAACGGAACCACCTACACCGTTCGTGAGCTTGCTTCCCAGGAGATGAAGAACTCCGCAGGCGCCACATGGGATGCCGCTACCGCAGGTAACGCAGTAGGCACATGGGCTTCCTCCTTCGGCGAGTCCATCGATATCGTTGTTTCCAACAACGACGGTATGGGAATGTCCATGTTCAACGCATGGTCCAAGGACAACCAGGTTCCGACCTTCGGTTATGACGCGAACGCAGACGCAGTGGCAGCCATCGGCGAGGGCTACGGCGGAACCATCAGCCAGCACGCTGACGTACAGGCTTACTTAACCCTTCGTGTTCTCCGCAACGCTCTTGACGGCGTAGACGTTGACACAGGTATCGGCACCGCTGACGACGCAGGCAACGTTCTTTCCGACGATGTATACGTATACAACGCAGACGAGCGTTCCTACTACGCATTAAACGTAGCGGTTACCGCTGAGAACTACCAGGATTTCATGGATTCCACCAAGACCTACGAGCCGGTTTCCAACCAGCTTGACGCAAGTGCACATCCGGAGAAGAGCGTATGGCTGAACATCTACAACGCAGCAGATAACTTCTTAAGCGCTACATATCAGCCGCTCCTTCAGAACTATGACGATCTGCTCAACCTCAAGGTAGAGTACATCGGCGGCGACGGCCAGACCGAGTCCAACATCACCAACCGTCTGGGCAACCCGAGCCAGTACGATGCATTCGCCATCAACATGGTTAAGACAGACAACGCAGCTTCTTATACAGCTTTACTTAGTCAGTAATTATTAAAGTCACATAAGAATGTATGAGCTATTAGGGAGAAGTGATTCTCCCTAATAGTGTATCTGAGGCTGTCAATGAAGGATAGATAGGAGTAAGAATATGGCAGATAAGAAAGATGATATCGTCTTATCAATACGCGGTATGAGCAAATCCTTCGGCCGCAACCGGGTTCTGGATCACATCAATCTGGATGTGAAGCGCGGAACCGTCATGGGGCTGATGGGGGAGAACGGAGCCGGTAAATCCACGATGATGAAGTGCCTGTTCGGTACATATCAGAAGGACGAGGGCACGATTTACCTGGACGGAAAAGAGATCAGCTTCTCCGGCCCGAAGGATGCTCTGGAGAATGGTATCGCCATGGTTCACCAGGAGCTTAACCAGTGCCTGGAGCGGAACGTGGTGGACAACCTGTTCCTTGGCCGGTATCCGGTCAACTCCATGGGCGTCGTTGATGAAGGACGAATGAAAAAGAAAGCCACAGAGCTTTTCAGAAGACTCGGAATGACCGTAAACCTTTCCCAGCCCATGCGGAATATGTCCGTATCCCAGAGGCAGATGTGTGAGATTGCCAAGGCCATCTCCTACAACGCCAAGGTGATCGTGCTGGATGAGCCGACATCCTCCTTAATGGTTCAAGAGGTAGAAAAACTGTTTGAGATGATGCGGATGCTGAAAGAACAGGGCATCGCGCTCATTTACATTTCCCACAAGATGGACGAGATCTTTGAGATCTGCGACGAGATTTCCGTGCTGCGGGACGGCAACCTTGTCATGACAAAGAGCAGCAAGGAAACCAACATGAACGAGCTGATCGCAGCCATGGTTGGACGTTCCCTGGAGAACCGGTTCCCGCCGGTGGACAACGTTCCGGGAGACGTGACGCTCTCCGTGCAGCATCTGTCCACGAAATTTGAGCCGCACCTGCAGGACATCACCTTCGACGTGAGAGAGGGCGAGATCTTCGGCCTCTACGGCCTGGTGGGAGCGGGAAGAACGGAGCTTTTAGAGACCATCTTCGGCGTGCGGACGAGAGCCGCCGGGCGCGTCTATTTCAAAGGCCGTCTGATGAACTTTGAGAACGCCAAGGAGGCCATCGAGCACGGCTTCGCCATGATCACCGAGGAGCGAAAAGCCAACGGTCTGTTCCTGAAAGCAGACCTCACCTTCAACACGACCATCGCCAACTTAGAGCAGTACAAGTCGGGAGCGGCGCTCTCCGATACCAAGATGGTGAAGGCGACGGCGAAGGAGATCAAGATCATGCACACCAAGTGTATGGGCCCGGAGGATATGATTACCAGCCTGTCGGGCGGAAACCAGCAGAAGGTCATTTTCGGAAAATGGCTGGAGCGCAGTCCGCAGGTGTTCATGATGGACGAGCCCACGCGAGGCATCGACGTCGGCGCGAAATATGAGATATACGAGCTGATCATCAACATGGCAAAGCAGGGAAAGACGATCATAGTTGTCTCCTCCGAGATGCCTGAGATCCTTGGTATCACCAACCGAATCGGCGTTATGTCCAACGGCCGCCTCTCCGGTATCGTCAACACGAAGGAGACGAACCAGGAAGAGCTGCTGCGGCTTAGCGCAAAATATCTGTAATGAGGGGGATGGACAAGAATGGCGAACGAGAATAAAATACTGACAGCCGAGCAGGAAAAAAAGCTGCTCCAGCCGATTGACGACTATGTCGGCAAGATACAGAGTAAGATCGACGCGCTCCGGGCGGACGGCACCGAGAAGGTCATTTCTCTGCAGGACGAAATCGATTCTTTAAAGAAAGACAAGATCTACACGAAAGAGGAAAAGGACGCGCGGCTTGCTGCAGCCCAGAGCGCTCTGGACAAGGCGAAAGCGGTGGAGGCCCAGAACAAGGACGAGATCGCAAAGCTGATCGCCGACGCGGAGAACTATCTGAAAGCGCATTACGATGCGGAGTACTATCAGCCGGTCTGTGAGAGCTGCAAGGAAGAGAAGGTTCTGGCGCAGGAGAAGTACAGCGCGAGGAAGGCAGAGCTTGAGAAAGCTCACCAGGAGAACCTGTCGAAGCTCTCCGACAGCCAGGAGATCAAGGACGAGAAGTACGTTCACAAGAACCGCCTTTTCGACGCCAAGATGGAGTATGAGAAAAATCTCCAACAGGTGAAGGACAGAAGGCATGCCGCCTACGCCCACAGACATCACCTGCTCGATATGCTCCGGCTTTCCAAATTCTCCTTCATGGAGACGAGAGCGGAGAGATGGGAGAATTACAAATATAAATTCAATGCCAGACAGTTCTTCCTCAACAACGGACTGTATATTGCCATTATTATTATATTTATTATCCTGTGCGCGATCACGCCGATCATCAAGAATGTGCCGCTGCTGACCTACAACAACGTGCTCAACATTCTTCAGCAGGCGTCCCCGAGAATGTTCCTGGCGCTGGGCGTTGCCGGCCTCATCATGCTGGCTGGTACCGACCTGTCCGTAGGACGTATGGTTGGTATGGGTATGACCACCGCGACCATCGTCATGCACCAGGGCATCAACACCGGCGGAGTGTTCGGTCATATCTTTGACTTTACCTCCCTGCCGGTTCCCGCTAGAGTCGTGCTGGCACTGGTTATGTGCATCCTTCTGTGCACCGTGTTTACGACGATTGCCGGTTTCTTTACCGCGAAGTTTAAGATGCATCCGTTTATCTCCACCATGGCGAACATGCTGGTTATCTTCGGACTTGTTACATATTCCACCAAGGGCGTGTCCTTCGGTGCCATCGAGTCCTCCATTCCCGGCATGATCATCCCGAAGATCAACGGGTTCCCGACCATTATCCTCTGGGCAGTGGCGGCGATCATCGTGGTATGGTTTATCTGGAACAAAACGACGTTTGGTAAGAACCTGTACGCAGTCGGCGGCAACCCCGAGGCGGCGTCAGTTTCCGGTATTTCCGTGTTCCGCGTGACGGTAGGCGCATTCGCCATGGCCGGTATCCTCTACGGATTCGGTTCCTGGCTTGAGTGTATCCGTATGGTGGGTTCCGGTTCCGCAGCCTATGGACAGGGCTGGGAGATGGATGCCATCGCAGCCTGCGTAGTGGGCGGCGTATCCTTCACCGGCGGTATCGGTAAGATCTCCGGCGTGGTAGTCGGTGTGTTCATCTTCACCGCGCTGACCTACTCCCTGACGATCCTGGGTATCGATACGAACCTGCAGTTCGTATTCTCCGGAATCATCATTCTGGTGGCGGTTATGCTGGACTGCTTAAAGTACATTCAGAAGAAATAACTGCATATTCTGCATTCAGCAGAGAAGGAGCCATTGCAGGGCAGGCGGATTCCCGCCTGCAGAGCGGTGGCTCCTTCTTTTAAAATCGTTTAGTAATTTCTTAAGAAATACGAAAGGACAAAAAGAACCGCGTTTTTTGTGGTATAATATGAGCACTTAGCGAGGTCTCTCACGAGCTTAGTGCGAGTCATACCTGGCCACTTAGCGAGGTCTTCCACGAGCTTAGTGGACATGGTATAATATGAACACTCAGTGAGGCTTCTCACGAACACAGCGAGAATGAAAAAGCAAAAGGAGATACCCACAGCCATGAAAGGCTTAAGAAAAACGGTTCTTTTATGTGCCTTCATCGCGCTGGCTGCCGGATGCAGCCGGCCGGCGGTGATAAGCGGCGACAGCATCCGTCCGGCGGAGCTGAGCCAGGAAGAGAAAGACATCATAAACCTGTACGGAGGGGAGAATAACTCCCGCATATTCGATTTTGCCGCGGGCGAGGAGTTTAACTCCGCCAGCGTGAGATTAAAGATATTGAGCCCGGAGGGACAGTGGATGGATCACGGGCGCACGGTGCTGGACGGCAGTGACGCCAGCTCCGGGCGCATTCTTCTGACTACTCCCGACGAGTGGCAGAGCGTGCGGATGGTGCTGCAGGATTCGTCCGGCACCAATTCCGTGTCCTATCAGACCGGCTCGGAGGATAGCTTTGTTCCCGGCCAGCTGACTGCCAGCAGCTGGCTGTCGGAGGCGGCCGCCATCGAGAGCGGAGAGGAGATTCCGCTTCTGATCCATGTGGAGAAAAACGACGGGACCGGCATCGAGACCTTCGGGACGGCCATGTTCGAGCAGCCGGAGGCGCTCGCCCAGTACGACCGCGTGTTTGCCGTGACCATCACATTTTCGGAAAATGACAGCGCCGGATAGCGTGGGAAAGAGAGTGGAGACACTCTCTTTTTTATACAAAAATTTAACGCATTTTGCCCGGCCTTTTGGGTTATGTGCTGTTGTATTTCTCTGTCATCCTTGCTATAATGTATGGCTGGAATAGAAATATTAAAATATGTCATTGGAGGTTGTTGGAAGTGAAAAAACTAGTTGCGATCTGCATGAGCCTGGGAGCCTTGCTCGGCTGCAGCCCTATGACTGTTCTGGCCGCGGAGACGGCGGCTGAGGGGAGTGCGGCGGTTCCGTTCTGGCTCTGTGTTCCGTTTGCGGGGCTTCTTCTGTGTATTGCCCTGTTCCCGCTCCTCAAGCCGGTCTGGTGGGAGAATCATCAGCCCTATGCGGTGATTTTCTGGTCTCTTTTGTTTATCATACCGTATGCACTGAGCTTCAGCGCAGGGACGGCGCTGGAGACGGTTCTGGAGTGCATGATTAACGATTATCTTACATTTATCATTCTGCTGTTCGGCCTGTTCTGCGTGTCGGGCAACATTACCATGACCGGGGACCTGGCCGGTTCGCCCAGGATCAATGTGGGACTTCTGGTGCTGGGAACACTGCTTTCCAGCTGGATCGGCACCACGGGAGCCAGTATGCTGATGGTCCGTCCGGTGATCAAGATGAACTCCTGGAGAAGAAGAAAGCGCCATATTATCGTGTTCTTCATTTTCCTGGTGTCCAATATCGGAGGCGTGCTGACGCCCATCGGCGATCCGCCCCTTCTGATGGGATTCATGCGGGGCGTTCCTTTCTTCTGGAGCCTTAGGATGCTCCCGGTGCTTCTGTTTAACATGGTCCTGCTCCTGTTTGTCTTTTACTGGATTGACAGACGGGCGTATCACCTGGACATCGCGGCGGGCCTTAAGCCGGATATCAGCAAGCCCGGTACGGAGGTGAAGATCAAAGGACTTCACAACCTTATTTTCCTGGCGATGATCGTGGCTGCGGTGATCTTAAGCGGTACTCTTCCGGGACTGCCGGCCTTTCAGGATGCGGCGGGAAATGTGAAGGGACTTCACATTTTCGGCGAGGTGACGCTGGGGTATCCGTCCATCATCGAGATCGTGATTATCCTGCTGGCAGCGTTTCTGTCCTTTAAGACCACGGGCGCGAGATCCGCAGGGAGAACCACTTTACCTGGGGTGCCATCAAGGAGGTTGCGGTCCTGTTCGTGGGTATCTTTATCACGATGCAGCCGGCGCTGATGATCTTAAAGGCCAACGGCGCGAACCTGGGGATCACGGAGCCGTTCCAGATGTTCTGGAGCACGGGATTTCTGTCCAGCTTCCTGGATAATACGCCCACCTATCTGGTATTCCTGACCACCGCCGGTTCCCTGGGCTTTACCGAGGGAATGGTGACGACGTTAGGCACCGTGCCGGTGAAGATGCTGATGGCGATCTCCGCCGGGGCCGTGTTCATGGGAGCCAACACGTACATCGGAAACGCGCCCAACTTCATGGTTAAATCCATCGCCGACGAGAACGGTATCCATATGCCGTCCTTCTTCGGATATCTGAAGTGGTCCCTGGGGATTCTGATTCCGGTGTTTATCCTGGATATGTTCATATTCTTTATGTAGGGAGGAGGACGTAAGATGCAGGAGACGATAATGAATAAGGAAAAGATCAATGAGGAGACTCTGCGGAATCTGGCGGAGCGCATTTACGACCTGGACGCCGAGGTTTACGTGCAGCTGGGGTCCTCCCTGGGCCGCGTGTTCAACAACGACCGGAAGCGCTGCGTGGACGATATGGTGAGCCTGATGTTAAACCGGCCGGAGGCCACCGGATACGGAGCGAGCTGGCGCTGATCGCCAACATGGCCCGCACCATCAAGGACAAGGAAGAGCGCGCGCTGGTCATGCGCGAGTATAATATCATTTTAAAGGAGCTCATGAGCCTGCCCACCAGCTTTGCCGGGTGCGATATCATCGATCCCAACATGGCGCGGCTTAACACCTTCAATCTGAACGACCGTTTCAGCAAGGACGACCATCTGATCATCTGCATGAGCTGGACCTACGGAAGCGGCGGCAGCACGGTGGGATTCAAGCTCTCCGACAAGCTGAAGATCAATTACTACGATGAGGAAATTTTCGACGCCGTGCTGAAGCGGCTGGAGGTGGAGCAGGATTCCGTGCAGGACGTCAGCGGCTACAACACCGATCTGCCGGACTGGAACGGATTTGTGAACACGCTGCTCCCGGACAATCATATAAGCATCCGTGAACGGCTCAGAGAGTTCAGCCGCTACCACGGGCTTTCCAAGCGGGACGCGGTATTTTTCAACCAGAGCGATCTGATCTGCGACATGGCGAAGAAAGAGGATTTTATTCTGATGGGCCGGTGCGGGGACGTGATTCTGACCAACAACAACATTCCCCACATCAGCATCTATGTTACGGCTCCCTTTGAGCAGCGCATACACCGCGTGATGGAGATCAACAAGGGCATGGATGAGAAGAAGGTGCGTCATCTGCTTCACCATCTGGACAGACAGCACTCCCATTACTACCGGTTCTACACCGGACGCAAGTGGGGACACGCAAACAACTACGATCTCTGTGTCAACAGCGCCAGCTACGGCATCGACGGCACGGTGGACTTTATCATGAAGATGCTGGGAAATAAGGCGGTGCGGTAAAAAACAAGTTGAAAGACTTGTCAGAATGTTCTAGAATATTACCAGAAGGTTTATACAAACCGATTGAAGGAGGGTATTCAATGGAACACTACAATCCGCTTTTAAACATAACCAGCGATCAGAAGTTTATCACCATCGGGGAGATCATGCTCCGTCTGACGCCGCCCAACTATGAAAAGATCCGTCTGGCCACCAACTTCGAGGCCAGCTACGGCGGCAGCGAGGCTAATATCGCGCTGGCGCTGGCGAACCTGGGCGTGGACAGCACATTTTTCACGGTGGTGCCCAACAACAGTCTGGGAAAGAGCGCCATCCGCATGCTGCGCAGCAACGACGTGCACTGTACGCCGGTGATTCTCACCACGCCGGAGCAGACGCCGACCCACCGGCTGGGCACCTACTACCTGGAGACCGGCTACGGAATCCGCGCCAGCAAGGTGACCTACGACCGGAAGCACAGTGCCATCACGGAGTTTGATTTTGACACCGTGGATATCGAGAAGCTTCTGGAGGGCTTTACCTGGCTGCACTTAAGCGGCATCACGCCGGCGCTGGGGGACAACTGCCGCAAGTTTACCATGGACTGCATCCGCAAGGCGGAAGGAGATGGGGCTGACCGTCAGCTTCGACGGAAACTTCCGCAGCAAGCTCTGGAGCTGGGAGGACGCCAGGGATTTCTGCACGGAATGTCTGCCGTACATCGACGTGCTCCTGGGCATCGAGCCCTACCACCTGTGGAAGGACGAGAACGACCACAGCAAAGGGGACTGGAAGGACGGCGTGCCGCTGCAGCCCAGCTACGAGCAGCAGGACGAGATTTTCCAGGCGTTCGTGGAGCGCTACCCCAACCTCAAATGCATCGCCAGGCATGTGCGCTACGCCCACAGCGGAAGCGAAAACAGCCTGAAGGCGTTTATGTGGTACGAGAACCACACGTTTGAGAGCAAGCTTTTCACCTTCAATATCCTGGACCGCGTGGGCGGCGGTGACGCCTTCGCCAGCGGACTGATCTACGCGATGATCCACGAGTACCGGCCCATGGACATGATCAATTTCGCGGTGGCCAGCAGCGTGATCAAGCACACGATCCGCGGCGACGGAAACATTACCGACGATGTGTCCACGATCCGGAATCTGATGAATATGAATTACGATATTAAGAGATAGAAACGATTCGGAACTGGAAATGTTCCGGAGTTGGAAACGATTCAAAATTGGAAAAGACAGGGAAACAGGAGACGTCCCTGGAAGGCGGCAAAGCGCTTTCCGGGGGCGTTTTTTGTGTCGAACATTTAGTGTTTTTGTGTCAAACATATAGTATCGCTTGCCGACCGGGCGGGGGCTTGGTATAATCGGGGGTAGACAGATGTGAGATAAATAGAAGTGAGACAAAAGGAGAAATGTTATCATGCCAGTATTTGATTTCAGCAATACACCAGACGCGAAGAACGAAGCCCTGTGCACCTACACCACGTTTCAGTCCGACAATCCGGCCCCGTCGCCGGAGCAGCCGATTCTGGTTCTGGACAACCGGAAGAATGCCTGGGCGCACCATTCCATCGGCGTCTTCACCAACCCCGTCAAGCGCACGGCGTTTGAGTCTGAGCAGGAGAACGGGAACGGCGTGGTCAGCGCGGACATTCTGCGCATCGACGCCCGGTTTGTGAGTCTGCTTAAATGGCTGGGCGAGAATCACATCAACGTCCGCCTCTCCGGGCAGAACCGGGAAGACGGCTACGCGGTCTATAAGATCCGGGAGATCGCCTTCGGCGGCGGAACGAAGCTGTCGGCGGAGGACGGATTTCTGCAGTTTATGATCGAGCGCCTGCTGGCCAGCAGCGCGCCGGAGGAGAGGACGGAGGAGGAAGAGGAGAGCGAATCCGGCGATGACATGAAGCTCACCAGCCTTCAGAGCATCACGGACTTTATGACCTGCGCGGGGCGCACGCTCCCGGACAACATCCGTCTCTGGGCCCGCCGCAATCTGGCGGTGGCCCGCTCTCACGAGGTGTCTCCGGAGGAGCGCCGCCACGCCCAGCGGGCGCTGTCCATCATGATGAATATTCAGTGGAGGAACAATTATTTCGAGGCCATTGACCCGGCGGAGGCCCGCCGGATTCTGGACGAGGAGCTCTACGGGATGGAGCGGGTGAAGCAGAGGATCATCGAGACCATCATCCAGATTAACCGCACCCACACGCTGCCGGCCTACGGCCTGCTGCTGGTGGGCCCCGCCGGCACGGGAAAATCACAGATCGCCTACGCGGTGGCCCGCATTTTGAAGCTGCCGTGGACCACGCTGGACATGAGCTCCATCAACGACCCGGAGCAGCTCACGGGCAGCTCCCGCATCTACGCCAACGCCAAGCCGGGCATTATTATGGAGCATTCTCCGCCTCCGGCGAGTCCAACCTGGTGTTTATCATCAATGAGCTGGACAAGGCGGCCTCGGGAAAAGGAAACGGGAATCCGGCGGATGTGCTGCTGACGCTTCTCGACAACCTGGGATTCACGGACAATTACATGGAGTGTATGATTCCCACGGTGGGCGTCTACCCCATCGCCACGGCCAACGACAAGAGCCAGATCAGCGCGCCGCTCATGTCCCGCTTCGCGGTCATCGATATTCCGGATTACACGGAGGAGGAGAAGAAGATTATTTTCCTGAAATACGCGCTGCCGAAGGTGTTAAAGCGCATGAGCATGAAGACGGATGAGTGCACGCTGACCGACGGGGCCCTGGACACGGTGATCGAGATGCACCGCGGCACCAGCGGCATCCGCGACCTGGAGCAGGCGGCGGAGCACATCGCGGCCAACGCCCTGTATCAGATCGAGGTGGACGGGGTGTCGAAGGTGCGGTTTGATGAGGAGATGGTGAGGAGAGTGCTGGGGTGAGGGACGGGACGATTCGGTATTATGAGGAGAATGCGGAAACGTTCATAGCGGGGACGGTTTCTGTGGATTTTAAGGAGATACAGGAGAAATTTTTATCCCGCCTTTCCTCGGACGCGCGGATTCTGGACTTTGGATGCGGCTCCGGGAGAGACGCGAAGTGTTTTAAGGAGGCGGGATACAGGGTGGAGGCGTCGGACGGCTCCGAGACGCTCTGCAAATTCGCATCCGGATATGCGGGGATCCCGGTGAAGCATATGTTTTTTCGGAGCTTGACGAGGAGGACCGGTACGACGGCATCTGGGCCTGCTCGTCCATTCTTCATCTGCTTTGACGAGCTGGGAGAGGTTCTGCAGAAAATGGCCAGAGCTCTGAAACGAGAAGGCGTGATCTATACCTCTTTTAAATATGGAACGTTCGAGGGCGAGAGGAATGGACGGTATTTTACGGACATGACGGAGGAGCGTTTCGAGACGCTGATGGCCGGGACGCCGGAGCTTAAAACGGAGGAGCAGTGGATCACGTCGGACGTGAGGCCGGGGAGAGGGAAGGAACAATGGCTCAATTTGATTATACGGAAAATCTGAATGTGATGACCGGAGGGGAGAATCCGGGACATTTTCTTCTGTATCATCTGAAAACAAGCATCCAATACGCCAGTCAGATCGATATAATCGTCGCGTTTCTGATGGAGTCGGGTGTGAAGATGATTCTGGATGACATAAGGATTGCCCTGGACCGCGGGGCCAGAGTGCGCATTCTGACGGGGAATTACCTTGGCATCACGCAGCCGTCCGCGCTGTATCTGATCCGGCGGGAGCTCGGCGACCGGGTAGATCTGAGATTTTATGACGAGAGCAGAAGATCGTTTCATCCGAAGGCGTATATCTTTCACTACGGGGAGAGAAGTGAGATTTATATCGGTTCCTCGAACATCTCGAAGAGCGCGCTGACTTCCGGGATCGAATGGAATTATTGTCTGCACAGTGAGCGGGATCCGGAGAGTGCCGGCAGCTTCTGCGACGCGTTTGAGGATCTGTTTCAGAACCACTCGGTGATGCTCGACGATAAGGAACTGGAAAAATACTCGAAGACATGGCATAAGCCGGCGGTTTTCAGAGATTTTGAGTGGTACGAGACGGCGGGAGAGGAAAAGGACGCGGAGCTTCTGTTTCTGCCGCGGGAGATCCAGCCGCGGGGCGTGCAGATCGAAGCGCTGTATGCGCTGGAGAAAAGCCGCGGGGAGGGAGCACAGAGGGCTCTCGTCCAGGCGGCCACGGGAGTCGGAAAAACATATCTGGCGGCCTTTGATTCGGCGGCATATGAGCGGGTGCTGTTTGTGGCACACCGGGAAGAGATTCTCAAGCAGGCGGCGAAGGCCTTCGAGCATGTGCGAAAATCGGATGACTATGGATTTTTCTATGGAAAGAGAAAGAAAACAGGAAAGGCGGTTATTTTTGCCTCGGTGGCCTCTCTGGGAAAGGCGGAATATCTGTCGGAGAAATATTTTCCGGCGGATTCCTTTGATTACATTGTGATCGATGAGTTTCATCACGCGGTGAATGAGCAGTATCTTCGGATCGTGGACTATTTTAAACCGAAATTCCTTCTGGGGCTGACGGCCACGCCGGAGCGGATGGACGGACGGAATATTTTTGAGATATGCGATTACAATGTGCCCTATGAGATTTCGCTGAAGGAGGCTATTGATAAGGGCGTGCTGGTTCCGTTCCACTACTATGGAATCTATGATTCTACGGACTATTCCGGGGTGAAAAGGGTAAAAGGCCGGTATGACGAGCGGCAGCTGACGGCTCTCTATCTGAGCGGGGAAGGCAGCAGGAAACGGTTTGATCTGATTTACAGGTATTATAAGAAATACCCGTCAAGGAGGGCGCTTGGTTTCTGTTGCTCGCGGACCCATGCGGAGGTGATGGCGGCGGAATTTTGCCGGAGAGGGATTCCTGCGGCGGCGGTTTACAGCAACGCGGACGGAGTTTTTTCAGAGGACAGGGAGCGGGCCATCGAAAGGCTGGAACGGCAGGAGATCCGCGTGATTTTTCCGTGGACATGTTCAACGAAGGCTGGATATCGCGTCTCTAGATATGGTCATGTTTCTGCGCCCGACAGAATCCCCGGTGGTGTTTTTGCAGCAGCTTGGGCGGGGACTTCGCACATACAGGGGAAAGGAATATCTGAATGTCCTGGATTTTATAGGAAATTATGAGAAGGCGGGCAGAACTCCGGCGCTGCTTCGCGGGGAGCGGGAAGACCGGCCGTTTGAGGAAACCGGGGCTTATGGGAACGGGGCTTATGGAACCGGGGCGACAGGGCTATCCGGATGGCTGTATCGTGGATTTCGATATGCGTCTCATCGACCTGTTTGATGAGATGAGCAGGCGCTCTCTCACAGCGCGGGAAAGGATACGTCGGGAATATGTCCGGGTGAAGGAGCTGCTGGACGGAAGAGTGCCCTCCAGGATGGAGTTTTTTACGTACATGGAGGATGAAATTTATCAGTATTGTATCCGCCATGCAAAGGACAACCCATTCCGCGGATATCTGGAGTTTTTGAAAACGATGGGGGACCTGACCGGGAAGGAGGAAACGCTTTGCGGGGGAACCGGCGGGGAGTTTTTAAATCTGATCGAGACGACGGACATGCAGAAGGTTTATAAAATACCCGTTCTGTATAGCTTTTATAACGGCGGAAATGTCCGGACGGAGGTGACGGATGCACAGGTCCTGGAGGTGTGGAAGGCGTTCTTCGACAGGGGAACAAACTGGAAGGATCTGGGGGACGGTATGACACTGGAGAGCTATAGGGCGATCTCTGACCGGCAGCATCTCTCAAAGGCAAAACGCATGCCGATTCATTTTTTGAAGGAATCCGGGAAGGGATTTTTCGTGGAGCGGGAGGGCTGTGCACTTGCGCTCCGGGAGGATCTGGCGGATGTGATCCGGGAAGAGGCGTTTGTGAGACATATGGGGGATATTCTGGAGTATCGGGCGATGGAGTATTACCGGAGGAGATATATGGGGATGTAGATGAATGTGCCCGGTGGACGTGGCAGCCACCGGGCACATATTTTATGTGTATTGTGCGGAAATGCTTATCTGCGCGCGAGAAGCTTCCGCAGGCTCTGGTTTTCTACGATTCTGTAGTTGGAGAGCCAGATCTGTTTATC
This sequence comes from Clostridia bacterium UC5.1-2E3, assembly GCA_001304875.1. Lineage (GTDB taxonomy): Bacteria > Bacillota > Clostridia > Lachnospirales > Lachnospiraceae > Ventrisoma > Ventrisoma faecale. The sequence continues at coordinate 89,900 of BBZO01000006.1, forward strand.
CTTACCGGCAAGCTGGGGGTTGGTGCAGGTCTCGAAGGTGTTCTGGACGAGGGAGGTACCGACCTCATTCCAGATATCCACGGGATTGAACAGCCAGGAGACCGTTCCCGCTGATTCGTCGAATCTGAGCAGGCTGCGGAACGCGCCGAAAATCGGATAGATGTAGCCGCTGGAAACGGAGTATTTGGTGGGGGAGGCAAGGAACTCTGTCCTGGCTGGTTTGTCGAGAGATTCGATGCCTCTGACGCTGCCGAAACGCGGATTTGCGACGCCCTGGGCTTTTTTATATTCTTTATACTTCGCGGGAAGCTCGCGCTCAATGATGTCGTAGAGCTCAACCAGCGTGGGGAGCTGTAAGGTTAATGACTGGTAGAACGGAGTTTCAAATACCTGCTTATAGCGCTTAAATACCTGCGCTTTGCCGGAGTAGCTCTGCACCGGAGCCGCATTGTCGTCCGGGTATTTGTCGATGTCAAAGGCATACATTAAGCGGAGGAACTCAGAAATATGAATGGGTTTGTTCTCGTTGTCCTTGTAGGCAATCCGGTCCGTATATGACTGGCCTGCGAGGGCGGCTTTGATGCCGTCAAACTTGTCGTCGAGATTGAAAAGCGCGATGTCGGAAACCTGGACGGAGGTGTTGCGGGCATCGGAGAGGCGCGTGATATTCTGCACGTTGGTGATGACTTCGATGCGGACATATTTGCGGATATTTTCGGGAATCTCGTCGCGCTTCTGCATGATCGCCGTGTATGTATGGCCGCCGTCGAGAATGCCGTACAGGAATTTGTCATTCTCGTCCTCCTGGTTGCCGATATCGATGGTGACTTCCGAATCGCTGCTGTTGAAGGTCAGCGATCTGGCGGCGATGACGATGCCGCGGTTATTGATGTAGAAATCAGTTTCCGGTTCTACCACGGCAGCGAGCAGGTTATGGGCCACATTGGTCGTCATCTTGGGCTCGCGGGGATTGACATCCAGAGGAATGTCGGCGGGCAGCTCTTTCATGTCGGCCAGCAGATAGTAGATGGTTTCAAAGGTGCTTTCGTCTTTGTCTCCCCTGCGGTAGGGGGACGTGAGGGTGCGCAGTGCCTCAACTTTGAATTTTAAATTTGCCATAGCGATGGCCTCCCTGGTATTTTCTTCCCGAGAGCTGTTGCTCTGGGAGTAATTTTAGTATATCATATTTATTGAAATAAACAATGCACCATGGTGCACTTTTGGAGGAATACATGGCTGAAAAGAGTGTGGAAAGCGAGGCCCTGGTCCGGATCGGGAAGCTGCTGGAGCAGAAGAGAAAGGCCTTGGGGAAGCAGTATAAAAGCCGGGCGCGTTTTATCGAGAACCGGAGCGACGAGCTGTTTGGCTCAGAGGACTGGATCTCGCTGCGGCATCTTTATAATATAGAGCATGGGAAAAACTGGATCAGTATTGAGAAACTGATTCTGCTTGCCGATGCGCTGGAGGAGGATCCGGGGGGAGTTGTTTGGGGAGATTGTGAGGATTTATAGAGGGGCGGAGGGGTGAAAGAACCTTGCATTTCTGCTGTGTTTTTACTACTATTGTGGTAGGTGTTGACAAAACTCGCTAACCAAAGAAAGGGCGGTAAACAGATATGATCAACCTTGAAAAATTAAAACCTATACTCACCGGCTATAAAACCTATTTCCCAGAACACTGGGACGATGAAAAATATAAGTGGGAGGCAGTCGGGCATTTCCAGAAATATTGGAATATAGAAGCGGAAGATTTCAGTGAAATGTTCAGAAAGGCTACGGAAAAGACCTATAATCTGCTGGCCTCTGGCTACGCGTATCCCAGAAGAATGATTATCAATTGGCCAAAAAGGACGATGAAGCGGTACGCCAGATGTTTCGCGGGCTGGCTGACGAATCACGCAACCTGGCGGAGCGGGTAGACGCATTCCGGGCTTCAGCGAATTCCCTCCGGGCGTTATATGACGATGGAACCTGGCATAATCATTATCAGAATACCAATGCCATCAGTACATATTTATGGCTGATGTATCCGGATAAGTATTACATTTATAAATATGAAATTTGCCGCAATGTGGCCATGGAGCTGGATTCTGAATATTACCCGAAATCGGATGGGTCTGCCGACAGTATGATCGGCGGATATCGTATGTACGATGAAATCTGCGAAGTGCTTAAAAGGGAACCGGAGATTGCCGCAATGATTCGTGAGACTGTCACGGATGGCTGTTACCCGGATTTGAATTTAAAGACGACGACCATGGACGTTGGCTTTTATGTGAGCAGGTATTATATTGAGGAAAGGAAAATGGCAGGAGAGAAGGATGGATGGTTTCCGAGAAATTATGACCCGGGTATTACGGCGGAAGAGTGGGGCGAACTGTTAAAGGACTCCTCTGTTTTTACGCAGAATGCGCTGCAAATCATGAAGCGCATGAAAGATTGCGGCGGTCAGGCCACATGCACGCAGCTTTCTGCAAAATACGGGGGAGCGGAGAATTTTTATAGTGCCGGTTCCGTTGCCCTGGCCCGCCGTGTGGCAGAAAAACGGGCTGTGCTGTGATGACGAAGGACAATGAGGAGGTCGTATGGTGGCCTGTTTTGTATACGGGAAAAGAGATGAATCCGAATGAACCGGGAGTATACGTCTGGAGACTTCGCAGTGAACTGTCAAAAGCGTTGGAATTAGAAAATCTGTCTGATGTCTCTCTTTATGTAAATGCGTCTCCAGCGATCTGGAAGATCAGTGAAGGGACGGAAAGCACGGGGATTTCTGATGCGTATAAACAGATTTTTCTGGAGAGGCAGGTTGTGGTTGTTCACAGCACTACCAGGGCGAAGGCGAGTTCCAGAGTATCCCAGGGGCAGCTATTCATGAATACGATCAAAAAGGGAGATTATTTTTATCTGTGCTATGGAAACAGCATCCGGCTGCTGGGGCAGTTTACGGATGAAAAGCCGACGGAAAATCCGGAAATGCAGGACGGCTGGTATGAGCGGAAGTACCGTGTGCTTGCGGAATCGTCGGATACGTCTTCCTATGAGGGCATGAAAAAATGGTGGACACCCAACGACAATTCAACCTGTATTAAAGTAGACGAGGGCGATTACGCACTTTTTGAAAAACTGATTCTTTATCCATATTTTGGAATGACTGTTGACAGCATTTTGGGCGGAAGTATTGATTCCAGAAAGTATTGGTGGCTGACCGCAAATCCGAAGATCTGGAGCTTTTCAGATATGAAAGTCGGCGGGGAACAGAGCTATACGCTGTATAATGAAAATGGGAATAAGCGACGGATCTTCCAGAACTTTCTGGATGTCAGAGTCGGTGACATTGTCATTGGCTACGAGGCGAATCCGGTTAAGAAGATCACGGCCTTAGCCGAAATCACACAGGCCAGTGACGGACACAGCATTTATTTTTCCAAAACGGAAGGTTTGTCAGTTCCAATCGAATACGCTGTACTGAAAGAATGTCCGGAGCTTGAGAAAACGGAGTTTTTTGTCCAGCCAAACGGGAGTCTGTTTAAACTGACAAAAGGTGAATTTGATTTTATTATGGATCTCATTCGCGAGGAAAATCCTGTAAAGCCGGCGACCGCTTCTATTACGCGATATACAAAAAGGGATTTTCTGAGTACAGTATTTATGACTGAAGAGAGGTTCGACGTTCTGGCTGCTTTGCTCCGGAACAAGAAAAATATTATTCTTCAAGGGGCACCGGGAGTCGGAAAAACCTTTGCTGCCAGAAAACTGGCCTATGCCATAATGGAGGAAACAGACGATTCCAGAATAGAATTTGTCCAGTTTCATCAGAATTATTCGTATGAAGATTTTGTCATGGGGTATCGTCCCGATGGAGCGGAGTTTAAACTTACCGAGGGGATTTTTTATCGGTTCTGTCAGAAGGCGGCAAACCATCCGGATAAGAAATACTTTTTTATTATCGATGAGATCAACCGGGGCAATATGAGTAAAATATTCGGAGAGCTGATGATGCTGATTGAAAAGGATTACCGGGGGACGAAAGCGACGCTGGCTTACAGCGGGGTACCGTTTGCTGTACCGGATAATTTATATATAATCGGTATGATGAATACGGCTGACCGAAGTCTGGCCATGATCGACTACGCCCTTCGCAGAAGATTCAGCTTTTTTGAGATGGAGCCTGGTTTTGATTCTGAGGGATTTCAAAGCTATCAGAGTGCGTTTTCCAGTGAAATTTTCGATGCTCTCATCGATCAGATCAGGGCGCTTAACAGGGAAATTTCAAAAGATCCGTCACTGGGCCGTGGCTTCAGAATCGGGCACAGTTATTTCTGCGGCAGAGAGAGTACGGACGGCATGACGGACTGGCTGCGTTCCGTGGTGGAATTTGATATTCTTCCCACGCTGGCCGAATACTGGTTTGATGAGCCGGCAACGCTGCAGCGCTGGGAAAAGAATCTGCGTGGTGTGTTTGATGACGAATGATAAAGGGATTTTTATAAAAAACATATATTACATGCTTTCCTATGCGTTCCAGGTGCTGAAACAGTCAAATTATGAGAGTATTGCGGCAGAACGCTTTGAAAATGTGCAGGATCTGTTTGCCGCCATTCTTGCCAGAGGCACGGCAAGACAGGTAAAGCAGGGGCTGTATCGTGAGTATGTGACGCAGAATGAGATGCTTTCTGTCATGCGGGGCAAACTCGACATGTCACGGACGATCTTAAACCGCATCCAGCATAAACAAAAGCTGGCCTGTGAGTTTGATGAATTGTCAGAGGATAATCTTTATAATCAGATTCTGAAGACGACGATGTATTTTCTGTTGAAAGACAGCTGTGTAGCTGTGGAGCGGAAGGCGGCGATTCGTAAAGTGCTTTGTTTTTTCGACGGCGTGTCATTTCTGGAGCCGTCGGCAATCAAGTGGAGCAGACTTCATTACCAGCGCAATAACAGGAACTACGAGATGCTTCTCAATGTCTGTTATTTCGTTCTGGACGGTATGCTTCAGACGACGGACAAAGGCGGGTATAAAATGGCGTCGTTTTCGGACGAGCATATGGCCCGTCTGTATGAACGGTTCATTTTAGAGTATTACCGCCAGCATCATACATATCTGTCCGAGGTGAAGGCTGCGCAGGTCAAGTGGAATCTGACTGGAGAGAATGACGAGACGATGATTCATTTCCTGCCTGTGATGCAGACGGATGTTTTCCTGCGCCTTGATGAGAAAATTCTGATTCTGGATGCGAAATATTACGGAAAAACCCTGCAGCGCCGATTTGACAAATATTCTTTGCATTCCGGCAATATCTATCAAATTTATACGTATGTCAAGAATCAGGATAAAGACGGTACTGGAAATGTCGCCGGAATGCTGCTGTATGCAAAAACAGACGAGGATATTACACCAGACTGTGTATTTAATATGGGTGGAAATCGGATTGGGGCGAGGACGCTGGATTTGAATAAGGAATTCAGAGTGATTGCGGGGGAATTGGATAAGATTGTGGAGGAGTTTTTGTGGAGAAGTTGATTAATCTGTTAAAAGGTATGCAGATAGGAGACTGGATCAATTCTATTATAGCTTTGTTTACATTTTTCTCTTTGCTTTTAGTATTTTGGAGTATTGTAGAAATGAGGCGGGACAGGGATGCTGCATATAGGCCATCTTTAATGATAAATCCTGCAGAATATTCTGTAGTGTGGAATGATGAAGGAGAGGAATTGTGGTTGTCATCATCTCAAAGAAAGTGCTGGGAATATCGGGGACGAATTTATTTATTTCAGTTTAGATATGGAGTATAAAGATGTTCAGGGGAAAAAGTTTACAGATACCTGTCTGTTTTATGTGAAAAGGATTTTTTCTAAGGAAGATTTAGATAATAAAAATCGTATTTCATATCAGCTGGTTCCTAATTTGCTGGAATGAAAGAGAGAAGGCATGAAAGTGCGATAACTCGCAAAAATTTTCAGTAAAAAGCACAATGGACTTTGTTTAAGAATTATTTGCTGGCAAAAGAAACGGATGAGCAACATGTTATTGAAATCCGACAAAGTTGTCAGCTGCATTAGTGTTAAGCAAAAGACCATCAGCAACACGACCATCAAAAGATATATCGATTACTTTTGCGATTCTTTCCTGATTGACAGTGCTGTCCGCTATGATATTAAAGGGAAAAAATATATAAACACACCGGTCAAATATTATTTTACCGATCTGGGACTGTGCAATGCCCGTCTCAATTTCCGTCAACTGGAAGAAATGCATGCTATGGAGAATATCATTTTTAATGAGTTGAAGATACGTGGTTTTAACGTAGATGTGATAACTTTGAATAAAACAAACGAAAAAGGTCACGGAATCCGCAAACAGTTGGAACTTGATTTTGTCTGCAACAAAGGCTCCAGGCGTTACTATATCCAGTTGGCCTATGCGATTCCGGACCGGGCAAAGATGGAACGGGAACGGCGCTTACTACACTACTACTATACCATTTTGAAAAGGTCTTGATGTGACTTTGCGTATAAGACAATTGGGTCTTGCCTTGGAACGGTTTGTTTGTAGTTCAATCCCATTTTGATAACTCGGGGTAAAGGATTAGGAGATAATGACAGTTGTAATGCGGAATGTTTTGAGAGGCATTCCGCTTAAATTTTGTCCCAGAACGGCAAAAAATAAAATGGCAGAACAATTTTATGTATCAAAATTGCCGATGATATGGTATACTTAGTATAAGAATTAAAACAGATTATATGGTGTGAATGTGAGGTAAGGTAATGCTTGAAAGCAAACTGGGAATTACAGATTCGGCGGAATTAGCAAGAATAGAAGAAAAAATCAGCAAGCAGAAAGCAGTTGAAATGTTTGAAAGTGAATATTTCAAAAGGAAATTTTCGATCTTCTCCATTGATGTATCTAAATGCAATTTTACAGAGCATTGACAAAATGCCCCAGTCCACATTTGATGAAATTAAAGTTTCTTTTGAAAAATGCTCTTACAGACAATATAAATGATAGAGAAATCTATATGAAGGGTATTGATCACAGCTATTACTATGAAGGCTACTGTGTATATAAACCAAGGAACTGTAAACGAGTTGGAAGATATAAGATTGAGTTAGGCGGAGGATATTAGATGCGATACCTTTCTGTTGCAGAGACAGCAAAAAAATGGGATATATCGGAGAGAAGTGTTCGTAATTATTGTGCGCATGGACGTGTTCCGGGGGCGTTTCTTACCGGAAAGACCTGGAATGTACCGGAAGATGCAACTAAGCCGTTGCGAGCAAATCAGAAGGAGAATAAGCCGAAAACGTTGCTTTCCATTCTTCAGGAAGAAAAGAAAAGTAAATATTCCGGTGGAATTTATCATAAGACACAAATTGATTTAACCTATAATTCCAATCATATGGAAGGCAGCCGGTTGACTCACGATCAGACAAGATATATTTTTGAGACAAATACCATCGGTGTGGAAAATGAAACATTGAATGTGGATGACGTGATTGAAACAGCCAACCATTTTCGCTGTATTGATATGGTTATTGATAATGCAAAATCTACGCTGTCCGAGAAGTTCATCAAAGAGTTGCATTTGATTTTAAAATCCGGAACCAGTGATTCACGCTTGGAATGGTTTGCGGTTGGAGATTATAAGAAAAGACCAAATGAAGTTGGTGGTATGCCGACAGCAATGCCGGAAGATGTTGCAGATGAGATGAAAAGCCTGCTGGCAGAATACAATGGGAAAGAAAAAAAGACCTTCGAGAATATTCTGGACTTCCATGTTAAATTTGAAAAGATACACCCGTTCCAGGACGGCAACGGTCGTGTAGGCAGACTAATTATGTTTAAAGAATGTCTAAAATATAATATTGTCCCGTTCATTATCGACGATAATTTGAAATTGTTCTATTATCGTGGATTAAAAGAGTGGAGTAACGAAAAAGGATATCTGACCGATACTTGTCTGACAGCACAGGATAAATATAAGGCATATCTTGATTACTTTAGGATTGAGTATGATAAGTAGAAAATTTAAGAGGGAAATAAAATGATAAACATTCGTAAATTAGAAGCAGAATTATGGGAATCGGCAGACTTACTGCGCGCAGGCTCAAAGCTGACATCTAACCAGTACTGTATGCCGGTGCTTGGTTTGATTTTTCTGCGTTATGCGTATAGCAGATATAAAATGGCAGAGGCGGAAATTTTGGAAAACCGTCCTTCTCGCGGCGGGCGTGTAATGCCTGTGGAGGCAAGTGATTTTGCGGCGAAAAGCGCGCTTTATCTTCCAAAATATGCTCAATATGATTATTTGCTGAATCTTCCGGATGATATTGCATCTGCAGGTATTCTGAACAAAGATGGTCACACAATGACCAGTCTGGGTGAAGTGGTAAACAATGCAATGCAGTTGATTGAAGAACAAAGCGAGCAGCTTACCGGTGTCCTTCCAAAAAGCTATACGGATTTTTCTGATGAGTTACTGTCAGAGCTTCTTCGTATATTCAACAACAGCGCATTGGACGAAGTGGGCGGCGATATAATCGGCCGCATTTATGAATATTTTCTGAATAAATTTGCAAAAAATATTGCTTCTGATGACGGCGTGTTCTTTACCCCAAAGTCATTGGTAAAAATGATTGTAAATGTTATCGAGCCAAAGAGCGGTATTCTGCTGGATCCTGCTTGTGGTTCGGGAGGTATGTTTATCCAGTCCGGCGACTTTGTAAATCATTCCGGTATGAATGTCAATAACACAATGACATTTTATGGACAGGAAAAAGTGGAATACAACGCTCAGCTGTGCTTGATGAATATGGCTGTTCATGGTCTTGCCGGTGTAATCAAATCCGGCGATGAAGCAAACAGCTTTTATCATGATGCACACAATTTGAACGGCTGTTGTGATTATGTAATGGCAAATCCGCCGTTTAATGTCGATAAAGTAAAAGCGGAGTCGGCTGAAAGCGCAGGACGTCTCCCATTTGGCATGCCAGCGGTTAATAAAAACAAAGAAATCGGCAACGCTAACTATCTGTGGATTTCTTATTTCTACTCATACCTTAATGAAAACGGTCGTGCAGGCTTTGTTATGGCGTCCTCAGCTACGGACAGCCAGGGCAAAGACAGGGATATTCGTGAAAAATTGATAAAAACAGGCCATGTGGATGTAATGGTAAGCGTGGGAAATAATTTCTTCTACACAAAATCCCTGCCTTGCTCTCTGTGGTTCTTTGACAAAGGAAAATCAGAAGAAACAAAGGACAAAGTGCTGTTTATTGATGCAAGAAACTATTATACAGTGGTAGACCGTACCTTGAACGAATGGTCTGAATGGCAGCTGAAAAATTTGAATGCCATTGTTTGGCTATATCGCGGCGAAGCAGAAAAATATCAGCATCTTATTGCCGAATATAAAAATGTACTCGGAAAGGCTATATCTTTTGAAGAATCGCTTCACCTTTTGAAAGAAGAACTGAAAGATTTACAGAAACGGGCAAAAATCGAAAGCAAAAGCCGCTGGAAGAAATGATAAAAAACGGGTGCAGGTATATTATGACGAACTGATAACAGCTAAGAATGAAAAAATCACTGTCGCAAAAGAGGCAGTGTGGCTTTATGAAAAGTTTGGCGAAGGCGTTTATACGGACGTACTTGGCCTGTGCAAAGTTGCAACTATTGCAGAAATTGAAGAAAAAGGCTGGTCGCTGACGCCGGGAGCGTATGTAGGAGTAGCACCGGTGGAAGATGACGGCGTGGATTTTGAAGAACGTATGGCGGAAATACATAGAGAATTGTTATCGTTGCAAGCGGAATCCAATGAGTTAATGGATATCATCTCTAAGAATATGGAGGAGATGGGGGTATGAGTTGGGAATATGTAACCTTAGATAAACTTGGAACCATTTCCAGAGGTCGATCTAAACATCGTCCTCGAAATGATAAAACGTTGTTCGGTGGTAAATATCCGTTTGTGCAGACTGCAGACGTAAAAGCGGCAGAACTTTATTTGACGGAGTATACAGATACATATAATGAACGAGGACTCGAACAGAGTAAGCTGTGGAAAGCTGGTACATTATGTATTACAATAGCTGCCAATATTGCAGACACAGCTATTTTGGGTATGGATGCCTGTTTTCCAGATAGTGTTATGGGATTTATACCTTATAATGGCGTATCAAATGTTAAGTTTGTGAAATATGCATTTGATATTTTACAAAGAGATTGCCAAAAGATATCACAAGGAACAGCTCAAGATAATCTTTCTTGGAAAAAACTTTCAACCATTAAATTTCCAGCACCACCTATTGAAGTGCAAGATAGAATAGTAGCTATTTTATCTGCCTATGATGATTTAATAGAAAACAATAAAAAGCAAATCAAACTTCTTGAAGAAGCGGCACAGCGTTTGTATAAAGAATGGTTTGTTGATTTGCGTTTTCCTGGCTATGAAGACACTCCTATTGTAGACGGTGTGCCAGAAGGGTGGTCAGTGATGCCATTATCAAGTGTCTTTGAATATGTGCGTGGCAAATCATACACTTCAAAAGAATTGGTTGAAGATGGCGGAGTCGTGATGATTAACTTGAAAAACATTAGGGCGTTTGGCGGTTATAATCGAAATGCAGAAAAACGATATGAAGGTAAATTTAAAGAGAATCAAGAACTGTTTGCTGGAGATATTGTTATGGGTGTTACTGACATGACCAAAGAAAGAAGATTGGTGGGGCATGTGGCAATCGTGCCAGATTTAGATGAAACAATGACTTTTTCAATGGATTTAATTAAATTAGTACCATTATGTGTTAAGAAAAGTTTCTTATATTCAACTATGCTTTATGGGGGCTATAGCAAAAGAATCTCGCCTTTGGCTAATGGTGTAAATGTATTACATTTAAAGCCGGAAACTATGATGAATATGGAAATGTTAGTTCCAACTGAAGAAATAATGGAACAGTATGATGTTTTATTCGATATCTATCAAAGACAAATTGAAGCATTACAAAAGCAATGTGATATTGCGACGGAAGCCCGCGATCGCTTATTACCAAAACTCATGAGCGGAGAAATTGAGGTGTAATATGGATAAGGTTGACATTCTTGATAGAGGACCATTTGTAGAGCAAGTTGTAAAGCTGATAGAAAATATATCTGGGAATAATGTAACAACTTGTTTTGCTATAAACGGCGAATGGGGGACAGGTAAAAGTTTTGTTTTAGATATGCTTGAAAATGAGCTTTCTAAAATTCAATCTGAAGAAACACTTACCGAAAAGTATTTTTTTATTCGCTATAATTGTTGGAAATATGATTACTATGAAGAACCATTGATAGCTATTGTGTCTACAATAATTGCGGGGATAGAGAAAAAAATAACCCTTTTCCCTGACAGTAAAGAAAAACAAGAAATACTTGGAATGTTTAAAGCGGCAGGAGTTTCTTTATTATCACTTGCTAATACTGCATTTAAGGCTAAAACAGGCATTGATATTCAAAATGCAGTCGAAACTGTAATTAATGGTAAAAAAGAAGGTGCAGCGAAATTTGATAAAGAACATGCTTATGATACATATTTAGATCTTAACAAAGTTATTGATAAACTTGCTGAACTTCTCCAGAGTATAGCAGAAAGATATACAGTTATAATAATTGTCGATGAATTGGACAGATGCATTCCGGAATATGCAATAAAAGTGTTGGAGCGTCTGCATCATTTGACAGAAGAAAAAAACAATATAATTACAATTATTGCTATAGATAAAAACAGTTGGATTGTAGCGTCAGACATCTGTTTGGTTTTGAAGAAGGAAATAAATACCTCGAAAAATTTATAAATTTTGAAATCAAACTTGACAGAGGTAAAGTGTCTGAAAAAATCACCGAAAAATATGCTGCATATATAAGGCTGTTTGATAAAGATATTTTTCAATTTGATGATTCTGTGGAAGAGTGTTTACAGGCAATATTCAAAGATATAGATATTCGTACACAAGAACAAATTGTAAACAAAGTTATAATTATACACAAACTTTTATTTACAGATAAAAAAGATTACTCATTTATGTGTATGGAATTATTAACTGCTGTAATGGTTTGCGTATATAAATATCAGGGTCTTTTTGCTGGTAGTACATTTAATACTTCCTCATATGGAGGATTGGTTACTTCAAGTTCAAACGTATTTGGGGATTTTTTTAAGGACAAATTCGAAGCTATCAATTTAAGGCAGAGTTATTCATTTCCTAATGAATCATCAAAGTATATACTACCAGAGAAAGCGAACCTATATGGCGCAATGTTATTTACTTGGTGTTGGATGCATAGTGAAAGATCGATTTTGATTCAACATACTCAAGATAGTGTTTATACAATAATAAGTAAGAATCATAAGGAACTTATTAGATTTGCTGAAATTATAAAATTGATGCAGGAAAACAAAGAATAGGAAAAATTTCTGTTATTAGGGAGGTTATATTATGAGCTACGATTATTCCGAAAACATATTAGTTCAAGAAAGTGCCGGTAATCTGCTCCGTGATGAACTGGGCTGGGATGTCCGGTTTGCTTACAATACAGAAGTTTTAGGAAAAAACGGCACTTTCGGCAGAGAAAGTTATCACGAGATATTATTGCTTCGTTATTTTCGTGTAGCTTTGAAAAAACTGAATCCATGGATTAACGATAATCAGATTTCCGAAGCTCAGAAGGCTTTGGAAAACAGGCTTTCCACATCATCTCTCTTGCAGGTAAATGAAGAGAAATATTTTCTGATTCGTGATGGAATCCCGGTTACTGTAAAGAAGCCGAATGGACAAACGGAAACAAGGAAAGCAATGGTCATTGATTTTCAGAATCCGGACAACAACTATTTTCTTGCTGTTAAAGAACTGAAAATCCACGGCGATTTGTACCGCAGAAGGACGGATATCGTTGGCTTTGTAAATGGTATTCCACTGCTGTTTGTGGAGCTGAAAAAGAATACTGTGGATGTACAGAATGCATATGACGATAACTATACTGATTATCAGGATACCATTCCACATCTGTTCTATTACAATGCCTTCCTTATGCTTTCTAACGGAACAGAAGCGAAAGTGGGTACTCTTGGAAGTAAATATGAGTTCTTCCATGAGTGGAAACGTCTTGCTGAGGATGACCAGGGCAGTGTTGCGATTGAAACCATGCTTCGTGGTATATGTAAAAAGGAAAATTTCCTTGATTTGTTCGAGAATTTTATTCTGTTTGATCATTCCGGCGGACGTACAGCAAAGATTCTTGCCCGTAATCATCAGTACCTTGGTGTAAATGAGGCTATGAAAGCTTACTCTGCAAGAAAACTGAATGACGGTAAATTGGGGGTATTCTGGCATACGCAGGCTCTGGAAAGAGTTATTCTATGGTGTTTTTTGCTCAGAAAATACGCAGAAAATTTGAGGGTTCACCGACCTTTGTCATTCTGACAGACCGTGAAGAACTGAACTCACAGATTAGTGATACATTTGAAAATTGTGGCCTTCTTGGAAAGAATAAGTCCTCACAGTTTATAGCTGCCAGCGGTGAGGACTTGGTGCAGAAGTTAAAAGGCAATCCGAGTTTTATATTCACGCTGATTCAGAAATTTAATAAGCCAAATTTAGAACCGATATATCCGGACCACGATATTATCATTATGTCTGACGAGGCGCACCGCAGCCAGTATGGTATTTTTGCTGACAATATGATGAAACTGCTGCCAACGGCAGCTCGTATTGGATTTACCGGCACGCCTTTGCTGTCCAGTGACAATATTACGGCCCGTACCTTCGGTGGCTATGTATCGGTTTATGATTTCAAAAGAGCGGTAGAGGATGGTGCGACAGTTCCACTTTATTACGAAAATCGTGGTGAGAAAATTCTTGACTTACATAATCCGGAAATTACAGAGCAGATTTTGGATGCGATTGAAAATGCAGACCTTGACGTGGATCAACAGGATAAATTGGAAGCTGAATTCGCAAAAGAAATTCATCTTATGATGGCTGAACCAAGGTTAAAATCTATTGCAAAAGATTTTGTAAACCATTATTCTGATCTGTGGACAAGCGGAAAAGCCATGTTCGTTTGCCTCAATAAAGTGACTTGTGTTCGTATGTACAACTATGTGAAAGAATACTGGAAAGAAGAAATAAAGCAGTTAAAGGTTAAAATAAAAACCGCTGCTCAGCAGGAAGCACAGGAGCTGGAACGCAAACTGAAGTGGATGCAGGAAACGGAAATGGCTGTGGTAATCAGCCAGGAACAGAACGAAATTCAGACCTTCAAAAAGTGGAATTTGGATATTAAATATCACCGCACGAAAATGGAAAAAAGAGAACTGGATAAAGAGTTTAAGGATTCTAAAAATCCGTTGCGAGTAGTATTCGTTTGTGCAATGTGGCTTACTGGTTTTGATGTAAAATGTCTGTCCTGCCTGTATCTGGACAAGCCATTGAAAGCTCATACTCTTATGCAGACAATTGCTCGTGCAAATCGTGTATCAGAAGGAAAGAGCAACGGTTTGATTGTCGATTATATCGGCATTGTAAAAGCTCTCAGAAAAGCACTTGCTGATTATACGGCAAATGTTGGCGGTAATGGTGGTGCTGATCCAACAGTAGATAAAGAGAAACTAATTGACCGTATTATTGAAACAATCGGAAAAGCAAAAACGTTTTTGGCAGAGAATGACTTCGACTTGCAAATGCTGGTTGATGCCTATGATTTTCAGAAACTTTTCTATCTGCAGGAAGCAGCCAATGCGGTATGTGGGACGGTTGAGGACAAAAAAACTTTTACAACATATGCGTCTGAACTGAACCGCTTGATGAAGTATACGGATCGAGATGATATTACCGGTCACACCAGAAAAGAATATGAGGCAATTTCTGCTATCTATGCAGAACTGCAGAAAAAAACGTAAACATATCAATACTACGGACTTGATGGTAGAAATTAATGCGATTATCAACTCATATGTTGAAATTCAACATATGCCGTCAATGGTGCGAGAAGAGACACGCCGTTTTGATATCAGTGCGATAGATTTTGATTTACTGCGAAGAGAATTTGCCAAGGTAAAGAAAAAGAATCTGGTTCTAAAAGACTTAGAAGAAGTGATTCGCCAGAAATTGGACAGAATGATGTTCTGCAATCCTAACCGAATCAATTATTATGAACGTTATCAGCAGATTATTGATGATTATAATAGTGAGCAGGACCGGGCAACCATTGAAAAAACATTTATGGATCTGATGGATTTGGCAAATCAAATGAATCAAGAAGAGCAGAGATATGTTCGAGAAGGATTCTCCAGTGATGAGGAACTTTCTTTTTATGATATGTTGTTCCGTGAAGATTTAAGTGAGAACGATATAAAAAAATTGAAAGAAGTTGCGGCAGATTTACTTCATAAAATTAAGGGCAAGATATCTGAACTTGACCACTGGACGGATAAACAAGAAACGAAAGCAGCAGTCGATAATCTGATTCGGGATACACTCTGGCAGAATTGCCGGAATGCTATGACGAGGTAAGTATATCCGGATATCGTCAGAAGATATATGAGTATGTATATACACGGTATAAAGAAGTTGCATAAGAAGGTTTCTTATATGATTTTGAAGGTTTATCAAGTGTGTTAAAATGACAGTTTCAATAATAAAAGAGGTCCAATATGAAATTGATATCGGGAATTACGAAAGAAGATTGCTCTGATTTTATTATCTATTTTATTGAGGACGAGGAGTTTTCGGATGAGCTAAAGCAAGAAATTCGCAATAGATTGGTAAATGTTTGATGATGTTGCTTTGTTTGAAACTGTGACTAATGAATTGTGGATTGAAGAAGTTAAATCTGGCAATATTCAAAAAATTGAAAAAATGTATTGTCTGCTGTTGTCGGGCTAATAAATACTGCACAAAAAAAAGACTTAATTTATCAGTATCGTTATACAGACATTCGAGAAAAACGACAGACCGTTTATTCCTCTGATTTAAAGGAACTGCGGGAAAGGGTAGAGCACCATACGAAATATTATGATGAGTTGGTCATGTTGCTGGGAATGGAGGGATATAAAAAATATGATTAAAATACTTTTCATCTGCCACGGCAGTATCTGCAGAAATCTCTAAAAACCCAGTAATACCAAGGTTTTTCAGACTTGAGGGTGGTGAATTTACACCACTTTTACGACACCGAGTCTCGATGTGACGAAAATCATGAAATCGAGGTCAAGTTTATGAAAAACAAAATGAGCGAAAATGGCATTGAATATGTGCTGGTTGGAGATTACTACATCCCGGATCTGAAGCTCCCAAACGAAGAACGCTCCATCGGAAAATACGGACGGATGCACCGTGATTATCTCAAAGAGCATCATCCTGTGCGGTTTAACCATCTCGTTCTGGAAGGACAGCTCTGGACTTATCTTGCCGATCTGAATGAGCAGGCACAGCGCAGATTGCAGCTGATTATCCGTCAGATGCAGGAGGCCGAGTCTGTGAATGAGGAATTAAAAGCATACGATCAGTTGGCATGGGTACGAGCTATGAACAGCATCCATAACCGGGCAGAGGAAATCACCCTCCGGGAATTGGTCTACGGGGAGGATGTTGTATGAGAATCCTTGAAGAATTCTGGTACGGCAATATCGAGCCGACCGAGTATGACACCTCTTCCTGTACGGAGTATAAGAAACTGCAGGAGTTGATCTGCAGGAACGAAGAAAAGCTCCGGGCAACTATGACGGATGAGCAGAAGGAGTTGTTTGAGAAGTACACAGATTGCACCCGTGAGTTCCAGACGATAACGGATTGCCTGATTTTTCAAAATAGCTTCAAGTTGGGCGCCAGAATGATGCTGGAAGTCATGGAGGAATAACGGAATACATAGCGCAGCACCCATCGGTCACAACAGATTGATGGGTGCTTCTTTGTTTTCACATAACAAAAAATAACAGAAATGAACCGTTATTTTCGGCCTATGAAAAAGATTAGATTTGATAGTTATTGATTAACTAAAAAATAAAATGCAGTTTTCTATTGACTTTTGCTTGGGTACGTGATATATTCACAATAGAAGGAGGGGTGTCCGATGATCCCCATCGAAAGACAGCTTGGCGAAGTGGCGGAAGTTATGGCAGGTGTGACAGGATTCGGAACGGTCGGTAACTACCGTTACAGAGTTGTCCAGCCAAACAGTTTTTCTGACACTGGCGTTATGGATACAGTCGAACCGCAAAACCGCAGCGACGAGATTTCTGAAAAGCAGAGGCTGGCGATCGGTGACATCCTCGTCAAGCGCCTGAACCCCTCGTTTGTACATGTTGTGGCGCTTGAGTCTGTTGGTACGGTCGCTTCTCAGAACTTGTTGGTCGTGAGACCGTCTGTCGAGATTGACCCATATTATCTCGGATACCTGTTGGAACAGAAAGAGGTTCTCGGGCAGGTTGAGCATGTGACCGGCAGTGCCGCGGCAATTAAAGCAATTTCGGTGAAAAAGCTGGCGGCGATTACAATCCCGATTATCTCCATAGCCGAGCAACGCAAAGTCGGAGAGATATGGAAGCTGAGCCGAAAGCGCAAAGAATTGCTGAACGAATATATGGCCGAAAACGACCGCTTGGTGTCGATGTTGGCTTCGAAAATTATAAGCGGTGGAGGAAATGAACGATGAGCAAGACAACTTCTCAGGATATTAAGGCAACCCTTTGGAAAGCGGCAGGAACGTTCCGCGGCACGATTGACGCCGCAAACTATAAGGATTTTGTCCTCTCCATGCTGTTTCTTAAATACCTGGACGATACATACAAGGAGCATCTCAGAGCGCTGGAAGAGCGCTACAAGGGCAATGAGGTTCGTATCGAGCGCGCCAAAAAGAATCTCCCTTTGCTCTTGGTGAGAAAGAGCGCTTTGACTATCTGTACGATAACCGCTTTGACCCTAAGATCGGCGAGATGATCAACACCGCCCTCCAGGGTATCCAAGATAACAACGCCGAGCTGAGAGGTGTATTCCGCAGCATCAACTTCAACAGCGAGTCCATGCTGGGCAATCCGCAACAGAAGGTTACGAAGCTTCGTACCCTGCTGGAGGATTTTAAGCCGCTGTGCCTGGAGCCCTCTCAGATTGAGGTCGGCCCCGGTGAGGATCCTGCCTATGTGATCGGCGATGCTTATGAGTACATGGTTGGAGAGTTTGCGGCTGAAGCGGGCAAGAAGGCAGGTAGCTTCTTCACCCCGAGCATGGTTTCTGAACTGATGGGTATGCTGACCGCGCCTCGTGCGGGAGACTCGATTTACGACCCCACTTGTGGTTCTGCTTCTCTGCTGATCCGTACCGCTCGTCAGGCTGGCAATTTGGATCAGGTTGCCATCTACGGACAGGAAATGAATGGTTCTTCTTGGTCGATGGCAAGAATGAACCTCTTTATCCACGGCATCCATGTCAGCGGTAATGATATTGCCTGGGGTGACACCTTGGCGAATCCCCAGCATCTGGACTCTGACGGCAATTTGAAGCAGTTTGATGTAATCGTGGCTAACATGCCCTTCTCCCTCGACAAGTGGCAGAAGGCTTTAATCCCGGCGGTCAGGATGACGGTGCCAGCGACAAGGAAAAGAAGTTCAAGATGACTGCAAACCTCGACCGTTTCCATCGCTTCGACTGGGGTGTTCCCCCAGCAAGCAAAGGTGACTGGGCATTCCTGCTCCACATGCTGCATTCTCTGCGCAGCAATGGCCGTATGGCGGCAGTTGTTCCCCACGGTGTTTTGTTCCGCGGTTCCGCCGAGGGACGTATCCGTCAGACCGTGATCGAGAAGAACCTCTTGGACGCAGTCATCGGCTTGCCTGCCAACCTTTTCTACGGCACTTCTATTCCTGCATGCATTCTGGTTTTCAAGAAAAACCGAGCCACCAACGATGTGCTGTTCATCGATGCTTCCGGCAAGGATGCAAACGGCAATCTGAGATACCGCAAGGACAAGAACCAGAACAAGCTGGATCAGTGCCATATTGACGACATTTTCCGTGCATACACCGAGCGCGTGGATGTGGAACGCTTCGCCCATGTGGCCTCTTTTGAGGAGATCGCTGCCAACGAGTTCAACCTGAACATCCCCCGCTATGTGGACACCTTTGAGGAAGAAGAATTGATCGACATCGAAGAGGTGCAGGGCAACATTGAGCGCATCAAGGCCGAGATTGCAGTAGTCGAGGCCAGATGGCGCAGTATCTGAAGGAGCTTGGTTTATGAGCGAACTTGTGAAATACAATGAACAGACCTTTGAAAGCATCAAGCACATAAACGAGTACGGCGAAGAATACTGGCTGGCCCGCGAACTTCAGCCGGTTCTGGAATACTCGCAGTGGCGTCGTTTCTCGGATGCAATCGAACGCGCAAAACTCGCCTGTAAAAACAGCGGATTTGCAATCGAAGACCATTTTGCGACGTCGGCAAATGGTTGACATCGGATCCGGCGCAGAGCGTGAAATTGATGATGTCATGCTTTCCCGATACGCCTGTTATCTAATTGTCATGAATGGCGACCCTCGCAAAGAGGTTATCGCCGTTGGTCAGACTTACTTTGCGGTCAAGACCCGGCAGCAGGAGCTGATCGACAATTATGATCAGCTGTCCGAAGATCAGAAACGACTGGCGATTCGCAATGAGATGATCGCCCACAACAAGTCTTTGGCAGAGGCTGCTCAGATGGCGGGCATTGAGGATCCCCGCGATTACGCAATCTTCCAGAACAAGGGCTATCAGGGCTTGTATGGTGGCCTCGGAGCGAAGGAAATCCACGCCCGGAAGGGGCTGAAGAAAAGCCAGAAGATTCTGGACCACATGGGTAGCACCGAACTGGCAGCCAATCTCTTCCGTGCTACTCAGACCGACGAGAAACTGCGCCGCGAAAACATCCAAGGCAAGCAGGCTGCTTATGACACGCATTATGAGGTCGGTAAGAAGGTCCGCCAGACCATCAAGGAACTGGGCGGCACGATGCCGGAAGACCTGCCCACGCCTCAGAAGAGCATTGCTCAGATCGAGCGCGAGCAGGAAAAGCGGAAACTGAAATCCGGCGAAGAGAAATAAACTACCACTTATTTGTGGAGACGGTAGGGGCTTGCATCCCATTCGCACTAACCCATTTAAGAGCAAAGGAGATGATGCCAATGGCACAGTTTATGAATACCCAGCTTTTCCCCGCAATTACCAAGGCGGCATCATTTGCCGCATACTCTGTCGCACTGCGTACCACCGGCGATGCAAGCTTCGCTACTGCGCTGCACGATTTACAGATAGAGGATTGAGTTATGAACGAGTCAATCAAAAAACGAATAGAGGCAGTTCGCCGTGGCGAAGTACCGGAGGGGTACATTACCGAAAACCATCAGCTTCGCCCCATGGAGTGGCGGTATGAGAAAATCGGCAAATATTTGGAAGCTTACGATGAATTTTCAAATGACACAGGGGCATATCCGCTGGCGACATCATCCAGACAAGGACTGATGTTACAGTCGGAATATTATAACGATCAGCGCTATGAAGAAACAACCGGCGGGTTCCATGTGGTACCAGAGGGCTATGTTACTTATCGTCACATGAGCGATGATGATATTTTTCGGTTCAACGTCAACAGGATGGGAACACCGGTTTTGGTAAGCCCGGAATATCCTGTCTTTACAACATCGGATGGGTTGTGTCAGGATTTGCTAATTGCATATCTCAACAACATGAAGGAGTTCACGGCTTATTGCAGTGCTCAAAAAAAGGGCAGCACGCGTACAAGAATGTATTTCAGCCGCTTGGGTGAGTTTGTGATGCCCATTCCTCCTGTTTCTGAGCAGAAGAAGATTGCTGAGATTTTGGCTACCTGCGACCGGGTGATTGAACTGAAGCAGCAGTTGCTGGAAGAAAAACGCCGACAGAAACAGTGGCAGATGCAGAAATTGTTATCAGAGACGTCAGGCGTTAACGAGGTTAAGTTGTCTACATTGTGTTCAACTGTATGCGATGGAGATTGGATTGAAAGCAAGGATCAAAGCGAATCTGGAATACGCTTGATACAGACCGGAAATGTGGGTGTTGGCAGGTACCTCGATAAAGAAGGTCACGCGCGATTTATCAGCGAAGGAACTTTCAAAAGACTCAATTGCACAGAGGTTTTTGCTGGAGATATTCTGTTATCAAGACTACCCGATCCAATCGGACGCGCCTGCATGGTCCCCGACTTGTATACAAGGGCAATAACAGCGGTTGATTGTACGATTCTTCGTTTCAAGGATGTGGATGTGGCCGAATTCTTTCTGCAGTATGCCACAAGTAATGAATATTTCAACAAAATATCCATATTAGCAGGAGGATCCACAAGAACAAGAATCAGTCGAAAAGAGATAGAAAAACTTTTGATTCCTGTCCCCCCCAGCAAAACGGCTATGCAGAAGATCTCTAAAGGGTTATCGTTAGCGGATCAAGAGATTTCTGCGTTGGAACAAGAATTGGCAGCTTGGCAACAAAAGAAAAAAGCCTGATGCAGCTTCTGCTGACAGGACTTGTGCGTGTGAACGCTTAAGAGAAAAGCCGGTGCGGCGGCAACTGCACCGGCACCCTCAAATATAAGCGAGTATTATAAAAGGTGGTGAGGCCTATGAGGGAACAAAAAAAGAGTGCTTAAACTGCTGCAACAGTTTAAGCGCTCACATAAGCAGACGGAAATCAACTTACATGTGCTATTGTAGCACGCGAGCTTGACATAAGTCAAGAGAAAGGAACCATATGGCAACATTAAATATGAATGGCCCTTACGAGCTGACAAGAAGTAAGATTAACGAGGTTGTTACCCGAACCAGTCCCGGAAACTATGCGCTGGGATACGTAAATAGCGAGAACACCTTTATTGTTCAATATGTTGGCAGGTCGGATAGCGATGTAGCTTCTCGACTTAGGCAGCATGTTGGAGAAAAGTATAAGCGTTTCAAATATAGCTACGCAACTTCTCCCAAGGCGGCATTCGAGAAAGAATGTATAAATTATCACGACTTTGGAGAAAGCCGGCTGCTGGATAACAGCATTCACCCTGATAGACCTGCTGGCTCAGGCTGGAAGTGTCCTCGTTGTAGAATTTTTAGATGAGGTGATAATATGCCAAGAAAAGAACATCATGTTGTCCCCAACCCTGATGGTGGTTGGGATGTGAAGCGTGAAAACGCGAAGCGCAGCAGTGGACATTATGACACAAAGCAAGAGGCCATGGAAGCTGGCCGAAGAATGAGTATCAACCAGGGTACAGAACTCATTCCCCACCGCAAGGACGGAACTATCCAGAATCCCAATAGCCACGGCAATGACCCCTGCCCACCAAGGGACAAGAGATAATCTGCATTAGGCCAGCGGGGCCTTGCGCCCTGCTGCGCCTTCTTATCATATCGGTCGGAGGTTTTCACTATGCCGAATCATCAGATTTTTAATGAGCGTCCGGAATCCCAGGACAGAGCCCTAAAAGAATTGCAAGCTATGGGGTATCAATATATCCCCCGTGCAGAGGCCGAGCAGAAGCGCGGCCATCTTTCGCATGTCCTTTTCCCGGATGTCCTGAGGGAGTTTTTAGCGTCTCAGTCTTTTATGTACAGAGGCAAGCAGACGCCCTTCCTGATGAGGCCATTGGTGAGGCCATTCGAGAACTGGATGCTCCCTTGGAGCGCGGACTCATGTTCTCCAGCAAGGCAGTCTATGACCGCCTGATCTATGGAAAAAGCTGCGATGTGAACCTATACGACGGCAACACGCAGTCTTTTGATATTTCCTATATCAACTGGGACGAGCCGGACAAGAACATCTGGCAGGTTACCGATGAGTTTTCTGTGGAACGCTCAAACGGCAAGTATGCACGCCCGGATATTGTCATCCTCGTCAATGGCATCCCTCTGGTCGTGATCGAATGCAAGAAGTCCAGTGTGGATGTAGAAGAGGGCGTGAAACAGAATGTCCGCAACTGGCAGCCGGATTACATTCCTCAACTCTTTAAGTTTACACAGCTGGCGATGGCCATGAATCCGGAAACCGTAAAATATGGTACTGCCGGAACTAAGCAGGAGTTTTACTGCAAGTGGCATGAAGAAAATGTACAGTGGCAGGAAGAAGCTGCAAAGCGCTATGTAGATGATGGCCACATCACCGAGCAGGATAAGGTAATCGTATCCATGCTCTCCAAGCAGCGCCTGCTCAATCTGATTCGGTTTTACATTCTGTATGATAGCGGTGTGAAAAAAGTCGCCCGTTATCAGCAGTTCTTTGGTGTTGAAAATACGATGCGTCGCATCCGGGGAGAAGATGATTGCTCTAACCGAGGCGGCGTCATTTGGCATACTCAGGGCAGCGGCAAGTCCCTGACAATGGTCATGCTCGTTAAGCGGATTATTGCCGACAAAGAAGTTAAGAATCCTCGTTTTGTGCTGGTCTGTGATCGTCTGAACCTGATCAAACAGCTGCGAGATAACTTCGTTCACACCGGCATGGATCCCGTAGAGGCAACTACCGGCCGTGGGTTGGTATCTTTGCTCAAAGATAGCGCAAATACACTGATTGCCACTACTATCAACAAGTTTGAGGCAGCAGCAAAAGCTCGCGCAAGATCACAGACGAAAATGTTTTCCTCTTGGTTGACGAGAGCCATCGTTCTCATACCGGTGAGTTCCACAACATGATGAACGAAGTGCTTCCCAATGCCTTCAAAATCGGCTTTACGGGAACTCCCCTGCTCAAGAAGGATAAAAGCAATACTTATTTGAAGTTTGGCAAACAGATTGGTCGTTCTTATCGGTTTGAAGATGGGATTCGTGACGGTGTTATTGTCCCTCTGGTTTATGACGGTCGAGTTATTCCTCAGAAAGTAACCAGCGATAAAATCGATGATTACCTCAAGAGTATTCTCGCGCCGCTGACTGAACTGCAAAAAGAGGACATGCGCAAAAAGTGGAGTTCTTTCATGCACTTGGCGCAAACAGAACAGCGCCTGTCCATGATTGCGTTTGATATTCACGAACATTTTCTGAACTATTGCAAGCCTCGCGGATTTAAGGCTATGGCTGCAGTGTCTACTCGTGCACTTGCTGTTCAGTTGGCGCGTGCCATCAATGGTCTGGGGAGTGTAAAAGCGGCTGCGCTGATCTGCGACGATTCCGTTTCTGCCGAAGGTGATGAGGGGCTTGTCACCAAGAGTGACAAAGCAATTATCCGAGACTTCTTCAAGAACGAAGTCGAGCCGCGTTTTGGCACTAAGTACGATGATTATGAAGAATACGTAAAAACAATATTATTGGCGGTGAAGACATCGATATCGTCATCGTTCAAAGCATGCTCTTGACCGGTTTTGATGCGCCGTCTCTTGGTGTGCTGTATGTCGATAAGCCGATGAAGGAACATTCTCTGCTGCAGGCAATTGCGCGTGTCAATCGAATTGCTGCAGGTAAAGATTTTGGTTTGATTGTTGACTATTGGGGCTTGTTTGGCAATCTGAACAGCGCCATGGAGATGTACAGCGACGATCAGTCTGGTCTGTCCGGCTATGACCCCGCTGATATTGCGGATTCCATCGCCACAGCGGCAGAAGGTCAGGAAAAGCTGAAGGAAGCGCACAAGTTTTTGTGGGATTTCTTTGGTGATGCCTCCTTTGACCAGAACAATTCTCGGGCATGGGTTGCGTTTTTCGAAAACGAGGATCCTGCCGAGAGTGAAAAACTGAGAAAAGCGTTTTATGAGAGACTGGCAGCGTTCTCCAAGATGATGACCATGGCAGTCGGAAATTATTCTTTGTATCAGAGTGTCGGTTTTGAGCAGATGCAGAAATATAAGGCTGATTTGCTGTTCTTCCAAAAACTGCGCTCTGCGCTGATGATGGTCTACGCAGAGAAAGTTGATTTTAGCAAGTACGAAGATGGCATCAGAAGTTTGCTGAACACTTTTGTTACTTCTGAACCTGTTGAAATTGTAGTTGAGCCGGTGGCAATTCACGACAAGGCTGCAATGGACAAGCAGCTCGAAGAAGTTGAAGGACAGAAGGCAAAGGCGGCATACATCCATACACGCATTGTGTCCGAACTGGAATCCAGAAGATATGAAGATCCTATGCTGTTTAAGCGGTTTTCAGAGAGAATCCGCGAGACCATTGCGGAATACAGAAGATCCAGAGACGAGAATGTATATCTTGCCAGCATGAAGCAAATGGCAGAAGATCTCAGACAAGGATTTACCGGACATTCTTATCCAACTTCGATCTCAAATGATAGTGATGCCAAGGCGTTCTATGGTGTTGTCTCTGATACTCTTAAGCAGTATGGTCAGGATAATTTGGAATTCGATGATGCTGTTGGTAAGCTCGCGCTGGATATGAAGCAGGCGGTACAATCACTTGCTCGTGTCGATTGGAGAACCAGTACTCCCATTCACAAAAAGATGAACCAAGCAGTAGAGGATTTGCTGTGGGACTTCTGTGACGAATTCGGTATGGATTTGCCTATCGACAAGATGGATATCCTAATCGAAAATGCAATCAAGACAGCAATGAGCAGGTATTGATATGGACTATTCAGTTACTGTAAAAGGAATCGTGTTGCCGGTGTCGGTTTCTTTGAAAAAAATGAAGCAAGTCCGGCTAAAAGGTG
Organism: Clostridia bacterium UC5.1-2E3; assembly: GCA_001304875.1. Taxonomy (GTDB): domain Bacteria; phylum Bacillota; class Clostridia; order Lachnospirales; family Lachnospiraceae; genus Ventrisoma; species Ventrisoma faecale. Next base: position 115,578 of record BBZO01000006.1, read on the forward strand.
TTTCCTTCTGGCGAAATAAAGTTGTCTGCTCCGGTAGGAACACCATCGGATTGGATCATTGAATACCTAAATGACAAAACGAGTTGGATAGAAGAAAAAATGGATCTCTTTGTTCAAACTCGGGCCATCGAAAAAGAAGAGCATTTTGTATCAGGTTCTTCCACTCGTATTTTAGGACGACAGCTTACAATCCAAGTTCATAATGCGCACCGTAAACAGATTATACGCGAAGACAGTGTTCTTCATATATACACGCCGGAAACCGATCAACTTGCAATCGACAGACAAGTAAACAACTGGTGGCAAAAATCCTCTAAAGAGTATTTCCAAGATATTCTTAACTGCCTATATCCAATCGTTGAAAAGCATGGGATTGAGTATCCAGATATATGCGTAAAGAAAATGCGTACGTTATGGGGTAGCTGTAGCAGAAACAGCCATAAGATCAACTTGAACTTCTATTTGTACAAGGCAAGTGTTCCGTGTGTGGAATATGTTATCCTGCATGAATTGACGCATTTTCTTTATCCGCATCATGACAAGGATTTTTATGATTTCCTCACGATACACATGCCTGACTGGCAGTACCGCAAGCAGCAACTTGATTTCGAGTTTGTGTTGGGGATATAAATTCAAATTCATAGGTTAGGTCATCTGAACAAACTGATTGCAGAAGGCAACAATAAAAAATCGCGTATACAAGTTGAAAGCATGAATTCAGCGTCGTCCCTACAGGAGGTTTGTATGAAGAAATTCAGAAGCAATCTCTATACCAAAGAAAAGATCGTCCTGCGGGATCATCGGCATCAGTATATAGAGGATAAAAATGGATATCTCTTTGCCCAAGCGATTTATCCTACAAAAATTAAGGCTGAAGATTTACCGGAATGGTATGTGTATGGCAGGTACTACAAGTGTTTCGGATATCTGTCTGCTAAAGGTGTCGTGGATATGAAATACGTTCCGAGTAAATTCAGTAACCACTTCCTGAAGGATGACTTCCTTTTCATCTCCTACAACACCCCGATTTCTGAAAACCCAGAGGCAAACAGCATCATTGATATGTATGCTGGCTATGACGAGAGGATCTATGGAAATGAAATTCTTGATTTTCTGAAAGCTGCAAAGAAGCACTCTGCGTATGATATCTCGGAGATTGCGCAGATGCTTCAAGATAAAGCCGTCTGGATAGTGCAAACATTTCCAGAAGAATACTCTGGTTTTAAATTTGATGTCCGGTCCCTTGAAGAAAATTGAAATCAAGACTTGTTGACAAATAATAACTTGTCATTATAAAGACACCTGAAAGGAGATTAATGATGCCTAAAGCTAAAGTATTTGTTATCATGCCTTTCTCTGACGAGTTTTTTTGAATCCTACGAAATGATAAAGAACCATTTTGAGGATGAATTTGAATTCTCTCACGCCGGAGACGAGGACAATCAGCAAAATATTCTTGCTGATATTATTCCGCCAATCTATAGCGCAGATATCGTATTGGCAGACTTGACAGGCTTAAACGCAAATGTGATGTACGAATTAGGTATTGCGCATAGCTTTAAGGCAACACCGCACAAAGGGGAAAAATGTGATATAATAAAGACATGGATAAGCAGATGAGTCTGTCGGGCCTGAGCGATGAATTGAGCCAGGTGCGGACGAAGAAGAAAGAATTTCTGAGTCAGATAGAGCGCATCGTGCCGTGGGGAGAGTGGATCGAACTGATCCGGCCGCACTATTACAAAGGAGAGCGCGGCAACAAGCCCTACGATCTGGAACGGATGCTGCGGATTTATCTGGTGCAAAACCTGTACGATCTGTCGGACATGGCAACGGTAGCGGAAGTGATCGACAGCCGTGCATTCTCGGAATTCTGCGGAGTGGAATCGAGCAATCAGGTGCCGGACGGCGATACACTGGGTCGGTTCCGGAATTTGCTGCTCCGCAGCGGGCTGCAGGAGAAGTTGTTTGCGCAGGTGGTATATCTGCTGCAGGAAAGAGGGCTGCTGCTGAAGAAAGGAACCATAGTGGACTCTACCCTGATCGCAGCGCCGTCCTCGACAAAGAACAGGGAAAAGAAACGAGACCCGGAAGCACACTCGGTGAAAAAGGGGAATAGTTGGCATTTTGGCTATAAAGTCCACATCGGTGTGGATAAAGACAGCGGTTTGGTGCACACAGTAAAGGTCACCAGCGCCAACATCCACGATGTGACGATGGTGCCGGAGCTTTTAACCGGCGATGAGGATATCGTATATGGGGACAGTGGATACCTGGGCGCCGAAAAACGCGAAGACGCCGTTCTTTTCAATACCCAGAGGAAACGGATCCGTTACAAAATCAACAGACGGCCCTCGCAGAGTAAACACGCAGACAATCGTTCCCTCGCGCAAATCAAACGCCGCGAAAGGGGGAAATCCTCCGTACGGGCCAAGGTGGAGCATGTCTTTGGGGTAGTAAAGGGCCAGCTTCGATACCGGAAAACTAGGTACCGAGGTCTGCGAAAACAGATTGCCAAACTGAATATCCTGTTCGCGCTGGCGAATCTGATTCTGGCTGACAGGCGGTCCTGCCTGACGGCTTGAATCTGTGCGCCCGCATCGCTGATGGATTGGCCTACATATGCCCTGCCGGATGGAATCTTCCCGCAGGGCTTTTTCTTTTGCGTGTTCTGCGGTGTTGCCTTAATAATCCCGTAAATGATTTCCTTGACAAGAACAAAATAGACCCTCAGCAATTATTCAAGAGAGACGCTATTGTGATAGGGCTCGATGACGGCGAAAAAGGATTTGTTGACTTTTTGGCAGACATTGAGGAAGATACTGAAAAAATGACAACGCACATCCGGGACATGAGCGGCGAAATGAATGTTATGAGTACGGGGATGGACAGGTGTACTCAAGAAATTGAACGTGTAAAAAAGACCGGTGGTAGTGGATCAGCCTCTTTCTTCAGAAAACAAACTAAAAAAGTGGCTGAGTATGTCGGCACTTTTAGTAAGCAACTGAAAGTGCACAATGATGCGATTGGAACATTGTGGAGCGGTGTTGAGAAAAACATTTTAGGTCTGCTCGAAAACGATTTTGCTTCGAAGGAAGGCAATAAGGAAGCCCTCATTGATTTTCTTAAATCTTTGTTTAATATGCAGATTTCAATACTGGAATCCAATGAATCGGTCAAGGGAATGAAGGTGGCCTCTCTAAACAACATTGGATTGGAGCGCAGCTTGAACCAGTCCATTCGGTTTTTAGATGAAGATTTAGATACTTATTTAAATCTCACAGAACAGATGAGCAATTCTATAAATCGAATCCTTGCCAAGAGCAAATTCGTAGTTGGCGACATTGACTTTTCCTGTGTACACGAAAGCAACGATGACCAAGCCACACGATCTGAAGAATAGTAGAATGCCATGCGTCATCACAAATATCAACAGATCTAAAAAGGTTTACACTGGGTGTTTTTCCGTCACTCCTCCATGGGAATTTGCAAATCCGCAGCAAACTTCCATGGACGAAAATCCGAAATTTCTTCAAGCCGCCGCGAGGAGATTTTTCGGATTTTCTATTTTTGACGGCACGAGATCCAAACCGGTTTTGATGGTTTGGGTACCTTTTGCGGTCAAAAATATTGGGGTATCCAAAGGGGAAAATTCCCTTGGCGTGGGTTTCCAATAGGGGCGCGGAGCACCCTGTTGCACACACTTTGCGGGCAAAGTATAGTGTGTTAGACCTTTGGCGACCGCTGACGCTGAAAAGGGGTTGTCCCGGGGGCGGACAAACGCTTTACGGCGGCAGCAGAAAGAGGCTATCCACAAGCACATTCCATGCTTGGTGGATAGCCTCTTTTCGTGTGTAAGTGATGGTGCGAAGTGACGAGCTTGCGAGGAACGCAGCAGCATCACTGGGGAGCCAAAGGGCTACAAACCCGCCGCAGCGATCAGCCCCCGTATCGTATTTTCTCCAATTCCAACTCAAAGTGAATCGTCAATTTCTTCGGAAGCTCACTCATGGAGAGTTTCAGAATTTGACGGATTGCGATTTTGGCAAAGACATTCGTTCTGCTCAAATCGCCGTTTGCAAGTTTTACGATCTGAGTAGTTCCGGCAGAAAAGTCAAACCGGATTTCTCCCCATTCATCGTCGTCGTTGGCATACCGATGTACTGCTTTGTACTGGTATGCAGCGGCGGCGATTTTTTTGTTTTTCTCGGTCAGCTTCAATTCCACCACACCGAGGACACCAGCATCCACCAGAAGTCCGGTCAGCTTGTCCACGATCTTTTTGTAAGCTCGCTCTGCGCCGCTGGTGCTGCTGTACTCGTAAGCGGTGGCAAGCTGTTCAAACGAATAACGCTCGTCCCACGGCATCACCCGTCCGCAATTCATGCAGATGGCGTTTCGCTTTTCAAGGAAAAACTTTTCCTTGTGGCTTAGTTTCTCAAAAGCTGCTTGCACAGCATCGGCACGAATCCCGTTCCAGAGAATGTCCGCATAGTTCCAGCTATCGTCACGGGTCACATCCTCGCCCGTTTCCTCGCTGTCCTCGTCCTGCATGATCGCATAGAAAGGAACACGGCTGCGGTTCTGCCTTGCAATGGTCAGATACTCGGCGGCTGTATCTTCGGAACAGTTCTGCTCGGCGGCATACTCGGCAATAACTTCCTTTGCGCTCTTGTCGGAATTGTTATAGAGCCAAGCAATACCACGGGCGGCTTTGTACTCATCCAGAGATTTGAACGAGCCTGCTTCTTCCTGTCGGCGGCAATCCAGAAGTGCGTTGCCGATGAAGTGATGGGCATAGGTCAGAAAGTCTGCGCTTATCGGGATCATAATTCTGTAGGCACTCCAACATGGCGAGAACACAACTGAGCTTGTAATCCAGAAAACGCAGGGGGTCATATCGGTCAATGCCCTCTGTCAGCAGAAAGCGGTACACTCGCTTATTCAGCCTGGACTCGTAATGGTGGAGGAAGTATGTAAAGAAGGTCAAATCATTTTCACGGACAGTGGAAATGATGTGCTCGTTGATGTCCTCCGCCTTGGGCGGCGCAGGTTCAAGACGGAAGATGCGCCCTGCCTGCCGCATGGTCATAGCTCCGTCCTGCACAGCGAATTTTGCTGTGCTGACATATTCATCGGTATTCCAGAAGCGTTCTTCAGACATTCGGCGCACCTCCCTTCAAGAAAGTTTATTTCATGCTCGTTCTTGCTTCTTTGAGCAAAGCATCCTGCGACATCTCCACTTCAAAGCTGCCTTTGGCATACGCATGATCGAAGATCGCACGTTCCAATTTATCTTTCGCCAACCGCTTCATGACAGCGGCGGTCTGCTCGTCCAGAGTGCCACGGTGGAGATACTGCGTGATCGTGTTCATGCGGCGTGTGTAGATCGCCTTGATGGGATGATCGTCCGCAAGCTCTCGCTGCTCTCTGCCTTTCAGGTTTCCGATCTGACGGCAGGTGCGCCCCAGCTTGTCCCCCGGTGCAAGACCTCCGCAGTATTTGGTCTGCCTTGCATCGGTGGTCAGAAACCACTTGCCGCAAATGGGGCATAACCTTGGTGCATGACCGACACACAATCCCTCAAACAAATCGGAACGGAACATCCCCACAAAGGAAACGTAGTGCATACGCTTCACAAGCTGCGGTATGCCTTTCTCCAGCATGACAGCGGACACATACTGCATCGTGGTATTGGTCAACTGCATCCACATAGGATTATCCAATGACAAGGTTGGAGCAGCATTGAAATGTTCCGCAAAGGTTTCCGCATATCCCTCCGGCGTTCGTTTGCTATTGTGGAGCTTGTGGGCAAATTCAATCATACCATTCTTGTAGATCATCAAAGTGCCGCCAAGCTGTGCCAGCTCGTTTATCAGCTTTACAACGCCTACGCCCTTTTTGTACTGTTCATCAAAGGCTGCTCCTGCACCGATTTGCTGCGCCGCATTTATGTAGGCAATGGCGTTTTCGATATATTCATCGGAAAGATCTTCTGAATGTCATGCCCATTGGCGGGAAAATCGAACAGCGAAAAGGGGTAGGTGGTACGCATCATCTGCGTAATCTGCAACACGCTTTCCTTTGCGGCGGCAAAGTGTTCTGCCGTAGGTGTTCCGGCTTTTATCAGTTCAACTACTGCTGCCAAAGGAATGGCAAGTTGCATAAGCTCCCCGATCTGTTCATCGGTGATATTCATGCAGCACAGCCGACACTGCCCGTGGGCAAGGTATGTCCGGCATAGGTTACTTTGTCCTGCCAGAAATCAAGGCTCAGCAGATTTTGATTAAGGATGCTCATGTGCCTACCTCCAATCTGTCATGTTTTTTGTTTTTTCTATTATATCATATGATTAGGGCGAAATATAGGACACTGTCATGTTTTTTGAAATGAGCCTGTCATGCCATCAGCACCCTTTTTTCAAATTCTCCCATAATATACATGAAGAGGTGAGACAACTGCCTCTTACACAAAAGAAATGGAGGATAACATTTGGATTTATTCAGCACCGTAAAAACGAACATCAGCACCATCGACGCAGCGGAGCGGTATGGGATTGAGGTCAACCGCTATGGAAAAGCACTCTGCCCGTTCCATAATGACCGCCATCCGAGCCTGTTTGTGGACGATGACCACTACCATTGCTTCGCTTGCGGCGAGCATGGGGGATGTGATCGACTTACATCCAAGCTCTACGGTCTGTCCCTGTACGACGCGGCGAAGAAGCTTGCATACGACTTCGGCATCACGCAGGACAAGCCGCCCAACAAGGCAATGCAGGAAAAACAGAATAGGAAAAGCGAAGCACAGCGACTCAGAGAAAATGAGAAGCTGTGCTTTTCTGCGCTCATGGAGTATTACAAGCTCCTGCAGAAGTGGATGGTACTGTATGCGCCAAGGGCCCCGGAGGACACACTGCATGACCGCTTTGTGCAAGCCTGTCACCAGCTCGATTATGTGGAATATCTGGTAGATCTGCTGATTATGGGAGATTCCCATGAGCGCACCGAGGTGATCGACATGATGATGACCGATGGCAGGCTGAAAAACCTGCAGACCTATCTGGAAAAAGTGAACAAGGAGGGAAAATCATTTGAACGAAGAGAAGATTTATACGATGAAGCTAAGGACGAGGACAATGAGTGGGCGTTCTGGTTTGACGGTAAGAACATCAACGAAGTTCTGTTCTGTCAGCATTTCTTGCAGCTTCATCCCATGAAATGTGTCCGTGGCCGCCTGTTCACCGTTGACGGCATCGTTGAGGATGAGGCGAGATCAGCCAAATGATACTGGATGAAGTACGTGGATGTCTGACAAACGGCGTTGCCAAGGCAGTATCCAATCTGCTTGCCAGTCTGAAGCTAATGGCATACTCGCCGCCGCTGCCCGTGGAAACAGACCGTATTCATGTGGCAAACGGCACGTATTTCTTGAACGGCACATTTACCGAGGATAAGACCTACTGCAACAACCGCTTGAAAGTGGCATATAACCCCAACGCACCGCAGCCGAAACGATGGCTGCATTTTTTGTCTGATCTGCTTGTATCCGAGGACATTCCCACTTTGCAGGAGTATCTCGGCTATTGTCTGATACCCTCCACCAAGGGACAGAAGATGCTCATGCTGATCGGCAAGGGCGGCGAGGGCAAAAGCCGTATCGGTCTTGTGATGCGATCCATCCTTGGTGACAGCATGAATACCACAAGCATCCAGAAGATCGAAAACAACCGCTTCAGCCGAGCCGATCTGGAAAGCAAGCTCCTTATGGTGGACGATGATCTGGATATGAGCGCCCTGCCCAAAACCAACTATATCAAGTCCATCGTCACAGCGGAGTGCAAAATGGATATGGAACGCAAGGGTGTACAGAGCTATCAAAGTCTGCTGTACGCCCGTTTTTTATGCTTCGGCAACGGAGCCCTGACCGCACTCCATGACCAGTCGGACGGCTTTTTTCGCCGCCAGATCGTGCTGACCACCAAAGACCGCCCCTCTGACAGAATGGATGATCCCTTCCTTGCTGAGAAGCTGATGCAGGAAAGCGAGGGCATTTTTCTATGGTGCATGGAGGGGCTGTACCGTCTGCTTGCCAACAACTATCAGTTCACCATCAGCGGCAAAGCCAGGGAGAATGTGGAAACGGTGAAGCGCAGCAGCAACAATGTGATCGAGTTTCTGCAATCGGAGGGGTACATCCGCTTCAAGGCAGATTGTGAAGCAAGCTCCAAGGCAATTTATGAAGCCTACAAGCTGTGGTGCGAGGACAATGTACGCAAACCGCTGTCGGCAAACAGACTCAGCTCCGAGCTTGCCCAGAACGAACGGCTTTACAACGTGGAGGCTACCAACAACATCTACGCCGGTGGAAAACGGGTGCGTGGGTTTGTAGGTATCGAGGTACTGGCAAAGACACCTTTGCTGAAATGGTAAGAGAAGAGAAAAAGTGCTGTACGTACTGTACGGTACGTACGGCAAATTTTGCTTTCTGTCCTATATGTCTTTCCGGAACAAAGGCAAAAACAGGCATCGAAAATCAAGCCTTGTGCAATCCGTGAAGATTTACACCGCAGGAAGTACCGAAATCATCCTTCGGTGATTTACGGGACAGTAAGGCCATTTTGCGGAATTGTGGTGTTTCTTTCTGTTCGGTCTGTTATCCCACAAAACAGTAAACCCGATGGAGTGCTGTTCTGAACAGGACTACGCAGAACGAAATCTGAGAAGAAATCACCATCAAGAAAACCATCATTCAGCGGTGACAACAGTTCACCACACAGAAAACCAACATCACGAAACTATGGAGGAATGAACAATATGAAATCCAATCTGAGGAACGAAATCAAGTCGTACATTGTACGGCAAGGGATGACCATGCAGGAGGTCGTTGACCTTCTGGCCGATGAATACGGATGGAGCGACAGTGTCTCCAACCTCTCCAACAAATTGCAGCGGGAATCTCTGCGCTATCCGGAGGCGGTACAGCTGGCCGAGGCTCTTGGCTATGAAATCGTATGGAAGAAGCGGGGTGAGCGGTAATGGCAAAGCCGCAGTATGCGATCCTTCGCTTCGCCAAGTACAAAGGGCCGGGCATCCACGATATTGAAGCTCACAACGAGCGCACCAAGGAGAAGTATGCCAGCAATCCCGACATCGATCCCGAGAGAACTCATCTGAATTTCCATCTGGTAGAGCCCGCCGACCGCTACCGCAAAGAATCCAACCGGCAAATTGATGAGGCGGGCTGCCGCACCCGAAAGGACAGTGTCCAGGTGGTGGAAGCCCTGTTCACCGTCAGCCCGGAGTTTTTCAAGGGCAAAAAACGCTCCGATGTAAAAGCGTTCTATGAATATGCGTTGGAATTTATGAAACAGGAGCAGGACCCCAAAACCTATATTTCTGCCGTGGTGCATATGGATGAGAAAACGCCCCATATGCACCTTTGTTTTGTCCCCCTGACTACCGATAACAGGCTCAGTGCCAAGGAAATCGTAGGCAACAAGAAGAAGCTGTCGGTCTGGCAGGATAAATTCTGGGCGCACATGGTTCAGAAATACCCCACTTTGGAGCGCGGCGAAAGTGCCAGCGAGAGCGGGCGCAAGCATATCCCGGTGCGGGTATTCAAACAGATGACACGGCTCACCAAGCAGAAGGAGCGGCTGGACAAGCTGCTGGGTGATGTGAAGCTCACCAACTACAAAGAGCGCACACAGCAGATCATCGCGTTCCTGGACAAGTATATCCCCGACATTGAGCAGATGGACACGGAGCTGCAGAAATACAAGGCCACCTTTGAAAGCGCCGACGCGGAAATCAAAGCCTTGGAGGAATCCAACGAATCCATGTCCGAGAAGCTGAAAAAGCTCCAGACCGAAAGCGCCATCAAGAAACTGAAAGACAACCAGCTTCGGCAGGACTATGAGGATGCAAGAGCCATCCTTGACCGCATCCCGCCGGAGATCCTGCGACAGTACAGAAGCCGCGCCAACAATCAGAAACAGGAAATTCATCGTTGAAAACAGGAGGTAAATGCCCATGACAAAAGAAGTTCCTATTTGGGAAAAGTCGAATTTAACATTAGAAGAAGCCGCAGCGTATTCCGGTATCGGAACCGGCAAGCTGCGTGAGATCACCAACGATAAGAATTGTAATTTTGTACTTTGGGTGGGCAACAAGCGGCTGATCAAAAAGCGCTTGTTTGATAAGTTCATCGAACAGGCATATTCCATCTAATATTTGCAGATTCGTCATAGAAAAAGGGGTCTTGATGTGGTATCATGTAGATGTCACATCGAGACTCCTTTTCATTGAAAGGAGATCGAAATTGAGCGAAAAAAGAAAAAGACTCAAAAGGGCGTGTCCTGAAAACAGGTGAAAGTCAGAGAAAGGATGGGATCTATCAGTACAGGTATACTGATTGCCGAGGCAAAAGACAATGCGTTTATGCCCCTACTTTGCAGGAACTTCGTCAGAAAGAAAAAGCAATTCAGAAGCAGATTGATGATGGCATTGACTACGAAGCAGGACAGATTACGGTAATTGAACTGTTGGAGAAGTACATCAGCCTGAAGAAAGGTGTGCGTTACAACACACAGGTCGGTTATCAGTTTGTTTTGAATCTGGTCAAGAAAGAGGATTTCGGTCATCGCAAAATCAGCACCATTAAGGTATCCGATGCCAAGCAGTGGTTTGCAAAACTGCAAAAGGATGGCAGAGGTTACAGCACCATCACCAGTGTGCGGGGTGTTATTAAACCTGCTTTTCAGATGGCGTGTGATGAGGATGCGATCAGAAAGAATCCGTTTATCTTCAAGCTGACAGATGTTGTGGTGAACGATACGGTGCCAAGAGCCGCACTCACCGAGGAACAGTTGGCGATCTGGATGAATTTCATCAAGGGCGACAAAACCTACTCCAAATACTACGATGAGTTTGTAGTGCTTCTGGAAACCGGTATGAGAGTCAGCGAGTTCTGCGGCCTGACCCGCAAGGATCTGGACTTCAAGAATCGCAGAATCCGAGTAGATCATCAATTGGTTCGTGAGCGTGGTGGTAAATACTACGTTGAGGAAACCAAGACGAGCAGCGGATGCCGTTATCTGCCGATGACCGATGCGGTGTATGACGCTCTGAAAAAGATATTGGAGCGCCGCCCAAAGGTCAAGACGGAACCTATGATTGATGGCTACAGCGGATTTATCGTGCTGGACAAGAACGGTAATCCTAAGGTCGCACTTCACATCGAAAATGAGATGCGATGGGCGATGAAGAAGTACAAGAAGCTTCATCCCGACACCCCTCTGCCGCACATCACCCCTCATGTGTTCCGACACACTTTCTGTACGAACTATGCAAATGATGGCATGGACATTAAGAACCTTCAATACCTGATGGGTCACTCTGATGCTGGTGTCACACTCAATGTTTACACTCACGCAAGCTACGCACATGCTGCGGAGCAGATGGCGAAGATTTCGCAGTTTCGCCAGTCCCCCGAATCCCCCAAAGGCGGGGATTCAGCTGCCGGATAAGCAGCAGATATGGTGGTAGTATCTTAAGAATACTACACCATTCACTACACCACCGAGTGGTGTAGTTACATAGAATTATAGAGACTTATGAAAAATCGAAGAAAAACCTCAAGCCCGGAAACCCTTGCAATATCAAGGTTTTCCAGGCTTATGAAGGGATATAGAGATTATGATAAAAGTGCTTTTTATTTGCCACGGCAGCATCTGCCGTTCCCCCATGGCCGAGTTCACCCTGAAACACATGGTCGCCACCCGCGGCCGCGCCTCCGGTTTCCACATCGCCTCCGCGGCCACCAGCACCGAGGAGATCGGAAACCCGATTCACCATGGAACCATGGCCATATTCCGGAAATACCACATTCCCTGCACCGGCCACCGCGCCGTACAGATGAAAAAATCCGATTATGACGCCTACGATTACATCATCGGCATGGATAACGCCAACATCCGCAATATCCTGCGTATCGTCGGTTCCGACCCGGAGCACAAAGTATATAAGCTGCTGGAGTTTGCCGGCAGCTCCCGCGAGGTCGCCGACCCGTGGTACACGGGAGATTTTGAGACCACCTACCGAGATGTCTGCGAAGGCTGTACGGCCTTTCTGGAATATATAGAGAATAGGAATATATAGAAAATAAAAATATTGGCAAATAAAAACATTGGCCATTGACGCAGCAATCCAGAAGCAATACTATTAAACCGTAAAGCTGCCATCAATGGACAGCCAAAACCCATTCAATAGACTTCAAGAGGACAATCCAAATGTTCGGATACATAAACATCAACAAAGGCGAATTAAAAGTAAAAGAATTTGAGCGCTACCGCGCCTACTACTGCGGCCTGTGCCACGCCCTGCAGGCGCGCCACGGTCTCCCGGCGCGGCTGACGCTCAACTACGACATGACCTTTGCGGTCATGCTTCTTTCCGATCTCTACGACGCGGAGGGCACTCCGAGGATGAGCCGCTGTCTGGTTCATCCGGCGCAGCCCACATGACCATACAGACGCCGTTTTCCGACTACTGTGCGGACATGAATGTGCTGCTGGCCTACCATAAATGCCGCGACGACTGGAAGGACGAGCAGAAAGCCGACCGTCTCATTTACTCCGGACTTCTGACCCCGGCCTATGAAAAGATAAAAAAGCAGTATCCCGAGAAATCCGCCTGCATCGCCGGCTGCCTTAAGAAGCTGGCCAGGGCGGAGGAGGAAAACTGCCGGGACATTGACTACGTTTCCGGGCTGTTCGGCCGCATCATGGCGGCGGTGTTTGCCTGCCGGCAGGACGAGTGGACGAAGACGCTGCGCCGCACGGGCTACCATCTGGGCCGTTTTATTTACCTGCTGGACGCCTATGAGGATCTGGAAAAAGACAAAAAAGAGGGGAATTACAACCCGCTGATTCCTAAATCCACAGAAAAAGACTTCGAGAAAAGCTGCGAGACGCTCCTCATTATGACCATGTCCGAGTGCTGCCGTCAATTTGAACGCTTGCCACTTTTGGAAAATGTTGATATACTGAGAAATATCCTGTACTCTGGAGTCTGGTACACCTACGAGAAGACAAAAGAGACCCGAAAGAAAGGTAAGATAGAAAAAATGACTGATCCATATCAGGTTTAGGCGTCAGCCGCAATGCGACGGACGAAGAGATAAAGAAACAATATAAGAAGCTGAGCCGCATGTACCACCCCGATGCCAACATCAACAACCCTAACAAAGCGGCGGCGGAGGAGAAATTCAAACAGGTACAGCAGGCCTACGAGCAGGTGATGAAGGAGCGCACCGGCGGCTACGGGAGCACTGGACAGGGCTATGGAAGCTATGGCGGAAATGGACAGAGCTATGGAGGCTACGGCGGAAACGGCCAGAGCTACGGCGGTTATGGCGGCTACGGCCAGGGGAGCGGAGATCCCTTTGAGGAGTTCTTCCGGCAGTTCGGCGGCTACCAGGGTTCCTACCAGAACGGCCAGGCCCAGAGCGGCAGCGAGGAGGATAATTACCTCCGCGCGGCGGCCAACTATTTAAACAACGGCTATTACCGGGAGGCCAGAAATGTGCTGGACGGCATGGCCGCGCAGAGCCGCGGGGCCAGATGGTATTATTACAGCGCCATCACCCATTACCGCATGGGAAATCAGTCCCAGGCGCTGGAGCACGCCAAGCAGGCGGTGAGCTGGAGCCGAACAATATGGAGTACCGGAGCCTTTTAAACAGCTTTGAGAACGGCGGGTGGTACCAGCAGCGGCGCGGAACCTACGGGAACACATACATGGACGGCAACGATCTGTGCTGCAAGCTCTGCATCGCCAATATGATATGCAATACTTGTCTGGGCGGCAGCGGCTTCTATTTCTGCTGTTAGCATGTGCCGGAGCGCGGGAAGGCCGGGCGTGCATATAAATGACAAGGAGGTAAAAACGATGATCGTATTAAATGTGCTGTATACGGCAAAAGAGGGAATGCGCGAGGCGTTCGTGGATCAGCTGGAGAGCCGCGGGATCCTGGCGAAGATACGCGGCGAGGAGGGAAATCTCTGCTACGACTATTTCATGGCCAGAGACAACAAAAACCAGATTCTTCTTCTGGAACAGTGGGAGAACCAGGACGTTCTGGACGCCCATTTGAAGGCGCCTCACATGGACGAGCTCAGAGAAATAAAAGACCAGTACGTGGAGAGCTCGAAGCTGCAGAAATTCACGGCGGAATGATCAAACGCTTCGGATCCGGATGGATGTAAGATGTAGGGGGTGAAAGCAATGAAGCGGAAGGGCGTGATTGCTGCCTGCCTGTGCTGTTTTGTGCTGCTTGGATGCGCAGCAGCGCCAGATCAGAAGAGCAGTGGTACCGCTATAGGATACGGAGATCAGGCAGAGCGGTACGAGAATCAAGCCGGGCAGTCCGGAGACAAGGCAGAGAAGTCTGGTGAAAAAGCGAAGCAATACGGGAGTAAAGCGGAACAGAGCAGTGATAAAATAGGACAGCACGGGGACAAAACAGATCTGTACAGTGATAAAGCGGAGCAGTATGCCGAAAAGGCAGATCAGTACGGCGAAAAGGTAAAGCAGTACGAGGATAAAGCGGCATTGTATGGCGATCAGGCAAGGCAGTATGAAAATAGGAACGGTACTTATTTTGAGGCTTTCCACTCTGAGATAAAAAAGGATCGATACATCGTATCTGGAATTGCAAACCTGGCTGAGGATGATGAAAACGCAATTCTGCTAAAATTAAATACGGGTAAAAACATAAAAATTTCCGTAAACGGTACGATCGAATACAGAAAGGGGAATGCCGCTCTCTATCTGATTTCACCAGATGGAGAAACGTGCATACTGCCGGGCGAAGCGATACAGGAGAAGGGAGCGTTTGAGAAAACGATTGATCTGGAGGAAGGATTCCATCAGATTATTTTAAAAGGCGAACATTGCGTTGCTGAATTTAATCTGGAATTTGTTTCCAAAGACATCCATATGCTCCTTTCAGAGGATTAGAGTTTTTCAGCGGTCAGTCTGACCGCTGATTTTGTATTTCTTATGAGAACCTATCTTTTTAGCATTCCGTATCTGTCCCACGATAATTCCTCCGGCCGCTAAATAGTCGGCTTGTCTATTATACTTGACATATAATATTATATATCATATAATATACTACACAAAGTAATATTATAAACTGGAAAATATCAAACACACAAAACATCAATCACACAGAGGAGAATGCCGAATGATTTTCAACACAGGCGCCTCCCTTCTGGACGCCGTGGTTCTGGCATCGGTGGCGCGGGAGCCGGAGGGGACTTACGGCTATAAGATTACCCAGGACGTGCGCCAGGCCATCGACCTGTCCGAATCCACGCTCTACCCGGTTCTGAGACGGCTGCTCAAGGAAAATTTTCTTGAGGTTTACGACATGGCCATCGACGGGCGAAACCGGAGATATTATAAGATCACGGAAATCGGCCGTTTGCAGCTGAATCTGTACCGGAGCGAATGGGTAAAATATTCCGGTAAGATTTCCCGGATATTGGGAAGCGGGGAGGAGTGAGACGGATGAGTAAGGAACAATTTTTAAACGAGCTTGAATATCTGCTCCAGGACCTGGGGGAGGAGGCCGGCGATGCCGTCGGCTACTACCGGGACTATTTTGAGGAGGCCGGGCCGGAGCATGAGGCGGAGGTGCTTGAGGAACTTGGAAGCCCGGAGCGGATCGCGGCTATTGTGCGCGCGGATATCCGGGGAGAACTGGATAGCGGTGGCGGCTTCACCGACCGCGGCTATGAGGACGAGAGATTCCGCGATCCGGGATACCAGATGGTAAAACGCCTGGATTTGCCGGAGCGCGCGGAGGGGAGAAGCACATCCGCAGGCGGCGGAGAGCCCGGCGGATCGCATCGCAGGAATATGGAGGGCAAGGACGCCGGAGGCCGCGGTGCCGCTGGAAGCGGCCGGACGTTCAGCAGCGCGTCTGAAACCGGAACCGATGGCGCTCGGACCCGACATCCGGAACCACTGGATTCTCCGGAACGGATCAGACATCCGGAACCTCCGGATTTTCCAGTTCGGATCAGACCGCCGGAGTTTCCGGATTCTCCGGCTCTGGACCGGCACACGACTCCTCCGGTCTTTCCGGCTCAGAGTCCGGCCACGGTTCCGTTTCTCCAAACCGCCGGAACAAATTTCTGACGCTTCTTCTCCTGGCTTTCCTGGCGGTGCTGGCGCTGCCGGTGGTTCTGGGCATCGGTTCCGGCCTGTTTGGCATCGGAGCGGCCCTTCTCTCCCTCCTGCTCACTCTGGTGATCGGAATTGCCGCTGTGACGCTGGCGCTGGTGCTTGGCGGCATTGTGGCCATGGTGGGAGGCGTGATCGTCATGGCCGCCAATTTTCCGGTGGGGCTTCTGATCCTTGGGATCGGGATACTGACCTTTGGACTGGGACTTCTCGGAATTGCGCTGTCGGTGGTGTTTTACGGAAGAGCCCTCCCGGCCATGATCCGCTGGGCCGTGGATATGGTCCGGCGGCTGTTCGGGGGAAGAAAGGGGTGCGTGAATGGGTAAATCGCTGAAAATCCTTGTGATCGCGGGATGCGTCGTCTCCCTGACGGGGCTGGGCGTCACAGCCGGCGCGCTGGCCAGCGGCGGAAATCTCTGGAGCCTGTCATCCTTGTGGAGAAACCGGAGCCAGGACCAGGACAGCCTTTCGGGGACAGGCCGTTCCGGCGACGGGGCGCAGAGCTTTGCGGATGTCAGAAAAATAGATCTGGAGGTGGGGGAGGGCTATGTGATCGTCCAGCCTGACGCCAGCCTGGAACATGAGGTCGAGATCACCGTGCCGGAGCCGGAGAAGGTCCGCTGTGCCATTTCACAGGAGGACGGGGAGCTGGAGCTGGAATTTACCAGAGAGAAGCTGTTCGGCGTCTTTGGAATGAAGGAACCGGACTGGGACGGACAGCTGGCCGTCATACGCATTCCCGAAAACTACCGTTTCGACGAGGTGAATGTGGAGGTTGGCATGGGAGCGGCGGAGCTCTATGGGCTCCGTGCGGAGCAGATGAATCTGTCCGTGGACATGGGAGCCATTAAGGCGGAGGATGCCGGGGCCGCCAGGCTTTCCCTGGATGCCGGGCTGGGAGGCCTTGAGTATGGTGGAACCGTTTCCGCCTCTGTGGAGGCCGGATGTGACCTTGGCCAGATCACCATGTCGCTTTCTGGAAAATGGGATGATTTCAATTATAAGCTGGACAGCAAAGGCGGAAATTTCGTTCTGGGAGAGCGGGAATATGCCGGGATCTCCATGAAGGACAGCATAGAGAACCAGGCGGCAAAATGGATGGAGCTGGAGTGCGATATGGGCTCCATCGAGATTGATTTCACACAGTGAGAAGAGGTGACGAGACATGAAGCGGCTGTATCGTTCAAAGAATGACAGGATGCTGTGCGGCGTCTGCGGCGGCATCGGGGAGTACCTGGATATCGACCCGACGCTTATACGGCTTTTGTGGGCGCTGGCGGCCTGCTCCATCACCGGGCTGGTGGTGTATGTGATCGCGGCGGTCATTATTCCGGCGGAGAAGTAAGGCGCGCAGGAATAAAATGGTAACCCATGGACATACTCTTAGTACATTGAAGATGGAAAGGAGTATGTCTTTTATTATGCCGAAAAAGAAAGA
The DNA here is from genome assembly GCA_001304875.1 of Clostridia bacterium UC5.1-2E3. Lineage (GTDB taxonomy): Bacteria > Bacillota > Clostridia > Lachnospirales > Lachnospiraceae > Ventrisoma > Ventrisoma faecale. The sequence continues at coordinate 133,272 of BBZO01000006.1, forward strand.
GGATCATTTTGACCCGGCGAACATGAAGCCGGAGGATAAACTGAAATTTGAGATCGCCACGGAGCTGGGCCTGGATCAGAAGGTAATCGCGGGCGGCTGGCGTTCGCTGACTGCCAAGGAGAGCGGGCGCATCGGGGGGCTCATGACGAAGCGGAAGAAGGAACAGCAAAAACAGGCATTGAAAGATGCCGGGGAATCCCATATAATGGGTTAGTACAAATACGAGAGACGGAGGCTTCCGTGAAGATGAAGGCATTGCTGCTTGTGAGCTTCGGCACCAGCGTGAACGAGGCCAGAAAAAATACCATTGACCGCCTGGTTTTGGAGGCCAGGGAGGCGTTTTGTGATCACAGCGTTTCCCTGGCGTTTACCAGCGGAGTGATCATAAAAATACTGCGGGAGAGGGACGGCGTCCGGATCCCCGCCGTGGAGGAGGCACTGGACTTACTGGTTAAAATGGGCGTCACCGATCTGGTGATCCAGCCCACCCATCTGATCGGCGGCATTGAAAATGAAAAAATGCTGGCGCAGGCGGGAAAGTTTTGCGGCCAGTTCCGCACGGTGAAGGCAGGGCGCCCGCTTCTGGAAACCAGGGAAGACCGGGCGGAGGTGATACGCCGGACGGCGGCGCAGATGCCGCGGCTTTATAAGGATGAGGCCTGGGTGTTCATGGGCCACGGGAGCGGCCACCCGGCCAACGATATTTACATAGAAATGAATGAATTGTTTGCAGAGATGGGATTTCCCCACGCATTCGTGGCCACCGTGGAGGGGCAGCCGTCGGTGGAACAGGCGGTGAAATGGGCCCTTAGCGGCGGATATAAAAAGGTGTATCTGGCGCCGCTTATGCTGGTGGCCGGCGACCACGCGAGAAACGACATGGCGGGGGCGGATAAGGATTCCTGGAAGAACCGGTTCGAGGCCGCCGGGATTGAGACCAGCTGTGTGATGCGGGGGCTCGGCGAGTATGAGGGGATCCGGGCGCTTTACCTGGAACACGCCAGACAGGCGGTGGAGCTGTGAGCGGGGGGCTTCGTTCCGGCTTTACCACCGGAACCTGCGCGGCGGCGGCGGCCCGGGCGGCCTGTGAGCGGCTGCTGTCTGGCGAGACGCTTTCCCATGTGTCGGTGATGACGCCCAGGGGCGTGCGCGCCGATCTGGCTGTGGAAATGATGGAGATATCGGAAACGGCAGAGGAGGTCGGGAGGCCGTTCGCTTCTGACGCCGCCGCAGTCACCTGCGCCGTCCGCAAGGATGCGGGCGACGATCCGGACGTGACCGACAAGGCATTGATCCAGGTGTCTGTCTCGTTCGGTCCCCCGGCAGGCGAAAACGAATCCCGGGCCTACGTATACGAGAGCGGGAGCACGGGCTGCACCGTCTATCTGTACGGCGGAACCGGCGTGGGGCTGGTGACGAAGCCGGGGCTTTCCTGCCCGGTGGGAAACACGCCATCAACGGTGCCGCGGGAGATGATTTTTAAGCAGATAGAGGACTGCCTGCGGCGGACAGCAGAGCGGCAGCCGGCGGATTGGCGGACACGGTCGATTTCCGTCTGTGTCTCCGTGCCGAGGGGGAACGCCTGGCGCTCAGGACATTTAACAGAGAGTTGGGCGTGCTGGGCGGGATCTCCATTCTGGGCAGCAGCGGCGTTGTGGAGCCCATGAGCGAGGAGGCGCTTCTGGAGACCATACGGCTGGAGGCGCGGGTGAAGATTGCGGGGGGACGCCGGTGCCTGGCCATGACGCCGGGAAATTACGGGGAGAGATTCCTGCGGGAAGAACTGGGAATTTCTTTGAGTCAGGCTGTGCGCGTCAGCAATTTTATCGGCGACGGCCTGGAGATCTTAAACCGCGAGGGCGCGTCGGAAATCCTTTTGGTGGGACATATCGGTAAGCTCATCAAGGTGGCGGGGGGCGTCCTCAACACACATTCGCGCTACGGCGACCGCCGGATGGAGATTCTGGCGGACTGTGTGGGAGATTCTGGAGGTCTGGAGCGTCGAATCCGTTCCTGCAACACCACCGAGGAGGCGGTGGAGATCCTGCGGGAGCAGGGCCGCTGCGGCCCGGTGTTTCAGACGGCGGTCCGCCGGATGAAGGAGTGCCTGGAGACGCAGTCATTTTCCAAAGTCCCGCTGGAGGTGGTGACATTTTCCAGCGTTTACGGTATACTTGCCATGACGGATGGGGCGGAGCGCCTCATCGAAAAGATCAAGAGAGAGCAGAAAGAGGGATAGGATGGTACATTTTGTGGGAGCGGGGAGCGGCGCGGCGGATCTGATCACCGTGCGCGGCGCCCGGCTGATCGGGCAGGCGGACGTGATCATTTACGCCGGTTCGCTGGTGAATCCGGAGCTGCTTGCGGGGAAAAAGGAAACCTGTGAGGTACATAACAGCGCCCGCATGACGCTGGAGGAGGTCATTTCCGTGATCCGTCGGGCGGAGGAGGCGGGTAAAATGACCGTGCGGCTTCACACGGGCGACCCGTCCATCTACGGGGCGATCCGGGAACAGATGGATCTTCTGGAGGAGCTGGGGATTTCCTACGATGTCTGCCCGGGCGTCAGCTCGTTCTGCGGCGCGGCGGCTTCTCTGAATATGGAATTTACGCTGCCGGGGGTGTCCCAGACGCTGATTATCACCCGGCTGGCCGGGCGGACGCGGTTCCGGAGCGGGAGAGCATGCGGGAGCTGGCGAAGCACCAGGCGTCCATGGCCATTTTTCTGAGCGCCGGGATGATGAGGCAGCTTTCCGAGGAGCTGATGGCCGGGGGATATCCCGCGGACACGCCGGCGGCGCTGGTTTACAAGGCCACCTGGCCCGACGAGAAGAAAATTCTCTGCACCGTGGGGACCATGGCCCGGAGGGCGGACGAGGCGGGGCTTACGAAGACCACGATGATTCTCATTGGCGGCGCGGTGGCCCACGCGGATTATGACCGGTCGTTTCTCTACCATCGGAGTTTACGACGGAGTACCGGGAAGGGAAGAAAGAATGAGGGCGGCGGTGACTGCATTTACAGGGCGGGGGAGCCGTCTGGCGGCGAAGCTTCTGGAAGCGCTTCGCGCCGCGGGCTGGGAGGCCTCGGCCTGGATTCCCGGAAAATATATGGATGAATCTCTGGCGTCGGCCGGCTGTCTGGCAAATCCGTTGGCGCTTTCGGACTGGATGGAGGCGCGGATGCGGGAGGAGACGGATGCCTTTGTGTTCGTCGGGGCCTGCGGCATCGCGGTGCGGGCTGTCGCGCCATGGGTGAATCATAAATCCACGGATCCGGCGGTGCTGGCGGTGGACGAGCGGGGAATCCACGTGATTTCTCTGCTGTCGGGGCACGTGGGCGGGGCCAACTGCCTGGCGCGGGAGCTGGCGCAGGCCATCGGAGGCCGGCCGGTGATCACCACAGCCACCGATTTAAGCGGCCTGTTTGCGGTGGACGAGTTTGCCGCGGGAAACGGCCTTCATCTGTCGGACTGGGCGCTGGCGAAGCAGTGCGCGGCCAGGCTTCTTGAGGGGGAGCGGCTGGGATTTTACAGCGCGTTTCCCGTGACCGGGGAGATGCCGGACTGCCTGTATCCCGCAGACGAGGAGACGGCGGATATCGCCGTGACGGTTCGCGGGGAAGGCTGGTTTTGGCAGGAGACGCGGGACGGACAGAAATTTCCGTCAGTTCTCCGTCTGGTTCCGCCGGCCCTGGTGCTGGGAATCGGCTGCCGCCGCGGGACGTGCGTGGCGGCCATCGAGGAGGCTTTCGCCGAAATGATCCGGGAGCACGGTCTTGACCGGGCGGCGGTCTGCGGGATCGCCAGCATTGATTTAAAGAGAGAGGAACAGGGGATTCTGGAATTTGCAAAGAAACATTCCATTCCCTTTTATACATATGACAGCGGGACGCTGGCGGAGCAGGAGGGGGCGTTTACCCCTTCGGAGTTTGTGAGCCAGGTGACCGGCGTGGACAACGTCTGCGAGCGCGCGGCGGTCTGCGCGGCGCGGGAGCTGGCGCTGGCGCGCGGCATGGAAAACGGCGGGGCGGCGCGTCTTCTCGTGCGAAAATACATTCGCGGCGGCGTGACGCTGGCGGCGGCCTGCATGGATTGGAGGATCTGTTTTGACTAAAAAACTGTATGTGGTGGGCCTGGGGCCCGGTTCTGTGGATCAGATGACCTTGCGCGCCGTGCGGGCGCTGGAGGAGAGCCAGGTGATTGCCGGGTACACGGTGTACGTGGAGCTGATAAAGGATGAATTTCCGGGAAAGGTGTTTCTGACCACGCCCATGAAGCGGGAGCTGGAGCGATGCCGTCTGGCGCTTCTGGAGGCGGATAAGGGAAATGTGGTGGCCATGGTATGCAGCGGAGACGCCGGCGTCTACGGGATGGCCGGGCCGGTGCTTGAGCTGGCGGCGGAGTTCCCGGAGGTGAAGGTGGAGGTCATTCCGGGGGTGACGGCGGCCTGCGCCGGCGGCGCGGTTCTGGGGCCATCGGACATGATTTTGCGGTCATCAGTCTGAGCGATCTCTTAACTCCCATGGAGGTGATCGAGCGCCGGATCCGGGCGGCGGCCATGGCGGACATGGCCATCTGCATTTACAATCCGTCCAGCAAAAAGAGGGCGGATTACCTGCGCCGGGCCTGCGGCTGGATTTTAGAGTATCAGCGGCCGGAGACGGTCTGCGGCCTGGTGCGCCAGATCGGGCGCGAGGGGGAATCCATGGAGATTCTGACGCTGGGAGAGCTCTGTGAGACGGCGGTGGACATGTTTACCACGGTGTTTGTGGGAAATTCCTGCACCAGACAGGTGGGCGGACGCATGGTGACGCCGCGGGGGTACCGGAATGAGTAGGAGATGGATCCTCGGCGGAACCACGGAAGGCCGCCTGCTGGCGGAGTTCTGCGGCGCGCGGGGCATAGAGCCTTTGTCAGCGTGGCCACGGAGTACGGCGGGGAGCTGGTGGAGCCGTCTGCGTCCGTTCGCGTGATCACCGGCCGCATGGACGGGGAGCAGATGGTTTCCTTCATTGAGGAAAATGGAATCGACGAGGTCATCGACGCCACCCATCCTTATGCGTCAGAGGTGACAAAAACGCGCGGCGGGCCTGTGAGCGGACGGGGATCTCCTACATCCGCTGCGTGCGGACGGGCGTGGAGGCCGGACGGCTGCCTTTGCCGGACAGCGGGCAGAAATATAGACGGGGCGTCGGGCAGACGGATGGACAGAGCGGCGCACCGGCAGACACACATGGCCGTAGGGCGGCATGTAACGATGCGAAAGTTGTCTCCCGGACAGACGCGCCTGTCATCTATGTGGAGTCCTCTGCAGAAGCTGTCTCATACCTGACAGGCACGGAAGGCCCGGTTCTGCTTCTCACCGGGAGCAAGACCATCGGGGAGTACACGAAAATCCCGGACTTTGAAAAGCGGCTTTACGCGCGCATTCTTCCGGAGGAGCATCAGCTGGCGAAATGCCGCAGCCTGGGGCTGGCGGCCTCCCATCTGATCTGCATGCAGGGGCCGTTTTCCTGTGAAATGAACGCGGCGACCATCCGGCAGACCGGCGCCAAGTACCTTGTGACCAAGGAGAGCGGGGCCGCCGGCGGCTTTTGGAGAAGCTGGAGGCGGCGGCTCTCTGCGGCGTCACGGCGGTGGTCATCGGCCGGGCGGGCGAAGGAGGAGGGCCTGAGTCTGGAGGAGGTGAAGCGTCACCTGTCGCCGGAGCGGCCGCCGGTCTGCCTCGTCGGAATCGGCATGGGCGGAGAGGAGACCCTGACTGTGGAGGCCCGCCGGGCGATCCGGGGCTGCGGACTGCTGATAGGAGCGGAGCGCATGGTGCGGTCCGTCGCCCATCTGTCGCCGGGGGCGGAGCAAAAGATCTGCTATCTGCCGGACGACATTGTGGCCGCCGTGAAGGCGTCTGAGGGGAACGGCCCGGCGGCGGTTCTGTTTTCCGGCGACACGGGCTTTTACAGCGGCGCGGCGCGGGCGGCAGAGGCCCTTCGGGCGGCGGGATATTCCGTCCGCGTGTTTCCGGGAATCTCCTCCCTTTCCTGCCTGGCGGCGAAGGTCCAGGTTCCCTGGGAGGACGCGGTGTCCGTGAGTCTGCACGGGCGGGAGGCGGATCCGGCGGAGCGTTTCTGGGCGGACATAAGAAAGTGTTTTACCTTTTAGATAAGAACCACCGGGCGGGAAAGGTGCTGGGTGCGCTGGCGGAGAGAGGTTTTGGAAAATTCCAGGCCGCCGTGGGCGAGCGGCTTTCCGGCCCGGAGGAGAAGATTACAGTGGGCGCTGTGAGGGAGCTGGCGGGGCGGGAGTTCGACCCGCTGGCGGTGCTGTTTGTGTTTGACAGGAGGGACCAGGCATGAGAGATGATCTGTTTATCCGGGGAGATGTCCCCATGACCAAGAGCGAGGTGAGGGCTGTCGCCCTCTCGAAGCTGGAGCTTTCGGAAGAATCCGTGCTCTTTGACATCGGGGCAGGGACCGGTTCGGTGGCGGTGGAGGCCGCTCTTATGGCGCGGCGCGGCCATGTATATGCCATTGAGAAAAAGGCCGGGGCCCAGGAGCTTATTTTGAAAAACCGGGAGAAATTCGGGGCGGAGACGCTCACGCTGGTGCGCGGGAGTGCGCCGGAGGCGCTGAAAACGCTGCCTGTCCCCACCCACGCGTTTATCGGCGGAGGCACGGCACAGCTGGAGGAAATTCTGGAGATTCTCTTTGAGAAAATCCACGGGTGCGGGTGGTGATCAACGTGATCGCGCTGGAGTCCCTAAACCGTGTGACCAGTGTTATAAACGCGAAGGGGCTGGAGGCGGAGATCGTCTCCGTCATGGTGGCCCGCGCGCAGAACTATGGGGGCCTTCATCTGATGAAGGGGGAAAATCCGGTTTACGTCATTTCCCTGGGAGGAGACAATGGAGATTAAACGCATCCTGCTGGCCGCGCCGAAAAGTGGCAGCGGAAAGACGGTCGTCACCTGCGGGCTTCTGGCGGCGCTTAAGGCCCGCGGCCTTAAACTGGCTGCATTTAAATGCGGCCCGGACTACATCGATCCCATGTTCCACCGGCGCGTGCTGGGGGTGGAGAGTGAAAATCTGGACAGCTTTTTCTGGATGACGCGGGGCTTAAGGAACTGTTTGTGCGCCGCGCGGCGGGGAAGGAGCTTTCGCTGATCGAGGGAGTCATGGGGTATTTTGACGGGCTGGGAGGCGCCTCGCTTCGCGCCAGCGCCTGGGACGTGGGGCGCATCACGCAGACGCCGGTGATTCTGGTGGTGGACGCCAGGGGAGCCAGCCTGTCGCTGGCGGCACAGGTGAAGGGATTTCTGGATTTTGTGCCGGATGGACGGATCCAGGGGGTCATCTTTAACCGGATGAATCCCATGATGGGCCGGCGGATGGCTCCGGAGCTGGAGAAGCTGGGCGTCCGGCTGCTCGGCTGCGTGCCGGAGGAGGACGTGTTCCGGCTGGAGAGCCGCCATCTGGGACTTTCCTTCCCCGACGGGGAGGGCGAGGAGAAACTGCGGGAGCAGATCGCCGCCATGGGGCGGCGGCTGGAGGATACGCTCGATATGGACGGGATTCTGGAGCTGGCTGCGGCTGCGCCGGAGCTGACGGAGGCACCTGAGTTTGCGTCTGCGGCGGAGCTGTCGGTTGAGAATCCCTGCACATGCGGGGAGATGCCGGCGGCCGCCGGAATACCTGGACGTGCGTGTGCTGCATCGTCGAGCACTGCTCCGGTGACCATTGGCATCGCCCGCGACGACGCCTTCTGCTTTTATTACGAAGAAAACCTGCGGCTGCTGGAAACGCTTGGCGCGCGGCTGGTATCGTTCAGCCCGCTGAAAGACCGGGAGCTTCCTCCGGAGATTGACGGACTTCTTCTGGGCGGCGGTTATCCGGAGCTGTGGGCGAAGGAGCTGGCGGAAAATGTGTCCATGCGCGATTCCATCCGCAGTGCCGTCCGGAGCGGGATGCCGTCTCTGGCGGAGTGCGGGGGCTTTCTCTATCTCCACCGGCATCTGGAAGGCCAGGACGGGGGCTCATATCCCATGGCGGGCGTCCTTCCCTTTGACGCGTTCCGCCAGAAACGGCTTTCCAGATTTGGCTACATAGAGCTTGAGACGGAGGACGGAGAGAGGCTGCGCGGCCACGAATTTCACTACTGGGAGAGCGAGGCGCCGGGCCAGGACTGGACGGCGCGCAAGCCGGAATCCGACCGCTCCTGGAAGTGCGTTCACGGAGAAAATGGAAGCTACTGGGGCTTCCCGCACCTTTACTACCCCTCGAATCCCGCATGGCTGGAGCGGTGGCTCAACCGGTGTCTGGCATACCGGGCGCGCAGAGATCCGGCGGTGGATGAGGCATTGATGGGAACCAGCTTTCAGAAGAAAACAAAATCAAATCGTTGAGAGAAGAATGACATGACACTGACAGAAGAATTAAAGCATTTGCACATCACCGGATCCCGGCGCCATCGCCCGGGCCCAGGACCGCTGGAGCCACGTGGCGAAGCCGCTGGGGAGTCTGGGAGTTTTGGAGAGGAATATTGTGCGGATCGCCGGAATCCAGGCGGATCCGCTGATTGATATAGAGAAAAAGGCCCTGGTCATCATGTGCGCCGACAACGGCGTGGTGGCCGAGGGCGTCACGCAGACCGGCCAGGAGGTGACCGCTGTGGTCACGGAAAATTTCACGAAGGGGGACAGCTGCGTCTGTCTCATGGCCCGGCGGGCCGGGACGGACGTGTTCCCGGTGGACATCGGCGTGGCCGGCGAGGTGCGGGATCTGGGAGTCCATCCCCTCATACGGAGAAAAATCCGTCCCGGAACAGAAAACATGGCGAAATGTCCGGCCATGACGAGACAGGAGGCGGAGGCCGCCGTCCGCGTGGGGATGGAGCTGGTGGGGGAGTTGAAATCGAAAGGCTATAAAATCATCGCCACCGGCGAGATGGGCATTGGAAACACTACCACCAGCAGCGCGGTTCTGGCGGCGCTCACGGGATGTCCGGCTGCGGAGGTGACCGGCCGCGGCGCGGGGTTAAACGACGAGGGGCTGGAGCGGAAGATCCGGGTGATCGACCGGGCCATCGCCCTTCACCGCCCCGATCCCATGGACGGGCTGGATGTCCTGTCCAAGGTGGGGAGGCCTGGATCTGGCCGGGCTGGCCGGTGTGTTTATCGGCGGCGCGGTCTGCGGGGTCCCCGTCGTGGTGGACGGGTTTATCTCGGCGGCGGCGGCTGCGCGGCGGCGGTTATTTTCCCGGACTGCCGGGCGTATATGCTGGGATCCCACCGCTCCGGGGAACCGGGGATGGAGCGGGCGCTTGCGTTCCTGGGCCTGGAGACCGTCATCGACGGAGGCCTGTGCTTGGCGAGGGGACGGGGGCGGTGGCGCTTCTGCCGCTTCTCGACATGGCCGCGGACATTTACAGGGAAATGAGCACCTTCGCGCAGATTGAGATCGAGGAGTATAAACCGTTATGATGACACTGGTGACCGGGGGAAGCGGCAGCGGAAAATCGGAGTACGCGGAGCGCCTGGCCGCCGCCGGGGGAACGCCCAGAATCTATGTGGCCACCATGATCCCCTGGGATGACGAGGGCCGGCGGCGCATCGAAAAGCACCGCGCCATGCGGGCCGGGAAAGGATTTGAGACCGTGGAATGCTACACGGGGCTTGAGCGGCTGGCCGTGGAGCTGGCGCGGCGGCTGGAGGAAGAACCGCGGCGAGGGGAGGAACACTCCGAAGCCCGCGCCGGAAGCATTCTCCTGGAATGCGTTTCCAATCTGACGGCCAATGAATTTTACAGCCCGGAAACGCCGGGCGGGAGGACCTGGCCGGGCTTCTGGCCGATGAGATCCTGGCGCTGCGGTCTGTCTGCGGGCATCTGGTCGTGGTCACGAACAACGTGTTCAATGACGGCGGGGACTATGATTCGGAAACCGTGCGCTATATGGAAATTCTGGCGGATGTGAACCGCCGGCTGGCCGCGGCGGCGGATGCGGCGGTGGAAGTGATATTCGGAATACCGGTAAAGCTCAAATAACAGGAGGTAACAATGAAATTTTTGTATGGGATTATCATTGCATTTTCCATGTACTCGAAAATTCCCATGCCGAAGATCGAGTGGAGTAAGGAGCGGATGGAGTATGTGATGTGCTTTTTCCGCTGGTGGGCGTGGTGCTGGCGGTGCTCACCTGGGCCAGCGGCATTCTGTGGTTCAGCCTGCGGCCCGGCGATCTTCTGCGGGCGGTGGTGGGCGCGTGCCTTCCGATCCTCGTGACCGGCGGCATTCACCTGGACGGGTTTCTGGACGTGGTGGACGCCAGGGCGTCCTGGCAGACGCCGGAGCGGCGGCGGGAGATTTTAAAGGATCCGCATACCGGAGCCTTCGCGATTATCTGGGCCTGCGTGTATTTCTGCGCCTATGTGGGCTGCATCACGGAGCTGAAGCTGGAATATTATCTGCCCTTCGGCGGCGTGTTCGTGGCGGTGCGGGCGCTCAGCGGCCTGTCGGTGGTGCTGTTCCCCAAGGCTTCGGAGACGGGGCTGGCCGCCACGTTCTCGAAAGGGGCGAAGAAAACCGCGGTGACCGTGTCCATGCTCGTCTATCTGGCTCTGACGGCGGCGTTCTGGCTGTATGTCTGCCCGGCAGGCTCCTGGGTGTGTATCCCGGTGCTGGCGGTGCTGTTTCTCTACTATTACCGCGTGTCTGTGCGGGAGTTTGGCGGCATCACGGGGGATCTGGCGGGATATTTCCTCCAGCTGGGGGAGATCGGCTGTCTGGCGGCGCTGACCGTCTTAAGTATCTGGAGGTAGGAGTATGATTCTGATTACTGGCGGCAGGGGGCAGGGAAAGCTCGACTTTGCACGGTCCCTGGCTGCATTTGAGATCGGCGGGAGCCAGATCGCGGATGGGGAGACTGATCCCTTTGAGGCGGCGTTTTCCCGTCCGGTCATAAAACATTTTGAGCGCTACATAAAGCGCGGGATGCAAAACCAGCTGGACTGCGAGGCCTTTTTAAGGCGCATTCTCTCGGACAATCCGGATGCGATTGTGATCGCGGATGAGATCGGCTGCGGCATTGTCCCTGTGGACGCCTTCGAGGCGGGCGTACCGCGACGAGGCCGGGCGGCTGTGCCAGCTTCTGGCGCGGGAGGCAGGCGCCGTCTACCGCGTGATCTTCGGCATCGGACAGCAGATTAAGTAGAAATGAGGAGTGTTCCATGTTTGAGATATCTCTGACCTCCCTGGCGCTGGGGTGCCTTCTGGACCTCGTGTTCGGCGATCCTTACCGCCTTCCCCATCCCATCCGCTGGATCGGAACTCTGATCGCAGAGCTGGAGACGCGGATCCGGGGCTGTTTTCCTGGAACGCCCCGCGGGGAGCTGTCTGGCGGCGCGGTTTTAGTGACGCTCGTTCTCCTGGTGTCGGGGGGCGTCAGCGCGGCGGTGCATCTGGGCGCCGGCGTCTGGGAATTGGAACTGCGGCGGACGCGGTGATGGTCTATTACCTGCTGGCGGCCCGGTCTCTTAGGACGGAGAGCATGAAGGTCTATGGGGAGTTAAAGAAAAATGATCTCCAGGGAGCCAGACGGGCGGTATCCATGATCGTGGGGCGCGACACGAAAACGCTGGACCGGGAGGGCGTCACGAAGCTGCGGTGGAGACCGTGGCGGAGAATGCCTCCGACGGCGTCATCGCGCCGCTGTTTTACACGGCCCTGGGCGGGCCGGTGCTGGGGTTCCTCTACAAGGCAGTCAACACCATGGATTCCATGGTGGGGTATAAAAATGAGAAATATCTGTATTTCGGCCGTGCAGCCGCCCGGCTGGACGATCTGGCCAATTTCATACCGGCCCGGATTTCAGCCTTTTTATGATCGGGGCGGCATTCCTTCTGGGGATGAACGGCAGACAGGCGGTGAAGACGTACCGGCGGGACCGTTATAAGCACAAGAGTCCCAACTCGGCCCACACGGAGGCGGTCTGCGCCGGGGCGCTGGGCATCCGCCTGGCGGGGCCGGCCAGCTATTTTGGAAAAATGGTGGAGAAGCCTATATCGGCGACGCCCTGCGCCCGGTGGAGGATGAGGACATCGTGCGGGCGAACCGGCTGCTGTCGGGAGCGTATTTTCTGGCGGCGGCTGTGTTTGCGGCGGCGCGATTAATGGTTTTTTGAATATAGGAAGATGGAGAAATGACGAAATGAACTACGGACACGGGGGAGATATCTATGCAGGGGAGGAGATCCGGCTGGATTTTTCTATCAGCGTGAATCCCATGGGGCTTCCGGCCGCGGCCAGGGAGCGGGCTTCAGAGGCGCTTCTGACGGCGCACCGGTACCCGGATCCGGAATGCCGCGGGCTCCGGAGGCAGCTGGCGGAATATTACGGCCTTCCTGGCCAGTGGTTTGTCTTCGGGAACGGGGCGGCGGACGTGATCTTTGAGCTGGCGCGGGCGGTAAAGCCTGGGCGGGCCTGTCTGCCGGCGCCTGGGTTTTCGGAGTACGAGAGAGCGCTCCGGTCGGTGGGCTGTGCGGTCGATTTTTTGAGCTTCGGGAGAGCGAAGATTTCCGGCTGGACGCGGAGGGCTTTTTTGAACAGGCAAAAAACGCGCAGATGGTGTTCCTCTGCAATCCGTCCAACCCGACGGGGCGGCTGGAACATCTGGAGCCGCTGGCGGCCAGGCTTTTAGAGCGGGGCATCTGGCTGGCGGTGGACGAGTGCTTCCTGGAGCTGGCGGAGGGAGGAAAGGAATTTCCTGCGCCAGCTTCTGGGAAAATATGACCGCCTCTGCATTCTGGACGGCCTCACCAAGAGCCGGGCCATGGCCGGGCTGCGGCTGGGCTACGCGGTCAGCGCAAACGCCGGGCTCCGGGAAAAAATCGGGGAGCAGAGCCAGCCTGGAAAGTCTCGGTCGTAGCCCAGGAGGCGGCGGCAGCCGCGCTCGGCGACGGGAGTATATGGAAAAATCGCTCCGTATGATCGGGGCGGAGCGGGAGCGGGTGACGGCGGCGCTCCGGGGGATGGGCTTTAAGGTGTACCCCTCTGCGGCCAATTTTATCCTGTTTAGGGACACTGCGGCGTCAAATTCCGGCGGCCGCCCGGGTTCGCTGGGGGAGGCGCTCCTGGCGCGGGGCATCTTAATCCGGAGCTGCGGGAATTTCCGCGGCCTGGACGGGAGCTATTACCGCATCGGTCTGAAGCTGCCGCAGGAGAACAATATTCTTCTGGATGAGCTGGGGCAGATTGTGGCGGAGCGGGACCAGAGCGGGACCAGGCAAGGAGAGAATACCCAGGACGCACAGAGAGGAGGCGATCCCCATTGAGAGCAAAAGCCATTATGATCCAGGGCACCATGTCAAACGCCGGCAAGAGCCTTCTGGCCGCCGGTCTCTGCCGTATTTTTAAGCAGGACGGCTACCGGGTGGCGCCGTTTAAATCCCAGAACATGGCCCTCAATTCCTACATCACGGACGACGGCCTGGAGATGGGGCGCGCCCAGGCGGTCCAGGCGGAGGCGGCGGGGGTGAGGCCCTCGGCGGACATGAACCCGGTTCTTTTAAAGCCCACCGGCGACACGGGATCCCAGGTCATTGTCTGCGGAATCCCTATCGGGACCATGCCGGCGCGGGAGTATTTTGCATACAAGAAAAAACTGATTCCCGAGATTCGGGCGGCCTATGAGCGCCTGGCGTCCCAGTATGACATCATCGTCATCGAGGGCGCAGGCAGCCCGGCGGAGATCAATTTAAAGCAGGACGACATCGTCAACATGGGCATGGCGAAGATGGCGGACGCGCCGGTGCTCCTGGCGGGGGACATCGACCGGGGCGGGGTATTTGCCCAGTTATACGGCACGGTGGCCCTCCTGGAGCCGGAGGAGCGGGCGCGGATCAAGGGACTGATCGTCAACAAATTCCGCGGCGATAAGACCATTCTGGAGCCGGGAATCAGGATGCTGGAGGAGCTCTGCGGCGTCCCGGTGGCGGGGGTGGTTCCCTACATGCACGTGGATATCGAGGATGAGGACAGCCTAAGCGAGCGGCTTTTAAGCGCGCCGCGCCGGGGAGAAGCGGGAGAGAAGAAAACGCCTCCCGCCGTGCGGATCGCGGTCATCCGCTTTCCGCGCCTGTCCAACTTCACGGATTTCCAGGTGCTCTCCATCCTGGACGATGTGGAGGTCTCCTACGTTTCCAGCGTGAAGGAGCTGGGAGAGCCCGATCTGGTGATTCTTCCGGGGACGAAAAACACCATGGAGGATCTTCTGTGGCTCAGGCAGAGCGGCCTGGAGGCCGCCGTCTTAAAGCTTGCAGGCCATCAGACGCCGGTGGTTGGAATCTGCGGCGGCTACCAGATGTTGGGCGAGACGCTTCGGGATCCGGAGGGGACGGAGAACGGCACGGGAGAACCGGCGGTTCTTCGCGGTATGGGACTTCTGCCCATGGAGACCGTGTTTCACAGCGAAAAGACCAGAACCCGGGTGAGCGGCGTGTTCGGCGATTTAAGCGGGCCGTTAAAACCGCTCTCCGGCATGGAGCTGGAGGGCTATGAGATCCACATGGGGGAGAGCCGGCGGCTGGGAGCGCCGGTGTCCGGCGGAGGAAATCCTGCGGGAGAGAGACCTGCGCCCGGCGGCGGGGGCATGGAGACCCGTCCGTCCGTGCGGATCGGAGGCAATCACGGCCCCCTCACCCACATAAAAGAACAGCAATCGCAATCAATGGTGGAAAAATCCGACGGTTTCTGGCATAATTATATATATGGGACCTATATCCATGGGATTTTCGACGGCGCAGGCATCGCCCGCGCGCTGGCGGACAGCCTCCGGGCGGCGAAGGGACTGGAGCCCAAAGGGACGGAAAAGGAGCCGGACTACCGGGCCTACCGGGAGCAGCAGTACGATGCTTTAGCCGGGGCGCTGCGCGAACATCTGGACATGGAAATGGTCTACAAAATACTGAGACAGGAAGAGACGACGTGAGAGAAACGATAGAAAAACTGCTTCCGGGCGAGATCGAGGCGAGGAGCTTTGAGATCATCGCCCGCGAGCTGGGAGAGCGGACCTTTCCGCCGGAGCAGGAGGCGGTCATCAAGCGTGTGATCCACACCACCGCCGACTTCGACTACGCCGATAATCTGGTGTTTTCCGACGGTGCGGTGGAGGCCGCGCATGCGGCGCTTAAGCGGGGGCGAGTATCGTCACCGACACCAACATGGCCCGGGCGGGCATCAACAAGACCGCGCTGGGAAAGCTGGGCGGCCAGGTGTTCTGCTTCATGGCCGACGAGGACGTGGCGGCCGGGCGAAGGCCCTGGGCGAGACGCGGGCGGCGGTCAGCGTGGACAAGGCGGCAGAGCTTTCCGGCGAGCTTATTTTCGCGGTGGGAAATGCGCCCACGGCCTCATCCGGCTCCATGAGCGGATCCGGGAGGGAGCGCTGAAGCCCAGCCTGGTCATCGGCGTGCCCGTGGGCTTTGTCAATGTGATCCCGGCCAAGGAGCTTATTATGGAGCTTGAGGACGTGCCTGCATTGTGGCGCGCGGGAGAAAGGGCGGGAGCAACGTGGCCGCGGCCATTGTAAACGCGCTGATCTATGGAATTACAGACCGATAAGGGGGAGATAAAAGATGATGTTTTCAGAATACCTTCTGGCTGACAGCCTGGAGCAGGCCTACGAGGCGAATCAGAAGAAATCCTCCGTCATCGTGGCCGGAAATCTCTGGCTCAAGATGGAGGATAAGCAGGCAAAGACCGCGGTGGATTTATCCCGGCTGGGCCTGGGGGAGATCGAGGAGACGGAAAGAGAGTTCGTCATCGGTGCCATGGCCACGCTCCGCGATCTGGAATGCCACGAGGGCTTAAACGCCTACACGAAGGGGGCCGTGCGGGAGGCCGTGCGCCACATCGTGGGCGTGCAGTTCAGAAACTGCGCCACAGTGGGAGGAAGCATATTCGGGCGCTTCGGCTTTTCCGACGTGCTCACCTGCTTTCTGGCCATGGAGACAAGTGTGCGCCTGTTTAAGGGCGGAGAAATCCCGCTGGCTGAATTTGCAGAGAGGGAGAGGGACCGGGATATCCTGACCCATCTGATTGTGAGAAAGACGCCCATGGAGATTTCCTACCAGTCCATGCGCAACGAGGCGGTGGACTTCCCGGTGGTGGCGGTCGCCGCGGCGAAGCGCCAGGAAAGGCTGTTTGTCAGCGTGGGGGCCAGACCGTCCCGCGCGAAGCTGGTGGAAGCGGCTGCCGGG